>JAFDDR010000021.1 GCA_019310785.1 Deltaproteobacteria bacterium
ACAGGCAGTTCCTTCATATAGCCCATGCCGCCGAATATCTGTATTGCCTTGTCAGCTATCCGGCTGCCCATTTCCGTGCAAAAAAGCTTCACCATTGCTGCTTCACGGGTGATTCTTTTTCCCTGGTCCCTGAGCCATGCTGCATGATACAGCATCTGGCGCGCTGCATATATTTCAGTTGCCATATCGGCCAACATGGCCTGGACCATCTGGAATTGCCCTATGGGCTTGCCGAACTGCACCCTTTGCTTTGCATAGTCAACACACATATCGAGAAGTTTTTGAGATGCGCCTAATGCGCATGCCCCCATGGTCAACCTCCCCTTGTCCAGAACACGCATGGCGGTTTTGAATCCATGGCCAATCATGGCATCGCCTCCGATTACGTTCTCTTTCGGGACAATGCAGTTATCAAAAATCAGCTCACTGCTATTGGAACCACTCAAGCCCATCTTCTTTTCGATTGTGCCCACAGAAAATCCGGGCATATCCTTCTCAATAATGAAGGCGGTAATGCCGCCCCGGCTCCCCTTGCTCTTATCTGTCACAACCATGGTTGTAAAGACATGGGCAATGTCCCCGTTGGTAATGAAGTGCTTCATACCATTAAGCACCCAGTGATCGTTGTTTAATACCGCCTCGGTCTTGATATTGGCCGCATCAGAGCCTGCTTCGGGTTCGGACAGGGCAAAGGAGGCAGTCCATTCCCCTGAGGCTATCCGGGGTAGATATTTCTGCTTTTGCTCTTCTGTTCCGTCCATGAGAATTCCCATGGAACCGATCCCGTTGCTGGTACCTATTCTGGATCGAAAACAGGCATTGGTTTTGGTCAGTTCTTCATATACGAGGATCTCGCCCAAGGTACTCAGCCCCAGACCTCCGTATTCTTCAGGGATCGGGAGACCAAAGAGTCCCAACTCCCGCATCTTTTGGACAATCTCCTCAGGGATGTGCCCTTCCTCCTCAACCTGCCGTGAAATCGGTTCAAGGTCCTTCTCCACAAACCTTCTAACTGTCTCCTGCATCATCCTGAGATCTTCAGGTATAGTAAAATCCATTTCAAAATACCTCTCATAATTTCAATGTGCGTTTACGCGTGGTCTCGAAAAATCTTAAGATACTATTCAGCAATATACATGCCATAAAACATAACCGTTCTTTTTTATTGCTAATTTTACGGGAGAAGGTATAGAAAAGGAGACGCTTCCCAATTGACTGTTTACTTGGTAAACACCTATTTTCCCAAGCTAATCATTTCCTATGATTATGAAAATAGATTGGCTTGCTTGTTTATAGAAGGCGGCAAGACCTGTTCAGGGAATGCGGCCGGTTTTATTGTAAGGTTTCAATAAGTTCTGGACTTAGACCTGATCTATTTCTTAAAGGCAAAGTCTCCTCCTATGAAAATGACTTAAGCCCGAACTCTTTCAAAAATTACGTCTGATTGAGTTAATATGTATGCTTCGTCTAAAAAGTATACATAATATTTCGCGAAAATTAATCCGAAGGGGCATGGATGATTTAACCATTTGATAATTCAATCAAAATTTTAGTGGCACGACAATTGCGTTAATGGAGTATTGTGCAATAGGGGCCTTACGGACCATATATATCTTTATCATTCTTAACCATATTCCCAAAGACTTTGATTATACGGAGGAAATTATCATGGCCATAGCAGATCAAATCGCCGAATTCGTAACCGAAACAACCTTTGATGATATCCCGGAAGAGACGGTTTCTTTTGTAAAGCATCTCTCTTCCAAGATTATTGCCGCAATGCTGACCGGTTCCACCACGCAGGCAGGGACTAAAACCGCAGATTATGCCCGGTCGAAGCAGGGTCCGGCAGAGGTCGGCGTGATTGGGGCAGGGTTTCGCTGTGAGCTTGAGGACGCGGTCTTTGTCAATGGCATCACTTCACATGCCGCAGAACTGGAAGATGACCAGTTCCCTTCCGCCACCAGCGATATTACCGTCTTTCCCGTAATATTCCCCATGGCCGAAAAATTCGGGCTTACGGGCAAGGAGGTCATTACAGCCTCGGCCCTGGGTCTGGAGATTATGAATAGGGTGGGCATGTTTCCCCTTTCTTTTAAAGGTTATACCGATCTTCCTTTCTATGGGGTAATTGGTGCAGCAGTAACTGCGGGAAAGGCCCTTAAACTCAATGCCGAACAACTGAAACGGGCTATTGGGATCGCCATTGGAAGGGCAAGCGGTTTTATTGTCAACTTCGGTAGTGACGCCCACTACATCGAATCTGCCGGAGCGTGCAAGGACGGGCTGATGGCCGCCTTATTTGCCCAAAAAGATATGACCGGAAACCCGAACATCGAAAAATGGCTGCTGGACCTCTATGCAGGGCACGAGCATGAAATAGATACCCAAAAAATCGTGCAGGGTCTTGGCAGTTCCGACTGGCGGGTGCACGAGATATGGGTCAAAAAATATCCCTGCTGTTTCCTGACTCACCGTCATATAGACATGATGTTCGACATCCTGGCTGAACACAAAATATCTTATGAGGACATAGAACGGGTGGAGATTGACGTGGGACCGGTGGACTATACGTGTAATCGTCCGCAACCAAAGGATAGCGAGGACGCCAGGTTCAGTTTTCAACACATAATGGCAGCATTAATGCTTGATGGTGACATTGACAGTCATCACTTTACTCCTGAAAAACTGTCTGACAATCGATTCCGGGATGCATGGCCAAAAGTATCGGTAACCAACCACCCTGACTGGCCCGCCGAATTCATGAGTGGCGTGGCCACCATCACCGTTTCGTTGAGCAACGGAGAACAGGTTGTTAATGAAAAGGAACAGGCCTTGGGTGCGCCACAGTTCCCACTGACTCAGGACCAGTTCAAGGATCTCTACCGCAAGTACACAAAAAGCGTTCTAACCCCGGAGGACATGGAAGAAACCTGGCAGATTATTTCGCATCTTGAAAAAATTGAGAGCCTTACGGATTTTTTGCAAAAAATTGTCTTTCCCGGAAAATAAAAAAATCTATGCAAGAAAGACATGCTCAAACACTAAAACAACATGACAATCGGTGGCAAAAGTGGATCAGCATACCAAACAGAGATGGCGCTTTCTTGAGGTGGATTGGCTGACGTATGCCCAGACGGCAGTGTTCCGGCCCACCCTGTTGAAGGCTGTAAGCGAAGGTATTGTACCCGACACATTGAGCTTCTGTAGCTTTCCCAGGCCGAGCGTTATCCTGAATTTTTTCAATGACCCGGACAAGGACATTGACCTTAAATTCTGCAGGCAGAGAGACATACCGGTCTACCGTGTTATTTCGAGCGGGGGTCCTATTTTTGGGGATACGGGATATATCTTTGCCTTTATCCATGCAACAAGGGGCAGCCATGGTATACCATCCACAGTGGAAGGAATGTTTACCAAAACGCTTTCAGGCATTGCGCACGGCCTGAGCGAACGCTTTGACATTGAGGTTCGGTTCAGGCCATTAAACGACCTGGAAGCCAGAGACACCGACGGTGTTTGGCGTAAGATCGGGCCCTCATCTTGCTTCTATGACAATCAGGCCATTCAAATGGGTTCAGGCATTCAGATACACCGGCCCGATCTCGACCTGATGGCATCAATCATCACCCCACCCCCGGAAAAATTCCGTGATAAGCAGGCAAAAAGCATTCAGGAAAGGGTGACATGTCTGGATAACATCGTGGGCAGGAAAGTGGAGATACGGGAAGTCAAACAGGTATATGTTACACAGATGGAAAAGACATTCGGCGTGGAGCTGAGTCAGGGAGACCTGTGCCAGCAAGAACTGGATTATTTCAAGAAATTCGAGGATGAATATACCTCTGAGGATTTTCTTATGGACCGATCCGAAAAACGTCTTGATCCACTTCCTGACGGGATTCAACGCAGACAATTAGTGTACAAGATCTCCGGTGGACCGTTGATAAGGATCATATGTTTCATAAAGGGCCGCATAATATGGCGCATAATTATTACCGGATCTATTCACGCCAGCCCTCTCCGGCCGTCCTCTCCCGTGCATGAGATCGAAAATGCCCTTATGGAGACGCCAATTGATCGAAAGGCTATACTGGACAAGCTGATCAGAGTGATGGAGGGACCCAACCATGAAATGCCGGGGGTCGTCCCGGAAGAACTGGCCGAAAAAATTGAACTGTGCTGCCAGAGAGGCGACAGCCTTGGTATTATTGAAAAAGAGGGAGACTAATGGATGAAAAGAAACTGCCGGAAGGTCTCAAAAAACAGCTCGGCTATCTATATACACTTGATTTTTATCGTAAAAAAATGGACAGGGCAGGCATTAGCCCCCGGGACATCCTCTCTTTAAAAGACTTTGAAGGTGTCCCGTTTACCACACATGGGGAATTTGTGAAAGAGATGGACCGGAACAATCCCCCTTACGGTTCTTTCTTTCCCCCCGGTGTGGTTCGAATAAATCTCACACCTTCGGGAGATCATCTGTTGCCCATCTTTCACACTGCCAAAGACCTGGAATTTATGCACCAGGTCTGCCATCGATCGCTGGAGGCAGCAGGGGTTACCCGCAACGATGTCTGCGCCGTTACTTTTGGCTACCACCTCTTCATTGCAGGACTATTCTACCAGGGCCAGATTGAGACTTATGGCGCAAAGGTAATACCCTTAGGGCCCGGCGAGACATCCAGGGCAGTGGATATCATCAACCGGCATAATGTTACCGTGCTCGTGGCCAACCCGAGCTTTGCCCTTAAACTTGCCTCCTCGGGCATGAACAGGATCAGGATTCTGTTTGCCGGCGGTGAGCCCTTGACCTCAGTGCCGGGCTATAAGGACAGGATCCGTCAGGCATTGGGCCAGGAACTGGTTATCATCGACTCATACAGCATGAGCGAATGTATTCCCATTGCCCGCAACTGCGCCATGGAAACAGGGCTTCACATCATGGATGAATTTGTTTATGCCGAGATCATCGATCCCGAGACAGGAAAGACACTTGAAAACGGACACATTGGCGAACTGGTGCTGACACATATGAAAAAGGAGGCCCAGCCGCTCCTTCGATACAGAACGGGTGATCTTGCAGAACTGGTGGAAACTCCCTGCAAATGCGGCAGGTACATGACAATGCCCAGGGGTATCTCAGGTCGAACAGACGAGATGCTCAAGGTAAAGGGAGTCAAGCTCTATCCGTCCCAGATCAAAACCATTATAGAGGAGCACGGGATAGGAACCGGGTTCAGACTAACAATCCGTTCGGAAAAGGGGGCCGACAGACTGACCTTGACCCTAAAGGATACATCAGGGGCACGGTCAAAAACAGAAAGCCTTCGCCATGCCCTCAGGAAGGCTACACTTCTGAATTTTAATGAAATAGTTTTCAGTGACCGCCTGGAAGAAGGTCCCAGATTTTCGGATGAGCGGGAAATGGAAAAGCGGAAGTAATTCCTCCCGGCAGGTTAAGCCTCCCTGATATATTCAAGGGTTCTTGATTGTTGAACGAGGGTTTCTTATTGTGAGTTCTGTTTTAGATCTTCTTCAAACTCTTTAAAAAATTTGTCCTTTTCTTTCCAATCGGGGCCAAACCGCTTGTTGAAGTATTCGCCCATTTTATCGAAAAGCTTCTGCCAGATCGGTTTACCTTCCCCTAAAACCACATCTTCCAGGTAGGATCTGAGTTCCGGCATTTTGTCCTTGGGCAGGAATGTAACAGCTCCCAGTTTTATCGATTTCTTCAAGGCATCCGGCGTCAAAGCGTGGGCTGTCAGCATAACCGTGGGAAATCCTCTTTCGACAGAGGTTTTCAAAAGTTCAAAACCATTGACACCCATAATATCAAGGATAACAATATCATAGGTGTAACTAATCAGGTATTGAATGGCAGTATTATAATTATCGGCCTTGTGGAGCAGGCACATGTCGAGATCTTCCTCCACTGTTTCAAGGACATCAGGCTCATCATCGACAACCAGGATAATTTTGTCTTTTAGGGGACTGTCCGTGCTCATTGCTCTCTTTTGTCTCCTTTAATTTGATTCCTAAATATAATACGAGTCAGCATCTAATGACATACATTCAATATCTTGACAAGAAAAAAAGACTTTTTTCATTTTTCAGACAGTAGAAATCAACTCTGAGAATTCGCCTCTTTTAGATCGCCAAATCTCACTTTCACACCTACTTCCTCTTCAAGAACAGATATAATAGCGGAAAAATCCATATCACCTTTTCCCGAATCAACCGCCTTTTCAAATAGCTCATAGCTAAGGTCCGCCAGCACGGTGGGAACATTTAATTCTCTTGCCATTTTCCGCGCAAGGCCTAAGTCTTTAAGCACACCAGCCAATGCAAAACTGGGCGGTGTAAATTTGCCGCAAAAGGCGTACCTGGAAAATATTGTCTCAAGTGCCCAGTCTGTTCCGCTGCTGGATGAAATAAGATCGTAAAGGACATCTGTGGATACACCGGCTTTGACTCCCAGGACAAACCCTTCGGCAATGGCCGCACATTTTACGAAAAGAAGGAGGTTATTCACCAGTTTGACTACGGTTGCAGACCCCAGGGGCCCTGCATAGACCACTTTTTTCCCCATTGACTGTAAAATACCCTGGCATTTGTCAAAAGCATTCCTGTCACCACCGACCATTATAGTAAGCGTGGCCTCCGTGGCGCCTATGGCTCCTCCACTTACAGGCGCCCCCAACAGCTTTATCTCCTTGTTTTCATACTGTCTACTTATTTTATCAAGAAGCCCCGTTGAGGTTGTCCCCATATCAATCAGGATGCTGCCATTTTTAACCACCTCCCCGAGGCAGCCCTCTCCAAGATATACCTTTTCTACAGCGCCTTCATCGGGAAGCATGGTTATTACTACATCGCTATTACAGCCAAGAGATTTTATCGATTCAGAGGCTATAGCGCCCGTATCCGTAACTGCACGGATTTTTTTCTCATCTATATCGTAAACGGTTGTAGAAAACCCGGATTTGACAATGTTGCAGGCCATACCAAAACCCATGGCCCCGAGACCAATAAAGCCGACTTTTTTGCTTTCGTTATCCATGCACTATTGATCCGGATTGTAAAAATTTAGATGAGATGACATTCATTATTAGAATTCCGAGCATATAAACCCACATTAACAGCCAGAACAGGTACCCTTTTAAATGCACTTTGTCAAGCCGCCGTCTATCGTAACTACTGTGCCATGTACATAACATGCCTTGTCGGAGGCCAGGAATGCCGCCAGATTTCCAACTTCCTCAGGCTCTGCAAGACGTCTCAATGGAAATGTCATCAAAAATTCCTTTTCCCATTCAACAGGATCTTTACCGGACGCTTCCGACATCTTAAGGACCAGATCGTCCCATCTTTCTGTTTTGGTAGGGCCAGGCGAAATCCCGTTTACCCTGATACCATGTTGCTCTCCTTCATGTGCCAGCATTTTTGTGAAATTCAGCAATGCGGCATTGATATGCCCGCCTGCCATATAGTTTTTCATTGGCTGTTTACCGGCGTTTCCGATAATATTAATAATACACCCGTATTTTCGGCTCCGCATGTGTGGAAAGACCTCACGGGATAACCGGACATATCCCAAAAACTTCAAGGTCCAGGCATCAGACCACTCCTCATCTTTAATCTTTAAGAATTCCCCGGCAGGAGCGCTGCCCGCATTATTTACCAAAATATCAACCAGACCAAATTTATCAACCGTTGCAGAAACAAATTTTTTAACATCATTCAACTGCGTCAAATCGGCGACAACCGGCAATACAGTAATCCCCATATCCTCTTGGAGTTCACAAGCTGCTTTGATCAAGAGATCCTCGTCCCTGGCACAAATACTCAGGTTGGCCCCCTCATTTGCAAAAACACCTGCAATCGCCTTTCCAATGCCTTTGCTTGCTCCTGAAATCATGACCACTTTATTTTTTAGCCCGAGATCCATTGTCATAAACCTATGCTATAACATTATCCAGGACCTTCTTGATTATGTATTTGGAGTGAACACATTCCGATATAGCATTACTCTTTTTTATGATGTTGCACTAATTCAACCAATATCCCATAATTGCTATTTGGATGAAGGAATGCAACCATAGAGTCATGAGCGCCTTTGCGAGGCACTTTGTCAATACATGCCACTCCATCTGATTTGACTTTCTCCAGACTGGAACCTACATCTTCCACTTCAAAGGCAATATGATGGATCCCTTCGCCTTTTTTTTCGATATGTTTTGCTATTACACCCTCAGGTGTTACGGCCTGCACAAGTTCTAACCGTGTATCCCCGATAGGTAAAAAAGCCGCCTTAGTATCTCCCACTGTATCCTGAGAAGTAGTCTCTAAGCCGTACCTTTCTTTGAAAAACAATATTGCCGATTCAATATCCTTGACTGCAATGGCTATATGGTCTATTTTTTTAAACATATTCAGATACCCCCCAGAACTTATTATCCCTCAATTCCGGCCAGTTCAAGGACCCTGATCTTGGCCTCCTCAATCACCTTTCTCATCTCAGCATTGACAACCAACTGCTGATTCGCGGTAGGCGCTCCACCCTGGGATGATTCGGCAACCAGGATATTTCCAATGCCCGTGAGATATTCCATCAACCGCATCATTTTCATTCTCTTTTCTGTCGATACATCCGGATTGGCCTGGAAGTATTTATTGATGAGAGGGCCTAAAACCGGATGCTTCATGTCTTTTTCCGTATGCATGCTCATAACTAAGCCCCCGGACATGTCCACCCCCATGCGTGCACAAAACCAGAGCGCCTTGCTTGCCTGGTATTTTCCCACGTTTGCATATAAAGGATCTGGAAAGAAATTACCGGACCCGGTCACATAACCCCTTTGTGTAGCTCCCAGAAGACAACCATAAGAAAGTTCACTCTCAAAGCTCATCTCCGAGAGTTTCTCACGGATATGTCCGGCCTTACCCACGCCGTTGTAATCCGCTATAACCGCCGATCCACCAAGCAGCAGATCACGATGTCCACACTTACATGCAGAGGTAACGCATCGGAATGTAGGCGAAACCCTGCCGACAAGTGAACCGGTAAATTCAGACTCGCCGCACATGAAGACTCTGTCCCAGGGAACAAAGACATCATCAAAAAATATCTGACAAAGATTATAAACTCCATAACGCTCATTGCCAAAATCCATCCCTTTGGCTCCCTCAGTGAGCCGACGAAAATCAGGTGTCGGAAGCTGATGAAGCAGGGTTAAACCTTTTGTATCCGTAGGTATGGAAAATGCGACCGCGTATTCCTTTTCATCCTCCCTTAATCCACGGGTAGGCATAACCAACGCCTCATGTGCTATTGATGCCCCCGAAATAAGGACTTTGGCCCCACGCACAACAATTCCGTCCTTCTTTTCCTCGACGACACGGATATAGGCATCTTGATTGGGCTGTTCTCCGGGCCTCTTGCTTCTGTCACCTTTTGGGTCTGTGATATAACCACCTACGGAAAGGTCTTCACGCTGAACCCTTTCCCAATAGGATCGAAATCTTTCGTGATAATTAGTGCCCAATTTTTTGTCCATTTCGAAGGTGACCGAATCCAGACCATTGGCAATATTTCCCGATACACAGCGCGCACCTGCGCACATGCCATGCCGGCGGGCAAGATCCCGCATAAGATCCAGGCGTTTTGAAAAATCATCAGGACCTTGATAAAGATGTGTAAAATAATTTACACGATCACCTGTTATATGAGACTTAGCAGTTATTCTGTCCTGATAGTCAGGGTCATTAGCGAGGTCATAGGTCAGGGCCACGGCATCAATTGCCGGTGCAGTAATAGGATGTTCCAACTGGTTTTCCACTTTCTCACCGAAGATATAGAGATTTACCTTCATATCCCTTATGCTGTCTTTGTATTGTTGTCCGGTCATCAATGCCATGATACAACTCCTTTAATTTTGTTGTCTATTCGTTTTCATTTTATAATACTTTAATTTGGCGACTTTATTGCTTCTTTTTTTGAACTGATAAATCTTTCCATAAGTCCACAAATCCCTCTGGGCATGAAGATCAGGGCCAGGACAAGAATAAAGCCATAACCTATTGTCTCATACTGACCGAAATCCCTGAGAAGTTCAGCAAGAATTGAAATGGCGATTACACCTGTTATTGGGCCCCAAAAGGAATCAGTACCCCCAACAACTACAAACATTACCAGGAAAAACATAAACAGTAGATCAAAATCATGAGGTGTAATAATGCCGATTAACGGTGCGAAAAGGCTACCCGCGATACCCGCGAAAAAACAGGAAATGGTGAAATTAAGTATCTTGGATTTAAGTAAATCCACGCCAACAGTCTCTATAAGCCTGTCAGCAAAACTAATTGCCTTCCAGTACTGGCCAAAACGCGAGTTCTCTAACCTGTAGAATATCACAATTGATAATAACATGATAATAAAGGTCAAATAGTAGTAAGAAAGATGGGACATGAAATCTAACTCAAAACCCGGCAATTTTATGTGTGGCACATCTATAGGTGTGAAACCCGGTACACCACCAAAAGTTTCCACATAGAAATTAGAAAAGAATGTCTGTACGCAAACAGCAAAGCAAATTGTCCCGATAAAGAAATAGGCACCTTTTAACCTCAAAACCGGAAAGGCAAAGAATAAACCGATGAGAGAACAGGTCAAACCTGAAAGAGGCATTACAATCCAGAATGACATCCCGATGGTAGTCCCCAATACCGCTGTAAAATATGCGCCGATTGCCATAAAAGAAACAATTGACAGATTTAATAGTCCGGTCAGCAGCATTTGCCGCAAACTCATGCAGAGAATTATTTTTATGAAAATCAGGGCAAAGACGTGCTTTGCATATTCAGAAGGATATACAAACGGAAAAACGAGGGCAACCGCTATAAAGAATAAATGAGGGAAAGGCTTTCTCAAAACTATATTATTCATGTCCCAACAATCCCCGTGGTCTAAAGATTAATAACACAAAAATCATCGCGAAAGTAATAATGGTTACTTTCGGTACAGTAAGGAAAACACTGGCAAAATTGTCAATAAAGCCCAGGATCAGTCCGCCAAGAAGACATCCCGGAATGCTTCCTAAGCCACCGAGAATAATAATGATAAAAGACTTCATAATAACAGGCGCTCCCATAGTGGAACTCACATAAAAAATTGAGCCCAACAGGACCCCTGCTATTGCCGCAAGCCCACAGCCGACGCCAAATGCTATGGAGCATATAAAATCAATATTAACTCCTTGAAGAAGAGCTGCATCTTTATCCTGGGTTATTGCCCGCATTGCCCGTCCTGTTTTTGTCCACCTGATAAAAACGTAAAGCAACGCAATTAAAATCGCCCCCATAATTGTTACTATCAGACGCTCCACAGAGAAAGATACACCCCCAATTTTAATTATACCGGGAAAGGCTACCGGCACTGATTTGTCCCAATTTCCAAAGATGAGACGCATGGATTCACTGAGGATCCAGACCAATCCCAGGGAGACCATGAAGGCAGGTAGAATCTGCTCCCTGTATCTCTTAAAAATCAATTTCTCTATAATTACGGCAAATCCCCCAATCAACACGAATGCCAGTAGCATGGTAAGGAAGTAATTAACATGCAACTGGGAAAAAAATACATATGATGTAAACCCTCCGAGCATGTAAAACTCACCATGCGCAAAATTCACAATCTCGAGAATGCTATAGACCAGAGTCAACCCCATTGCTATCAGTATATATAGCATCCCTAACATCAGACTATTAAGTAAAATTGCAAGTATCTCTTGTGTTCCCATTTTCTGCCATCCTATTGAAAGGGGGTTTATTGCCGTATGAAATTACTTTATGTGCGCGGACTTATTGTGGGAACTTCCAGTCACCGACTACTTTTGCCAGATCCGGATGTAGGCCAAATGACATGTTTTCCAATTGCCCATTATGGACCCGACTCAGCACTAAAGGATGAAGCATGGCATGAGGAACGCCATATACTTCTGCGTTTCCAAAAACCACCGGGCCAAGGAACGTATCATATGGCTGATTTGCAACCATAGCTTTAGCTACCTTGGCAGGATCCATGCTCTGAATCTTTTGCATATTGGAAAATACGATCTGGGCCCCTGCGTATGCACATATGCCATAATAATCCCAATCTTCTTTGTATTTATCCTCATATTTCTTTATGGCTTCCCTGAGAGCAGGAAGGGTAAATTTGGGCGAAATGTAGTTCCAGTTAACACAAAGAAAAAGGTCCTCAGCCGCCTCTTTCCCCGCAATTTTTATGGCCACTGAAGCCATACTGCATGCATTCCATGCCTTAGGCCCCTTGTAGCCCATTTCGTATGCTTGCTTAAGTATAACACCACCGGTGGACATGGGGGATGTCGCCAAATCCAGGATATCCGGTTTTTTGGAAAGTATCCTGGTTAGAGTTGCATGGAAATCCGTTTGATCCCTTTCATAATATTCCTCGGCAACGCATTTTATCCCTAATTTTTTGGCCGCTCTGATATCTCCCTTGGCCCCATCCCATCCACTCGTATCATTAGGGGAAATCGTTGCGATTGTTTTAGCATTGGGGTATATCTTCTTGACCGCCTGAACGTAGGCATCGGACATTTCATAAGGCGAAAACCCGAACCTGAAATTCAAAGGCATTTTTGGACCCAACAGCATCTTGCCCCAACATGAGAAAGAAAAGAAAACATTGTTTCGGACAGTTACCGTTTGAATAGCGCGTCCGGTTGCCCCAACAGCAGCGACCATTATATATTTGACTTTTTCCGAATAGATAAGCTTGTTGGCAATTGACGCGGCTTCATTCGCCTGGGCCTTATTATCATAGGAAACCAACTTAAGAGTATACTTTTTCCCTTTGATATTTAATCCACCTTTGGCGTTGATCTCATCCATTGCCATCTGTACACCCCTGGCCTGTCCGATGCCCCATGAAGCGGCAGGCCCTGAAAGTGGTGCGTCACCTCCAATTACCAATGTTTCACCAAATGCCGATCCCGGGCCAAAACCTCCAAACATGGCCACAATCAACAGCCCCGTAAATATACAAATTACTTTTTTCATTTCATTCGTCTCCTTTTCCTGCATTGCCGTTAGCTCAGTCAACAGATACCTTGCCTGAAAATCAGGCGGTTCTCCAAATAGTATTCATCGCTTATACTCCGTCCACCCCCTTTCTCCCTTTATGCACCGAGATATGCCTCTTTTACATGGTCATCATTGATTAAATCCGAAGACTTGCCCTGTAAAACAATGCTTCCTGTTTCCAGTACATAACCATTCTGTGATATCTTAAGCGCCACTCGGGAATTTTGTTCTACCAGGATAATGCTCACGCCATTTGCATTAAACTGTTGTATAATTTTAGAAACCTCCTTTACCATAAGAGGAGACAGACCAAGAGTTGGCTCATCTAATAAAAGCATTTTGGGTTTATTCATAAGGGCTCTTGCCATTGTCAGCATCTGCTGTTCGCCGCCGCTCAAGCTGCCACCATATTGTTTTTGTCTTTGTTTGAGTATTGGCAAATCCTCAAATATTTTATCCAGATCCTTGTTAATGTTCTGTTTATCTTTTCTTAAATAAGCGCCCATAAGCAGATTATCCATAATTGACATTTCAGGGAAAACATGTCTCCCCTCAGGAACATGCGATATCCCCATTTTTACAATTTCATGAGTTCGCATGGTGTCTATCCTTTTTCCCTGGAAAAATATCTCTCCGCAGGCAGCCTTCTTTAGCGCCGATATGGTCCTCAGAATACTTGTTTTGCCTGCTCCGTTGGCGCCGATAATACATGCCATCATGCCCTTTTCCAGGCCCATGGAGATGCCTTTTATCGCTTCCACCTTCTCATAATTAACCTGCAAATCTCTGGTCTCGAAAAACATTTTAATCCTCCTCAGTTCCGAGATAAGCCGTGATCACTTCTTTGTTTTCTATCACCTCCTGAGGAGATCCTTCAGCTATCTTTTTACCGTAATTCAGTACGGTCAGCCGGTCAGAAAGGCCTATAACAGCCTTCATGTCGTGTTCAACAAGAATAATCGTCATGCCCATCTCATCCCTGATTTTCCGGATCCGTTCAACCATAACGGCGGTCTCTTTCGGGTTCATGCCTGTAACCGGCTCATCCAACAACAGAACTTTGGGTTTTGCTGCCAAACCTATGGCAATAGCCAATGCCCGCTGATGCCCGTGAGGTAAATTTTTAGCCACTTCATCTTTAAGATCCCCAATTCCCATAAATTCCAGCAAGTCCGTTGCTTTTTCAGATATTTTTTCTTGCTCCCTCAAATAGGACGAGGTATGAAGAAGGGTCGATAAAATCGTAGACTTTATTTGAAGATGGAATCCAAGGGAGACGTTCTCTTGCACGGTCATCTCGTGAAACAGTGTAGTTTCTTGAAATGTTCTTACCAGACCAAGTTTGGCAATTTGATTGGGCTTAAGTTTGTTAATATTTTCGCCGGCAAGTATTATATCCCCAGATGAAGGCTTGTGATATCCACTAACAAGATTAAAAAAGGTTGTTTTACCTGCCCCATTTGGCCCAATCAGACCCCTGATTTCCCCCTCTTCAACGGCAAAATCAACCTTTGAAATTGCCTGCAACCCTCCAAAATTCTTTGATATACTTTTTGCTTCTAATATCATAATGGTCTTTTTTTCCTTCCGGGCCTTGAATATTTACCTACAATGACTCAATCAGACATTCCCATGTGCTCGTATCATGAGAAGAAATGATCTCAGCCTTCAATAATTCGGATAAATGCCCGAGTCGATGAATGCTTTCCATTGCCTGCCGGTTGTTCCAGTTATTACTCGAAGGTATCTTGAGAGTGAGGTTGTCCTTTAAGCACATTGCATCGCCGGATAAAATATAGGAGTTACCATTATCGGGCTTTATTAGTATTGATTGATGCCCCGGTGTATGGCCTGACGTCTTAATCACAGATATGCCGGGGACAATGATACGATCTCCTTCAATGAGTTGATAATTAACAGGGAAGTCAAAGTGATTGCGCATATACTGGGAAGACACGAAAGAATCGGGATTAAAAGCAAAACGGTACTCCGCCTTTTGAACAATCACCGGACAATGCGTAAAAAAACGGAGTCCTCCGGTATGATCCCAATGAAGGTGGGTTAGAATGACCATCTTTATATCAGATACATCCAGCTCAAGCTCTTTCAGCCGATTTCGAACATCATCGGCTTCAGTAAGTTCAGGTTTTATTAATCTGGCTCGTGGCCCCCAGGCGTGCTCCGGATCAGTTAATCCATCAGGATTCAGGCCTGCATCCACGAGAATCGGTCCTTCTTTATGCATAATAACAAATGAGCACACAGGTGCCTTTATCTTTTTGCCAATGTCCGTTCCCGTTAAGAATATTGACCTGTCAATGTCAATAAATCCGCCACGAAGAATATGCACTTTTCCAAACACCATGATTTATGTCTTTCCCCCTGTGAATACAAAAAATAATTGCATCTCATCCGGAATACCCCATTCGCAATTGTTGCTTCAGTATCTTCCCCATGGCATTTCGTGGAAGTTTTTCAACAGGGTATATCTCCTTTGGCTTTTTAAAACTGGACAGATGTTGTTTGCAAACAGCCTGTATCTCTTCCAGAGAAGGTGCTTTACAGTTTTCATTTAAAACAATATATGCCACCACCTTCTCCCCGAAATCCCTGTCCGGCACTCCGATTACGGCAGATTCCGATACAGCAGGATGACTGTTAATTACGCTTTCCACTTCCAGAGGCGAGATGTTGAGTCCGCCCGAAATTATCAGATCTTTTAGCCTGCCTACGATACTGAAATATCCATCTTCATTGACCTCAGCCAGATCTCCTGTTTTAAACCAGCCGTCACGTGAAAAGCACTTTTCAGTCTCTTCGGGTTTCCTCCAATAGCCGGAAAAAACATTTGGACCTCTGACCTGCAATTCCCCTGTTTTACCCGGACCAAGGATATCGCCAGTCCCGATATCGACAACTCTTGCCTCCGCGCCAGGCAGGGGAAAGCCGACTTTACCGGGAAGCCGTTCCCCTTTTAACGGATTAGATACGTGAATACCTATCTCGGTCATTCCATATCGCTCCAGGACTTCATATCCGAAGGTCTCTTTAAAATCGGTGAAGGTCTCTTGAGATAAGGGGGCCGATCCGGAAATGAAAAGACGCATTGAATCGATAGAAAACCGATTTGCTTCCTTGATCTTGAGGAAACGATTGTAATGAGTAGGGACTCCCATAAAAAGACTCAGTTTATGATCATCTATGTCCCGCAACACCTCCTCGGCATCAAAAGACTTCTTCATAAATACAAAACAGCCGTTCAAAAGGCTTCCAAATAGAGCAACATAAAGGCCATGCGCATGGTTTAAGGGCAGCACATGCATTAAGCGATCTTTGTCCGTTATTCCCCATGCTTGAGAAATAGCAGTCAGATTAACAATGCAGCTTTTTTGCGCCATTATGCACCCCTTGGGCGGACCTGTAGTTCCGGAGGTATAGAACATTATCGCCCCGTCATCAGGCCTGACCGCATGCCGTGAAATAGAACGATCATTTTTAAAATCCTGTTCTATCCACTCCCTCCCGGAATGATCAACGTAATGGATGAATTCCAGTTCCTGCAAATCGTGCCGTAACAATTCAATGAATGACTTTTCACCTACTTCAGCAACAATACCTCTCGCCCGGGAATCAGAAAGAAAATATTTTAATTCTTCCTCAGAATAAAGAGGGTTTAAAGGTAAAGTCACAATTCCTGAACGCAGGCACGCAAGATGAACAATAACGACCGCCATGCCTTTGGGCAGCCTGACAGCAACTCGATCACCTGGTTTTAGTCCTTCGCTTACTAATTCTCCAGCCAACTTTCCGGTTATTTTATCCAGGTCTGAGTAGGTAAAGGTATTCCCGTCGAACCTGATGGCTGTTTGATCTTTAAACCTCAAAAAGGATTCTTCCAAAGCACTTGATAGTGTCTGTTTATTCATTGTCATTTATCCTGTATTACAGTCTATGAAATTATTCTTTATCCCCATTGCGAGAGACTTTTAGTTCTTTGTCCCCCCATAACAAGTGGTCAACAATAGCCTTTGTTGCCCTCTTCGGATCTTTGGCAATAAAGGTCTTGTATATTTCTCGATGATGTTCCATTAGGATTTTTGCATTTTTTGGTGTGGTTAAAAGTTTTGATCGGTACAAAAACGACGCTTTTTGAAAAAGATTCAGAAAGGTATATAAGATATGGATATAGATGCTATTATGGCAGCTCTCAGCCAGACGCAGGTGGAATTGAACATTTTCTTCGTCACCCAACTGCCCATTTGTATAAGCCTCTTCCAGCGCGGCCAACGATTCTTTTATTTTTTCAATATCGTCTGGAGTAGCCCTTTCGATTGCCAGGGCGATCATACCGCTTTCTAAAATTCTACGCACTTCATTCAGTTCAAAAATTTTTTCCTTGTCTTCCTTCAACACATTCTCAATAGGCTCTTTCATAGAATCAGGCGTTATTGACTCAACAAAAACTCCTTGAGGATCTGATCTTATTAAGCCCTGAGCCTGTAAGTTGGAGAGCGCTTCGCGCAGCACGGATCTGCTCACATTTAGTTTCTTGCACATCTCCCTTTCACTACCCAGACACATCCCTGGCGTTGCCTGTTTGGTGAGAATAAGGTCTTTAATTTGATTAACAATCATATCAGATAATCTTATTTTCCGGACTTTTTGCAGCAATTATTCATTCCTCCCAATTAGAAGCAACACAGTTAGATATTGAGGTTATCTATAATATTTGATTAATTTCAAAAGGTTACTGCCATTTCTTATTTTTGTCTGCATTATATATTTATTGGAATGACCTGTCAACATATTTTTTTAACATAATATCATTTTGTTATTGGTCAGACCAATTTTTGCAATAAGGACATTGCTGCGCTTTTAGATATTGCCTTTGTAAAGCCTCAAAACCTCTCTTCGCTATGAAGTTTCAACATCCCCAGATTTTTCAAAAGGCTAAAATGTTACAAAAAGGAAAAAATACTTGACAAGTGAAGATAAAAGCATATAAAAGAAACCCTCCAGTCGGTTTTATTCCAAATGGTCGGAATACTATACTGGTTATATTTATTGTTAAAACGAAAGGTTACATCAGGTTACAAGAGGACTACAACTTATTAAAGAGGTAAAACATGAAACGTGAAACGGACTATGGGCATCCAATAAAGCCTGTATACACGGCGAAAGATATTGAAGACTTTAATTACGAGAGGGATCTGGGCGATCCCGGGTCATACCCTTACACCAGGGGTTATTATCCAAATGGGTATCGCAGCCGCCTATGGACCCAGAGAATGACCGCAGGGCTCGGAAGTTCCAGTGATACCAACAAGGTCCTTAAGAGATACCGGGAGATGGGTGAGAGGGGGGGGATGTGTGTTATCTGCGATAGGACCTTTGCCATGCCCATTGATTCTGATCATCCGATCGGCAGAAAAGAGGCCGGTGTTCTGGGTTGGCCCGGCAGTTCACTGCTGGAATTTGAGGAACTTATGGACGGCATTCCTATGACCGGACAGTCTGTGACGCTTCTAAGTACATGTGCTTCGGGTGTATTGCAATTGGCCTATATTGTTGCCTATGCCGAGAAGTGCGGAGTGGACCTGAGTGAAGTTCACGGTGCTGGCATGTCCTACCCTTTTGCCAACTGTTTTGGCCAAAGCGACTGTCAGCCTTTAGATCTCAATGTAAAGCTGTTCCTTGATTCTGCAGAGTACGCTATACGAAACAAAATAAGAATGCGTTCGGCTATATTGAGTCAGCACTTTCGGGAGACCGGCGCTAATAATGCCCAGGCCCTTGCGGTGGAGATGGCGATGCTCAACGAGCTTTGTGGCTTGTTGGTAAATGAGCGGGGCCTTGATTTTGATGATGTCGCGCTCATCCCCTTTCAGCTTGTAAGTATCGGAACACGCTTTTTCGAGGAGATAGCCAAAATGCGGGCGCTTCGAAGGATGTGGGCGAAATTAGCCAAAGAAAAATTTAAGGCAAAAATGGATAGATCCTGCCAACTGGTTATTGCAGTTCACACATCGGGTCGTACCATGACCTATCAGCAGCCCCTTAATAATATCGTACGAGCCACTATAGAAACCCTTGCCGGAGCCATAGGCGGTTGCACGGCAATAGACAATGCGACCATGGATAATGCCCATGCGGAACCGTCTCCGCTGGCCGCAAGGATGTCTCTCAATACCCAGCACATCGTGGCGGACGAGACCGGGGTAACAGACGTAGTGGATCCCCTTGCCGGTTCTTACTTTGTTGAATACCTCACCAACAAGGTGGAGGAAGAGGCATATAAGATCTGGAACAAGATAGAAGATATGGGCGGCATGATTGCTGCTGTAGAGAGGGGATATATCCAGGATATGGTGGAGGAGGCGATGCGGGAAAGGCACAGAGAGGTGGAAAGCGGGGATCGAGTGATCATCGGGGTCAACAAGTTGGCCATTCCGCCTGAAGAAGACTTCGAAATCCCCATACAGGAGGTTAATGCTGAGGATTCGGAAAAAATAGCGAGACGTATGGAGGAGTGGAAGAAAACCAGAAATATGGGTTTGATAGAAGAAAGTCTGTCCCAGCTATATGAGGGTGCAAAGAAGGAGGATAGATATAATCTGATGCCGTCCATTATTGAGGCAGTCAAGGCTTATGCCACAGCGGGTGAGATAATGGGGGTAATTCGGAAGGGCCGGGGTTTAAGTTATGACCCGTTCAACATGATTGATTGTCCCTTTAGTTTAGAATGAGAGATTTTTCTTTCAACGATGAGGAATGCTTCTATCGAAAATAAGGTGGGCGGATTATGGACAAAAGGAAAAAAATTAAGGTCGTTGTTTCAATGATAGGTCTTGACGACCACAGTGTTGGCGGTGTGGTTGTATCTTCTATTCTAAGAAATGCAGGCATTGAGGTGGTATATCTCGGGACCTATCAGACACCGGAGATGATTGTCCAGGCGGCCATTCAGGAGGATGTGGACGCGATCGGGATAAGTAGCCATGCCTCAAACTATAGCCAGATTGGAGAGCTGATGGATCTGCTCAGGGAAAAAGACATGGACGACATTTTAGTCATTTGTGGCGGAACGATTCCGAAAAAGCAGATACCAAGATTAAAGGAAAAAGGTGTGGCTGAAGTTTTTACTCCTCAAAGCACTTCAGAATCAATTGTCAATTATATTTTTTCCAACGTTAGTGGAGCAAATGGCGGGTCGAACAAATAAAGCCCTGTTCCAAACTCTTAACTGAGTTTATTTTTCATTTAAGACAGGCAGAAGGAAAATGATGAGGAAAACCAGATAGCATGGGGCTATTTGATAATGCACCGCATCATGGTGCTTTAGGAGCAAACCATACAAAAGGGAGGGGAAATCATGAGTAAAAGGTTGACGTTGTTCGTTGTCTTTATCTTTATTTGTTCTTTTTTTGTTTCCGCCGGATGGGCAAAGGACAAGCCGAACATTAAAGTAGGAGCAGCCATTAATCTCACAGGTCCCATAAGCAGTTGGGGACAACCGCACGCAAAGGGCCAAACCGATTATTTCAGGTATGTCAACGAGGAAAAGGGCGGTGTTGCAGGGCATAAAATTGAAATGATCTTATCTGATACGGGTTATAAAATCCCTGAAGCCATATCCATCGTGAAGAAGTTCTCCATAAGGGAAAAGGTAGATATGATTTCTACCTGGTCCACAGGGGAAGGCATTGCTGTTAAGCCATTGATACAGAAATACAAGACCCCCACAATAAACTATTCAACGGGACAGGAAATACTTAAAGCCCCTGTTGATTACATGTATCTACCTTTTGGGAGTTATATTTTAGATAGCTATGCTGTTATGGAATATATTCGAGCTATTATACATAAAGGGAAGGATGCACCCAAAGTTGGCCTGCTGACGCTCAACAACGCGTATGGACAGTCCATACAAGGTCCGAGCAAGGAATATGCTTCCAGACATAATATAGATATTGTGGCTATTGAAGAATTTCCTGCAAGAACCATCGATCTTAGTGTTGAACTCCTTAAATTGAAGAACAAGGGGGCAGAATATGTCTTCACTCAAATACTCGGCTCAAACATGATAGCCGCATTTAAGGCTGCTGATCGGATTCATTATGACCCCCTTTTTATAGGGACCTGGACCGCCACGGATGTTGATTTCTTTAAAACCATCTCTAAAACCGGGAAAGGTCTTATTCGTAACAGACTGCGGATGCAGTCCATGGCAGGCCTTCCCGTAGATGGAACCCCCGGGGTTAAGCTCATGGAAAAATTGATTGAACGATACAAGAGTGTGGACCGTTATGATCTTTGTTACTGGGAAGGAATTGTAATCGGCATGGTTATGGAGCGAGCCTTTTTAAGGGCAGATGAAAAGTTCGGGGAAATTAATCCGGAGACCGTAAACAAGGCATTGGAAACATTCCACGATGAAGATTTCGGAGGGCTTTTTCCAAACATAACGTACACAAAGAAAAACCATGAAGGATCATTTAAAGGAAGGATTGTGGCTGTGAATGAAAATGGCACCTTCACTCCCCTTACTAACTTCTTTGTTCCAGGAAAAGGCAAAATTAAACTATTAGAGGTTGAATAGGCCTAAGATGAAGGCATTTCGAGGTGAACCAAGTATCTTCGCCTCTGCCCGGCCCGAGGACAGGCGGGCCGAGTTAGAGGTGAAGAACCTCTCATTATTTTCCGTTTAGGGGTTACATAAAAATAGTAAAAAGAGCTTGACATAGGACTATTGGTTTAATATTAGACTATACAGTCGGTTTTGAACCTGATCGTCGGATTTATCTGTCTGCTATTTACTTTAAATTCAATTGGTTATACAGATGAAGGCAGGATACTTGTTTGATAAAAAAGTTAAGAAATCCCTTAAAATTGGTAAAGCTGCGGCAAGGCTGTTCAACAAGAAAGGTTACCTGGAAACCAACATGGATCATATCGCTGCCGCAGCAAAAATGAGTAAGGGTGGAGTATATCACTATTTCTCCAGCAAAGATGAGATCCTTCACTTTGTTCTTACTAACTATATGGACCTGATCCTGGGTGAACTGGAAGAGGAACTATTTAAGATAGAAGACGATTCGTCAAAAATTCAATTCATCATTTCGCGACATATTGATCTCTATACCAATAATTTAGCTGAAGCCAAAACCCTCCTTCACGAGGCCCATTGCCTGCCAGGCAAATATTATAATTCGATTTCTTCAAAACAAAGGGAATATTACAGAATTGTCGCTAACGTACTTTCGGAGTTTCTTGGTGGCGAGGCTAAAACCGATAAGGCACAGGTCACATCTCTCACCTTTCTCTTGTTTGGAATGTGTAACTGGATCTATTCCTGGTACGATCCTAAAGGCGCCATCTCTCCCGAAAATCTCTCTAAAATGATATGGACCGTTTTCTTAAAAGGCGTGTGCCGAGGGTCTTGATTGCCTCTGTTTTGGTTTTCGACCTTTCAAGCACTTTCTTAATCAGATTTCTCTCCACCTGCTGAAGTACAGTAGTGAGGAGGCTTTTCCTGTCT
>JAFDDR010000169.1 GCA_019310785.1 Deltaproteobacteria bacterium
AAGCTCCACCATGGGAAGGAGTATGAGGTAAAAAACCAGCCAGAACCCGCCCTGAATCCGCGCGGCGCTCTTGGCCGCAGTGATTGGAAGATCGGTAAGAATGGTCCACATGTGTATGGAGCCCATGATCAGGATGACCATGGCGGTAATCACCTGGATCAACCAGAGCCAGGTATCGGTATGGTGCAGCATCTTAGTGTGTTTCCAGATGGTGGACTGCTCTTCCATTCGAAATGGGACCTTGCGCGCGGCTAAGAGAAAATGAAAGAGAAAAGTTGCCCAGATCATCGGCCCGCCCACCTGGGCCATGTAGGTGTCTTCAAAAAACCTTGCTAAGGTATTCATGGCCCCGGGGCCTAAGTTGACGCTGGCAACAAGGACCATATGGCTCCACATAAACAGGACTAAACCGGCACCGGTAAGCATTTGAAGCCAGTCAAGGTAGGCGGAAGCCCTGCCGGGCGCCCGGACGTAGATTGCAGTATCAATGGCCATTTACAGCACCTCCGATTTCAGGTAATTTTAGATTTTGTGGTGCAGACTAATATCTGGCAAATTTATTGTCAAGGGGAAGGAAAAAGAGGTTGCAAACTTTACATTGGGGACGAGTCACGGTATGAAACATTATCGGAGGGATACGATGAAAAATGAAGATATGAGTAACATGGAATTCAGATTTAGAGCCATAGGGGTATTGAAATTTAGAGCCATAGGGGTATTGAAAACCCCATACCAATCCAAAAGCGGTGTCCCTATTCAAGGGATATTTGACCCGGAATCAGAGGGGAAAGCCACGATTTTCGAGTCGTATGAGGCCGGATTGCAGGATATAGAGGGATTCTCGCACCTCATAATGATCTATGTTTTTCATCGCTCCCAGGGGTACGAATTGGTCTGTCGTCCGTATATGGAAGATGAATTACACGGGGTGTTTTCCATCCGTGCTCCAAGACGCCCAAACCCTATAGGTTTTTCAATTGTCCGGCTTCGGAAAAGAGATGGCAGGATTTTATACCTTTCTGAGGTGGACATGCTCGATGGTACACCCATCTTAGACATCAAGCCCTTTTCCCCGAACTTTGACCACAGACAGGATGTTAGGGTGGGTTGGATGGATAGTACGTTCCGGGACGCAGGGCACAGAAAGCTCTCGGATGACAGATTTTAGTCGTTAAATCAAATAGTTATATTGTATTAAAAAAGGGTGCCTTTTTTTTCATGCGTTTATGAATACCTAAGAGCTATAAAAACGGTTAGTGGGATAATCCTTTACGATTCTTAAACATAAGGTGTTTTAGGAACTGATTTTTTTCTTGACACCTCATTGCAATTTGTCTATAGACCTCAATTCAACAGCTTGTTCCTGATTGCACAAGGACTTTATCGATTTTGCTGTTCATCGGCAGACTTTTTCTTTTTTTGACGCTTCAAAAAAACTTTGACATGAAATTAGAAAATCTCTTAGCAAAAAAAAGATCCGGGATCATTAAGAAATGGCGTGGCGTGGTCGTTGGATCCTATCCTTCCGGCACCCAGAGATTTTTCGCAAAAGAGAAAGACCAGTTCGCAAACCCCGTAGGATATACAATCGACAAGGAGATAGAGGTCCTTTACGATGAAATTATGAAAGAGGGAGACAGTGACAAAATCGCCTCCTGTCTTGACAGTATTATCAGAGTCCGTGCTGTCCAGGATTTCAAACCTTCCCAGGCCGTTTCCTTTGTTCTTCAACTGAAAAACGTTATTAGAGAAGCGATAGAGGGTGAAGCCCCTTTAAACGGTCTTTCGGGTGAGTTGCAGACCCTTGAAAACAGGATAGACCAAATAGCCCTTCTGGCCTTTGATACCTATTCGCAGTGCCGCCAGAAAATCTATGAAATCCGTGTCAACGAGGTCAAGAATCATTTGGGCAGATTGTTGGAAATGGCAAATCTGACGATTGAGATTCCGGAGCTGGAGCCGGATCTCTCTGAAAAATAAAACAGTGTCATTTGAAGAGAGGTAGTCGTTTATGAATTTCATAATTAGCATTCTCTTTTCCGCAGTTGCAGTTGGTGTTATAATCTTAATTCCATGGATAGGCGTGGGGGCACTGGATTTGCGCGTCTTTTTCGGAATTATTATTCCCTATGCGGCTATGCTTACTTTTTTTATAGGGATTGTGGTTCGCGTTATAGACTGGGCCCGTTCGCCTGTGCCGTTCAGAATCCCCACTACGGCGGGACAAGAGTGGTCTTTACCATGGGTCAAAACAAACCCTGTTGATAACCCAAAGGGTATGGGCGGTGTGATCGTCAGGATGCTTTTTGAGGTACTCACATTCCGGTCACTTTTCAGAAATACCAGATTGGAGTACCGGAACGTTGACGGAGCCCCGAAGATATTTTATGAATGGGAAAAATGGCTCTGGTTGGCAGCCCTTGCGTTTCACTATTGCTTCTTAGTCATTTTCCTGAGGCACTTCAGATTTTTCATGGAGCCCATACCGGGCTTTGTGCACCTGCTTGAAAGCCTTGACGGGTTTATGCAAATGGGTGCAATGCCGTTCATAAACGGTCTGGGCACCCCCGATATCTATTTAACGGATGGACTGTTGTTAGCGGCCCTGACATATCTTTTTGTCAGAAGGCTCTATATCCCTCAAATGCGGTACATTTCCCTACCTGCAGACTACTTCCCCCTGTTTTTGATCCTGAGCCTGGGCCTTAGCGGTGTGCTGATGCGTTATTTTATTCGCGTTGATATTACCAAGGTAAAGGAATTGGCCATTGGCCTATTTAAATTCAGTCCCACGGTGCCGGAAGGGATCGGGGTGCTGTTTTTCATTCATCTTTTTCTAATATGCGTCCTAATTGCCTATTTCCCCTTTAGTAAATTGATGCATTTTATGGGTGTTTTTCTCAGCCCCACCAGAAACCTCGCTAACAACAGCCGCTTTGTCAGGCACGTAAACCCTTGGAACTATCCGGTGAAAACCCACACCTACGAGGAATACGAGGATGAGTTCAGGGCTCCTATGATAGAGGCCGGGTTGCCGGTCGATAAAGGCGCTGAAGAATCAACAGAAGTTACAGCAGAGTAAGGAGTAAACATGGCAGATACACCAAAACCGGAAGAAACCGCAAAGATTGATCACAGACCTCCCGTAATGAGAGGCTGGATGGATGAGCCGCTCGATATCAGAGACGGCATTTATTGCTACGGCAGTAAGCCCAAGAACCTCGAATATGTCGATATGCCTTATCCGAAGGAATGGAACCCGACTCATGATGACTGGAAATTGCCGGACAACTGGGAAGGGATTATCAAGGAAGGGTTTAAGGATCGGTTGGACAGGTTCAGGTCTGTCAAGCTCTTCATGGATATCTGTGTAAGGTGTGGTGCATGTGCTGATAAGTGCCATTTCTTCATCGGTTCCGGCGATCCTAAGAACATGCCGGTCCTCAGGGCGGAGCTTATAAGGTCTGTGTACAGGAAATACCACACTACAGGCGGGAAGATTTTTGGAAAGTTTGCCGGTGCCAGGGAACTGGACGAAGATGTGCTCAAGGAGTGGTGGTATTACCTGTACCAGTGCACCGAGTGCAGGCGTTGTTCCCTGTTTTGCCCTTACGGGATTGATACTGCTGAGATCACCATATTCGGGAGAGAACTTACCAATCTTCTGGGTCTCAATACCGACTGGATTGCCGCGCCGGTTGCCAACTGCTACAGGACCGGAAATCACTTAGGTATTCAGCCCCATGCGTACAAGGACATGCTCGACTTTTTTACTGACGAGATCGAGGATATCACCGGTCTGAGAATGGACCCGGACTATAACAGGAAGGGCGCGGAGATCCTGTTTATAACGCCTTCCGGCGATGTCTTTGCAGACCCGGGTACATACACGGCCATGGGTTATCTCATGCTTTTCTATTACCTGAAGTCTATGGGCCTTGATATCACCTGGAGCACCTATGCCTCGGAGGGGGGTAATTTTGGTTATTTTACGTCCCATGAGATGGCAAAAAGGCTCAATGCCAAGATGTACGCCGAGTCCAAGCGCCTGGGCGTTAAGTGGATCTTAGGTGGCGAGTGCGGGCACATGTGGAGGGTCCTGAACCAGTATATGGACACCTTTAACGGCCCTCCGGACCATCTTGAGGAGCCTGCTTCTCCCATCACGGGAACCAAGTTCGAGAATTCGAAAACCACAAAGATGGTTCATATAATTGAGTTTGTGGCGGACCTGATCAAAAACAATAAATTGAAAATGGACAAGAGCAGGAATGACCACCTGAAGGTGACGTTCCATGATTCCTGCAATCCGGCCAGGGGTATGGGTTTCTTTGAAGAGCCCCGGTATGTGATTAAAAACGTATGCAATAATTATTATGAAATGCCGCCCAGCACCACCAAGGAGCAAACTTTTTGCTGCGGAAGCGGAGCAGGCCTCAATGCAGGAGAGAACATGGAATTGAGGATGCGAGGAGGACTTCCCAGGGCAAATGCAGTGAAATATGTGCATGAAAAATTTGGCGTGAATATGCTTGCCTGTATCTGTGCTATTGACAGGGCGGTTTTACCTAACTTGATGGAATACTGGGTCCCTGAAGTGGATGTCACAGGAATCCATGAGTTGATAGGAAATGCCCTGATTTTTGAGGGGGAAAAGAAGAGGACCACAGACATGCGCGGTGAACCCCTGCCGGGAATGGAGGAGGAAGAAGAGGATGTATGATGGAGGTAAAATAATCGTCGGACTGATTGTCTGTTTGGCCTTTTTTCTGTCCCCTTTTATATATGATGCAGGGAAGGCCGCCAAGCCACCGGTACCGGAGCTAACGGAAAAGGCAAAGGAGGCCAAAGAGTGTGTGGAGTCTACTACATATATGAGGGCCTGGCACATGCAGTTGTTGGACCAATGGCGGCATGAGGTTGTACGTGATGCTAAAAGATATTACAGGCCAACGAGAAAGGCACGGGAAATGCGCCTTGACCAGCAACTGATAGACCAGTGGAGACACGCTGTCAGCGATGGCACGAGGCGTTACATGCCAAAAAGCGACAAGGTTTATGAGAAAAGCCTTCAGAAGACATGCTTAGACTGCCATTCCAACAAGTCCAAGTTCTGCGACCAGTGCCATGACTATGTAGGGATGGATCCTTATTGCTGGGATTGTCATATCGAGCCGGAGGAGAAGAAGTGATGGGCGTAAACAGAAGAGAGTTTTTGAAAATCGCCGGCGCTGCCACCCTTTTTGGTTTAGGGGGAAAGACGGCTATTGAAATACTCGCCCCGGGAAAAGTGGAAGCGTCTATGGAAGCGCTTCCACTGACCGGAGGGGAACGCTGGGCCATGGTGGTGGATTCGCACAAGATGGATGATGCTCTCATAGACAAATGTATTGAGGCGTGCCATCGAGAGCACAATGTCCCTGATCTGGGGACCCCCAAGGAAGAGGTCAAATGGGTCTGGAAAGAGGACTATCATCATTCATTCCCGGATCAGCCAAATAAATACATCGGGGAAAAGTTCAAACATAGAAACTTTCTCCTGATGTGCAATCACTGTACGAACCCCCCGTGCTGCCGGGTATGCCCTACGAAGGCCACTTTCCAGAGGGAAGACGGTATCGTTATGATGGACATGCACCGCTGTATCGGTTGCCGGTTCTGCATGGCCGCTTGTCCTTTTGGGGCAAGGAGTTTTAATTGGGGTGATCCGCATCGTGTTACCAGGGTAGAGGAATTGAAGAAACTAAATCCGGATTTCCCAACGAACCGGGAATATCCGACGAGAACCAAAGGGGTAGTGGAAAAATGCACGTTCTGCACGGAACGATTAGCAAAAGGGCTGCTTCCCGCATGTGTCGAGGCCGCCAACAAGGTAAAGGAAGGCGCCATGGTCTTTGGAGACCTTTCTGATCCGGAATCCGAGGTGAGGCAGGTCCTCAAAGAAACTTATACGATTCGACGTAAACCCGAGTTGGGTACGGAACCGAACCTATTTTTTATTGTATGAGGTGGTTATGCTTGAAACAGCGCTAAAAGGAAAACAGGGATACTGGAGCTGGCTCATATTTCTGCTTGCTTTGATGGGTATAGGCCTTGGCTGCTATCTATACCAGTTTAATGAGGGTTTGAGAATCACGGGCATGAGCAGGGATGTGTCATGGGGATTTTATATTGCCCAGTTTACATACCTCGTTGGCGTGGCAGCCTCCGGGGTCATGGTGGTCCTGCCTTATTATCTTCATGATTATAAGGCGTTCGGCCGGATCACCGTTTTGGGGGAATTTCTGGCCATTGCCGCTGTCACCATGTGCCTGCTGTTCATTTTTGTGGACCTTGGTAATCCTGTCAGGATCATGAATGTGATCATGTTTCCCTCCCCGACCTCCATCCTTTTCTGGGATATGATTGTTTTGAATGTGTATCTCCTGCTCAATGTCTTTGTTGGTTGGAATGTTTTGAGTGCGGAACGAAAGGGGATTCCCTACCAGAAATGGGTAAAGGTCCTGGCATATATCTCTATACCCTGGGCCTTCAGTATTCACACGGTCACGGCTTTTTTGTATGCCGGTCTTCCCGGAAGGCATTTCTGGATGACTGCCATCATGGCGGCCAGGTTTCTCTCTTCGGCATTTTGTTCAGGTCCGGCCCTGCTTATCCTGATATGTTTGATAGTAAGAAAGGTGAGCAAGTTCGATCCCGGTAAAGAGCAGATCAGGACTTTAGGAGGCATTGTGGCATATGCCATGATAATCAACGTGTTCTTTTACCTGCTTGAGATCTTTACGGCTTTTTACAGCCAGATTCCGGGACACATGGTACACTTTGAATTCCTTTTTGTGGGATTGGACGGATACGGAAAGCTCGCTCCCTGGATGTGGACAGCAACCGGCTTTGCAGTCCTATCCCTTGTGCTTCTGATTATTCCCGCGACACGTAGAAATGAAGATACCCTGGCAGTGGCGTGTGCATCCGTCATCGTGGCCACGTGGATCGATAAAGGTCTGGGCCTGGTAATAGGCGGTTTCACGCCTAATCCTTTTGAAAGGGTTACGCCCTACTGGCCCACGACTCCCGAGGTTTTAATTACCATCGGTGTATGGGCAACAGGGTTTTTCATTTTGACTATTTTGTATAAAATTGCTGTTTCTATTTTGTATAAAATTGCTGTTTCGATAAAAGAAGAAGTGGCGGCATAAAGCACATGGTAGCGAATGTTTTATCGTAGAAATTAAGGGTCGATTACAGTGAGTGTCGGCCCTTTCTATTTTAGATACAAAGTGGCTAAGGTGATTTTGAGGCAAAGCAATAATAGTATAAAATCAATATAGTACCATTGAATTTGACGTTACCCTAAAGGTCATGTAAAAAGGCTTGACAGCGGAATTTTACTCTGCTAAATAATCCGCTGACTCTAGGAGACGGGGTCTTGCATACACGAGAAATAGATGTTAGTTAATTAATATTGTTCATTTTTTA
>JAFDDR010000339.1 GCA_019310785.1 Deltaproteobacteria bacterium
CATAGCTCCGGTAGGGCCACGGTTGATGCCTTTGAACAGGAGTTTGCTGAAAAGGTAGGAATTTCTCATGCGGTGGCTGTAGCCAGCGGGACGGCGGCCATGCATTTATCACTTAGGGTATTGGGAATGGGGCCTGGTGATGAAGTGATAGCTTCGACACTTACGTTCATCGGTGGTGTGACGCCGATTGTATTTCAGGGCGCTTACTGGGCCGGTACGCACCAACGCAAAGACACTCCCTTCGGCAGTAGTTACCGGTTCCGGCCCAAAGCCGCTTTCGGTAATACACGTACATCGGTTTAGAGGTCAGGAGCCTGGGATAAGAACACCTGCTGGAATACAGGAATGCGAGGATGGGGAAATGCTGACATACCGGAGCGCGGATGGCAGAGACGGTCGGAAGCGTCTACCGGTATCAGCCCAAGGCCAAAAGCGGTAATATGCCAGATCGCGAGCGTTTTCATGGACTACGATGAGCTGATACGTCAGGGAAAGGTAAAGAGGATCTCTCTTTTTGTTGAAGATAGCGATTATCTATACATGCTCGCAAACATGAAACATATCACGAGAAAGCGGTCTTTGGATGTTTATGCCTTTTGCCTTATGCAAAACCACGTCCATATCCTCGCAAGTCCCCGGGAAGATGAACTCCAAGAGGCGATGCGGGACTTGTTTTCCCGATATGCCATGATGTTCAACAGGAAGTACGAAAGAAAGGGTCATCTTTTTGCAGGTCCCTACCGTCAGGCCGTCTGTTTGGATGATGCCTATCTTCTGGTCGCATCCTTGTATATTCATATGAATCCCGTGCGAGCGGGACTTGTGACGGATCCTCGTCTTTACCGATGGTCTTCGGTGAAGCTGTTCCACGACCATAGTGCGGCGCATTCATTTGTAAAACCTGAGTTTGTGCTCCGTCTTCTGGCCCTGGACCATCCCAGTCAAAAAAAGATTTACTCAAACCTGCTACAGAAAAGCCTGTCCATTCCCGTAGGAGATTTGCTGGAACAGCCAGATGCTGTGGGGCATTTACGAGAAGCGCTTGCGCGGGCCTTTCCGACGATATTTTCAGGTGTTGCGAAGAAGCGCCACATTGCGAAACGTACCGGGTTGGAATTGCTTGATGAAGAAGATGTGAAAAAGGCCATTCATGCGATGAGGAGTCAAAATAAAAGGATAACACCAGAGACAAGAAAGGCACGCCGCTTTCTCATAGAACAGCTTATCGCGCGTGGACATAACAGAGAGGATATCGCCACCACGTTAGGTGTGTCCGTAAAAACAGTGTACAACACCCTGAAAGCCGACGAATGATCTTTATTTGAGTTGGCGTTCATACAAGAGGCTTTTGAAAGCAATTTTATTGCCCCATTTGGGCCTATGGCCGATGCCTATGGAGCCCTTTTTTCACGGGCTGTGGCACAAGGGCGCATGGCGCAAGGCATAAGGGAGAAATAGGAGGGCAAAGATATGGCAAGCGTAGGAGATGTAAATAGGGAAGATATACGAGGATTTGCTGGCTGAAGAGATCGAGGCTTGCGCTAAGAGTAGAATATTATCGGAATCAGATTATTGTGCAATATCTTAAAGAAGCGGGTTTTATGGATCTGCACAGTTTGGGAATACCTGTCAAGATACTGAAATTATGCGCTGAATATTCCGGCAGAGAGCCTGATCTGGAAGAATTGGACAACAGCTTTAAGGTAACTCTTTATCCAAAGAAAAAGGCTGTGGTTGGCGAGGTTGAAGAGGGTATCCTCAACCTGTTGCGAACAAGCGACAAACCAATGAAAACCAGAGAGATAAGCGCTGCGATGGGTTTGGCAAAGCGCACGACAATTAACTGGATAAACCGCCTTATAGAAAAAAATATGGTTGAGCCTACATCTGAGAGTAGAAATGATCCGAACTGCGAGTACAGGTTTAAATATTAAGTGTGCATGCACAGTTCTTGCACAGTAGATTAGAATTTGGACGGCCTGGAATCGACAAATCAACGAATTCAAACGAATAATGGGGGACGTAGCTACGCAGCTGCGTTATTCTTAGATGGAGGTTGCTCACTGGAAGGTATCCGGTGGGGTATGTGGTTTTGCAGGCGGTGGTTGGGATTGGCGCGTTGACCATCCGAGAGTATGGGACGCTTGTGCTTTTCAGTTTTTTGGGGATTTGCTTTGCGGGATTTTGAAAGGTTGACAGAACTGGGCAGATTTTTGAGGGCGACGTCTCTCGATGAATTGCCGGAGCTGTTTAATGTAATCCAAAGGGGACATGAGCCTTGTGGGGCCCCGGCGCAGGCCAGGAGGCATGAGGTGAAGCCGGGGCTCACCCCGGTGAAATGGCTTCCAGATTGCACTGGGCACGCCGGCTGGGCGCAGGTGAATGCTATGAGTTAACATATTAACCAACTAAAGGACTACACAATGAAATTCATCTGGGACCCTGTCAAAGAAAAGATAAATATACAAAAGCATAAGATAAGTGATCAATACTCTTTGAATTTATTTGATGAACAGCATTCTGAAGATGAAGATAGGTGGATAACATTGGGGCAAACCCCGAACGGAAAGATATTGATAGTTGTTCATACGTTTAAAAAAATAGCTGAAATAGAAGTCATAAGGATTATATCATCAAGAAAGGCTACAAAAAAAGAAACAAAAAAATATCTTGAAAGAAGGAGGTGATTTTATGAAGGAAGAATATGATTTTTCAACGGCAGAGCAGGGAAAGTTTTATCGCCCGATAGACGAACTGGAGATTCCTGTTTATTTAGACAAGGATGTGGAAAAATTCTTTTATCAAAAAGCAGCGGGAAGAGATATTGATCTGAAACAGGTTATTGACACCATTTTACGCAAAGAAATGGATTTGTTGAAAACCATCGGGTAAAAGGAGAATAAAATGAGACTTGTGAATTGACCTGGATTTTGAGCAAAAGGGGGCGTTTTGCAAAGATCTCAACATATCATGACCTTTCAATTAAAGAAGCGCCTTTTTGATCTGATGGCCGCTGTCCCTTTACTGATCATTCTTTCACCTGTTCTTGTTTTTATAGGGATTCCGGTGCGTATGCGAATCGGATCGCCTGTGCTTTTTCGGCAGGTGCGTCCGGGGCTGCGTGGCAGGCCCTTCATTATTTATAAATTTCGTACCATGACATTTTGATTTGAGAAAAAATCGCGAGTGGGTTGAATTAGAACGAGAGATTGCAAAAAATGTCCGTAACTTAGCAAAAAAACAGAATATTCCCACGCGTAAATTAGTCAATGAATTACTTAGAGAGAGACTTGAACATCTACAATAGTTTCGATTAGTCGTTGTTTCCACCACCTTTCCTCCACAGATAGCTTTCTTCATCTATACCGCCCTAATGACCATGTATATTTTACATATTGTAGGCGCAAGGCATAATTTCATGAAGGCGGCTCCCGTGACGGCTGCGCTGGCAAACCGTGATAGCGTGTCACAGTTGTTGGTGCATACCGGCCAGCACTATGACGGCAACATGTCGGATGTGTTTTTCCGAGAATTGGACCTTCCTGCACCGGATGTCAACCTCGAAGTGGGCTCCGAGAGTCATGCAATACAGACCGCCCAGATTATGATGCGGCTTGAAAATGTGTTGATTGGGCAGACGCCCGATCTGGTTCTTGTCTATTGCGATGTCAATTCCACTGTTGCCTCCGCCCTGGTGTGCTCCAAACTCCTGATACCTGTTGGGCATGTTGAGGCCGGGTTTACGCTCATTTGACAGGACTATGCCGGAGGAAATTAACCGCCTGCTCACCGACCAGATTGCGGATTTCCTCTCTCCACCTCATATGGGCGGCGAGGAGCTTAGGTTTATCCGGGAAGCCTTTGCGAGCAACTACATTTAACACTGACGGATGATGAATCTTAATATTTTGTGATCATTCTCTTCCTAAAATTGAAATTAAAGGAAACTTTTTTCACTTATTCCAAAGGCCCTTGCT
>JAFDDR010000022.1 GCA_019310785.1 Deltaproteobacteria bacterium
CCCTTGCCAAGGGCCTTGGCCAAATCGGGAAGTTTGCTCGGGCCTATGACGATCAAGGCGATAACCATGATAATAATCAATTCGGGCATGCCTATGCCAAACATTTTGTCCTCCTCTAATAAATATGCGGACACCTCTTGAATAACGATCGGCATCCCGGTGATTATGGACTAAAGCCGCTTATTGAGCTATTACATGAAATCGCTTCGCGATTTTATAAATTAATCATCAATGCTGTCTCATCACAGTCCGGAAACTTGGGACAGTTCAGACAATCCGCCCATATTTTATTGGGAAGTACCGATTTTTCAACCACTTTAAACCCTAATTTTATGAAAAAGTCGGGCACATAGGTGAGAGTAAACACCTTTTTAAGGCCTAAAGACCGGGACTCTTTAAGACATGCCTCAACAAGCCGTATTCCCGAACCTTTGCCGTGCTGCTCTTCGGAAACAGCGAGAGACTTGATTTCCGCCAGGTCCTCCCAGCATATACGGAGCCCGCACACACCGTGAATCGAATACCTGTTATCGTCCGATACCAATACTACATAGTCCCTTAAATGATCGTAAAGCTCGCTCAAAGACCTTGGAAGCAATAGACCCTGATCCGCATAGTGGTTCAGTAGCCTGTGGATATCCTTAATATCCCCTATGATCGCCTTTCTTATATGCATTTGATATCTTTCTTATTCTTCCATTGAAAGCCTGGTGCTCTGGCCAGATCAGAACTATATGTCTTTGCCTTGGAACTTTGTGTCTAAAAAAAACAAAATACAAGCACCAAATTACAAACAAATCTCAAATTCCAATATCCAATGACCAAAACCTTACACGACAAGACATTGTTTGTATCTTAGAATTTTGGTCATTGGGATTTATTTGATATTTGGGATTTGATATTTGGAATTTCAATAACTCAATGAAAATTCAATAGAGCACATCCCCTCTCGGGATAACCAAAGCCTAGTCATTTGGGCCAGGCTTTTTACTACTCTGCCTTAGTTGTAAATCCTGTCATTCCCTCTTGTTTGGCTAAGAGATTTTTAAAATTCTTGGCCTCGCTTTCTGTCCGGAATGTACCACACCTTACCCGATAATAGATTTTTCCGTTGATGGTTGCCTTATAAAAATAGGCCGAATAGCCCCTGTCTTTCAACTGGTTGACAATCTTGACCGCTTCGATTTCACTCCCTAAGGATGCCAATTGTACGGTGTACATACCTCGGATTTCTGACGGGTCAACAATTTTGTCAGCCTTTGCCCGCATCTTCGATTTTTGATTGCCTAATTGGCTCCTTTTGGCTACAAGCTCCTCCAGAGCCTTGATTCGTTTATCCAGATCAGCCTGGTCATAGCCTTTCTTTTGGCCTTTAAGGCCTTTCTTTGCAACATCTTCTTTTTTGGCGGAGAGCTCATCGTAGAACCTGAATTTTGGATCTTTACTCAATTTCCTGATTTTGTCCAGATCTGATGAGTCTCTTTTGCTTACCATATCCTGGAGTTTGGCGATTTGTACCTTCATTTCGGTCAGGGTCTTGACTCCGCCGGGGAAAAATCCCCTGCCCACAAGTATTCCCAGGACAAAGATCCAGCCTAAGAGAAAAAAGAGACCCAAGGACCAGAAAAATGCAGATGTGACAGAAAGCTCCAGGTGATAACGTTTTCCTGTTTTCTGGGTTTTAGTTCGCTTAGGTGACATACATGCTCCGATTGGCTCACATTCTCTCTGGCGCGCTTATGCCTAAAAGACCGAGCCCGTTTGCGATAACAGCCCTGACGGCATCGGCTAAAAACAATCTTGCATGGCTCGTTTCCCTGTCATTGGTAACGATACGATTTTCAGGAATTTTTGTCCCTAAATTGAAATACCTGTGAAACGAGGCTGCCAGGTCTGTGAGATAATAGGTCAAACGATGAGGCTCTAATGTTCTGGAGATCTCCTCCAATAAGGGCGGAAACTCGGCCATGCGCCTGATGAGCGCCATCTCTTCATCCAAAATAAGGCGTTCTAAGACTCCTTCGGGCCGGTCCGGCAGGGAGATCCCTTCCGAAGCCGCCTTCCTGAAAATGCTGCATATCCTGGCGTGCCCGTACTGAACATAATAAACAGGGTTGTCACTATCCTGTTTTTTCACAAGATCTATATCAAAATCAAGGGTTGAGTCATGGCTTTTTGTGAGAAAGACAAATCGAACCGCATCCACTCCAACCTCATCTACGAGTTCCTTGAGTGTCACGAAGTCTCCTGCCCTCTTGGACATCTTGATCTCCTGGCCACCCTTCCAGAGCTTCACCAGCTGAATAAGAATGACGGAGAGCCAGTCTTCGGGAAACCCATGGGCCAAAAGTGCGGCCTTCATTCGGGGCACATAGCCGTGGTGATCAGCCCCCCAGATGTTAATGGCCGTTTCAAAACCTCTCCTCTGTTTTTCCAGATGGTAGGAGATATCGGAGGCAAAATAGGTGAACCGGCCATCCTTTTTTCGTACGACCCGGTCCTTGTCGTCCCCGAAATCAGAGGTCTTTATCCACTGAGCCCCCTCCCGGTCATAGACTTGTCCTTTTTCTTTTATCGTGTCCAAGGCGCTTTTAAGCAGACCGGAATCGTAAAGGGCGCTTTCACTGTACCAGACGTCAAAGGCCACCTTGAACCGGGCCAGGTCCTGCTTGATCTCCCCTAACATCATTTCCTTGCCCTTTTGCGTGCAGATGTCAATGGCCTTCTCTTGGGACATGTTTTTGAGATCGGCCTCTTCCGATATGATCCGGGCTAAGTCCAGGATATAGTCCCCGTGATACCCGTTTTCCGGAAAGGGGTAGGCCGGGTCATGCATCTGCTTGAAGCGGCAGAAAACGGACTCACCTAACATCCTGATCTGTTGGAAAGAATTCTACAAAGGGTGTCACCCAATGCCGCTCCCCGGCCATGCCCGAGATGAAGGGGACCCGTGGGGTTGGCGCTGACAAATTCTACCAAGACCTTTTCATTGTTTCCATAAGTAGAACGACCATAATCGGCCCTGAGACTCAAAATATTGCCTAAGACGCCATACCATTCTTCGGGGTTGATCCTGAAATTGATAAAGCCCGGGCCGGCTATTTCCGTTTTTTCAAGGAGACCTCCCTCGTCTTTGAGATTCTCAACCAATACAGAGGCGATTTCCTTAGGGGCACGTTTCTGACTCGAAGCAAGGGTCAACGGCAAATTGGTGGCGAAATGACCATGGTCCGGGTTGTTTGGAATTTCAATGACATAGTCCGGAAGAGGGGCTTTTGACAGAAGTCCCTTTTTTAAACATTCATCAATGGTTGCCTTGAGTACGGCGTCCAATTTTCTTTTCACGAGATATATTCCTTCCTGTGTCCGTGGCCCATGGAACAGAACACTTCGTATGAAATTGTGCCCGCCCATCGGGCCAGGTCATCCCCTGTAATGGTTTCATCCCCCTGTGAACCCAAAAAAACCGCCTCATTCCCCGGTCTTACATCCGGAAAACCCGTGATATCGCAGATGGTAAGATTCATGCATATCCTACCCACGATCGGCGCCTTCTTCCCCTTGATAAGGACATTCCCTCTGTTTGACATGCTTCGGGGAAGGCCGTCTCCATAGCCTGCTGAAAGGACTGCCATTCGCCGCGGGCCTTCCGTGTAGTATGTCCTTCCATAGCTGACCGGTGTCCGGTCCGGAAGCTCTCTAATCTGCAAGACCCGACCTTTGAAATTCATGGCGGTTTTTAGGGCAACCGGGCTTTTGAATTCCGGTGAGGGAAGGCCCCCGTAAAGCATAATACCCGGCCGGACCATATCAAAGTGTGCTTGCTTGTGCCCCATGATCCCGGCACTGTTGGCCAGGTTGTTTGAGGGCAGGCGCAGTCCCAAGGATCGGGCTGTTTCAATGGCCTGTTTGAAGCTTTCTGCCTGGTATTCAGTGAAACTGCCGACACACTCATCCGCGGATGAGAGATGTGATGTAATGGCCTCAAGGTCCAGTTCCTTGAGGGCGGCGATTTTACGGATAAAAGGAATGATCTCTCCGTGAGAGATCCCGAGTCGTCCCATGCCTGTGTCCACTTTGACGTATATGCGAACTCTCTTTCCCTGTTTTGCGCTTTCACGTGCCAAAGTCTTAGCTGCCGTTATGTCAAACAGGACCGGGGTCAAGTCCTTTTCCACAACTTCGCGTGCTTCATCTTTTGTCTGAATGCCGCAAAGGATAACAATGGGCAACTTGATCCCTTTATCTCTCATCTCAAGGGCCTCATGGAGATAGGCGACCCCGAGACAGTCTATCCCTTTTTTTTCAAGTGCCTGGGATATGGGAAGCAACCCGTGTCCATAGGCATCCGACTTGACAATACCCATGATTTTAATGCCTTGACCTATAAGGGCCCGGATCTGGTCAAGGTTGTGTACCAGGGCCGATAAGTCTATTGTCAAATTATTGGGTTTGTCGATCATTGGATTTAAGTGTTATTTGAAATCAATTTATAAACGTATCAGTTTAACTGATCTCTGTTTATAGATCAAGAATTATGTTAGACGCGCCAGGTTGACATAGCGGCTGGCTGGGTTTATGGTATACCCTGTTATCCTGTCAAAAAGAAAAAAGACCGTGAATGCATGGTTTTTAATCTTGAGGATTGATTAAGGATGAAATTGCTTTTATGTCTGTTGGGGCTGGTACTCATTGTGGAAGGTCTTCCCTATTTTGCCTTTCCCGGCAAGATGAAAGAATGGATGTCAACGGTCCGGGAAATCCCGGATTCATATCTCAGGGCCATGGGGCTTTTGGCAATGGCTCTGGGTCTTTTCATGGCTTACTTTTTCAGGGGATAAAATCATTTGACTTTAAAGTGGATTTTGTTTAGCTTAGCTTTTTCAAAATGTTCGAATGTTTGATATAGAGGATTACAATTACGAGTTGCCCCCGGGCCTGATAGCTCAGGTCCCTAAGAAAACACGGGACCGTTCCCGTTTGCTCGTGGTGGATCCTGTAAAAAAATCCTTTGAAGGTCGTCATTTTTTTGATCTTCCCATGTTGCTCCGGCCTGGTGATCTCTTAGTTGTAAATGATACCCGGGTTGTGCCTGCAAGGCTTTTTGGACGCAAGAAAAGCGGGGGCCGGGTTGAGATACTGGTGTTGGAGCACCCGGATTCGAACGGGAAAAACCCAAGAACACGTGCATGCCTGGTAAAATCTTCCAAGCGGCCCAAAAACGGGAGCCGCTTGTTTTTTGAACAGGGTGTCCAAGGACAGGTTCGGGAAGTACTGGAAAACGGTCTGGTTCGAATCACATTTACAGGGGATATGCCCATTGATGCCTTGCTTGAAGAAAAGGGGCATATGCCTTTGCCGCCTTATATAAAGCGAGGCAAGGAGAGTCCGCACTCACAGTTAGACAGGGAACGTTACCAGACGATTTTTTCCGAAAAAAAGGGCGCTGTTGCCGCACCTACTGCTGGGCTTCACTTTACCCGGGATTTGATTGAAAGACTTAAGCAGACCGGAGTTGACCTTGTTAGCCTGACCCTGCATGTGGGATACGGGACTTTTCGTCCGGTTCGGGTAAGGGATATTCGGGGACATCAATTAGGCGAAGAATCCTACCGGATTAAACCGGAGGCTGCTAAGGCAATTGAACTCACCAGAAAAGAGGGGGGCCGTGTCGTTGCAGTGGGGACTACCGTGGTCAGGGCGCTCGAGACCGCTTCCGACCGTGACGGTTCCATTCGACCCGGACAAGGGAGAACTGATCTTCTCGTCATGCCGGGGTACTCTTTTAAGGCCGTGGATGTGCTGATTACCAACTTTCATCTGCCTAAGAGTTCCCTGCTTTTTTTAGTGTCCGCATTTGCGGGTCTGGACTTGATAAAGGACGCCTATAGCCGGGCCATTGAAGATGGATACATGTTTTACAGCTACGGGGATGCCATGATGATTTTGTGACCTTGAGTGTTGCAATCGACTTTTTACGCGGCTGTCAATATTGATATATTGGAATTTCGAATTGTCCATAAATGCGGCAGGAACCGCGCACGGCTGGGAGAGATAAAAACCCCCCACGGAAGTTTTGAAACCCCGGTCTTTATGCCGGTGGGGACCCAGGGTTCGGTGAAGGCTGTCACGCCTGAGGAGATGGAGGATGCGGGTGTTAAGATTATTCTGGCAAACACCTACCACCTTTATCTCAGACCGGGCCACAAAATCATAGAGAGATTGGGAGGGCTGCATCGATTCATGAACTGGTCGGGACCCATCCTGACGGACAGCGGTGGCTTTCAGGTTTACAGCTTAGCGCGACTGAGGACCATATCGGATGCAGGCGTGACGTTTCAGTCCCATTTGGACGGATCAACCCATTTCCTTGGCCCGGAAGAGGCCATGGAGGTCCAAAAGGCCCTGGGTGCGGACATAGTAATGGCCTTTGACGAGTGCGCGCCTTATCCGTGTGATTACGATTATGTCCTGAATTCCGTTAAATTGACAAACCTGTGGGCGCGCAGGTGCCTCGACACCATGGAAAGCGAGGGCCAGGCCCTCTTTGGAATTGTGCAGGGTGGCATGTACGCTGATTTGAGAGAGATGAGCGCTAAGGAACTGGTTGACATGGAATTTGACGGGTATGCCCTGGGAGGACTTTCCGTGGGAGAAGACCGGGAAACCAGGTTGCGGGTCATTCGGGAAACCAGGGTCTTCCTCCCTGAGGACAAACCTGTTTACCTTATGGGCGTGGGCACACCCGGGGATCTGGTGGATGCCGTTATGTCAGGCGTGGACATGTTTGACTGTGTGATGCCTACGCGTAATGCCAGAAACGGCACCCTTTTTACAGGCAGGGGAAAACTTGTCATAAAAAATGCGCGCTACGCGGATGATGAAAGACCGGTTGACGAAAATTGCCGTTGCTATACATGCTCGCATTTTTCCAGGGCCTATTTGAGGCATCTTTTTATGGCGAAAGAGCTTTTGGCTTACACCTTGAACACGATTCACAATCTTTACTACTACAGTCGTCTGATGGAAGATATGCGGCAGGCAATTCGGACAGACGGACTCTCCGATTATTGCCATGAGTTTTATAAGAATCAAAGGCGTGGAGTGGCTTTGTAATTAATGTCTGACTGAAAACTGGCCAAATCTGTCATTTCGAGCCCCGCCCCGTAGGCGGGCTAAACTCCGCGAGAAATCTTACCGTGCTGAAAATACAAGTGTTAAAGATTCCTCGCTTCGGTCGAAATGACAACAAGAGGGGTTTTCGTTCAGGCACTAATTAAGAGGTTGAGTATACCATTCAACCAAACCAAAGGGAGGTATAAAATGATCAACTTGGCGTATGCAATGGGAGGCGGCGGAGGTGCTGCAGGCGGACAGAGTGGTGGTTTTGGTGCATTTGTTCCCCTGATACTCATGTTCGCAATTTTCTATTTTCTGCTCATCCGTCCCCAGCAAAAAAAGGCAAAGCAGCACAGGGAACTGCTTTCGGCCTTGAAAAAGGGGGACCGGGTTGTCAGTTCAGGAGGGCTTCACGGGGTAATTACGGGTATGTCGGACGATATCGTAACCATGGAGATTGCTCCCAAGGTCAGGGTCAAGGTCTCGAGAGCTTCCATCTCCGGAGTGGCGAGTAAAGGATAAAACCTGTAACCATGGAGTGACAAGTGTCAAAAAAATTAGGCTGGCGTGCCGCAATCGCCTTATTTGCAGTTTTGATGGCGTTCGTATATCTGACCCCTACTCTTACCGGTGATCTCCCCGGATGGTGGTCGAGTGTGTTGCCGAGGGACAAGATTCATCTGGGGCTTGACCTGCAGGGGGGTATACATCTAGTTTTGGAAGTGCAGGCATTGAAGGCCGTGGAAAGCCATCTCGAGAGGGTGGTTGAAGAAATGAAACATGATTTGCGAAAGAGCAAGATCAGATACCTGGAGTTGAAGCGCCACGGCACGGACAGGATTGACCTGATATTAGTAAGGTCAAAGGACAAGGAAAATTTCCAGGACATGGCAGGGGCCAACTATCCTGATTTTAAGGTTGAGACTGCATCGGCAGAGGAAGACCAGGCGATGTTTTATTTGGACTTACTTCCCAAGGCGAAGATCCGTCTTGAAAAGATGGCCGTTGACCAGGCATTGGAAACTATAAGAAACAGGATTGACCAGTTCGGGGTCAGTGAACCGGATATCAGGCCCCAGGAAGATAACAGGATACTGATCCAGTTGCCGGGCATCAAGGACCCCAAAAGGGCCATAGAGTTGATCGGCAAGACCGCCCTTTTGGAATTTAAGTTAGTTGATGAGGACAACAGCGTTGAAGAGGCCCTTAAAGGGAATATTCCTCCCGGAGATGAGATCCTTTATGAGGTTGACATTGATCCCAAGACTGGTCGACGGATGAAGCGTCCCTATCTCCTGAAAAAGAGGACCCTCCTTACGGGGGAATACATCACCGACGCCAGGGTCCAGATCGACAGCCAATACAATGAGCCCTACGTATCCCTTTCGTTCGATGGCAGGGGCGCCAGGCTTTTCGAGCAGATAACGGGTAAGAACATCAAAAAAAGATTGGCCATCGTCCTTGACACGAAGGTTTATTCCGCACCCGTGATCCAGGACAAGATATCAGGAGGAAGGGCCCAGATCACGGGACGGTTTTCCATGGATGAAGCCCGGGATCTGGCCATTGTGCTGAGGGCAGGTGCACTTCCTGCTCCGGTCAAGATAATAGAGGAACGAACCGTAGGTCCTTCTCTGGGGAAAGATTCAATTGATAAGGGTATTAAATCCATGATCATCGGGGGCTTGGTGGTGATCATTTTCATGATACTCTATTATGGGCTGTCCGGTGTCATAGCCGATGTGGCTCTTCTGCTGAACATCGTTTTTATTATGGCAGGGCTTGCTTTTTTTGGCGCCACGCTGACCCTTCCCGGGATTGCAGGGATGATCCTCACTATTGGCATGTGCGTTGATGCAAATGTCCTGATATTTGAACGTGTCCGGGAGGAATTGAGATTGGGAAAGACGCCCCGGGCCGCCATAGAAGGAGGATACGGGAAGGCCCTTGTGACGATTCTGGATGCCAATATTACAACGCTGATCGTTGCGCTGGTCTTGTTTCAGTTTGGGACCGGGCCGGTCAGGGGCTTTGCAGTAACCCTAAGTATCGGGATTATTGCCAGTCTGTTTACGGCCATTTATGTGACGAGGATTATTTTTGACTATCTCCATATTCAGAGGAGAATGAAGAAGATCAGCATATGATTCGGGTTACGGGTTACGATTTTTCTTAACTGATTTTTTGATAAGTCTGGAGTGACTATATGGAGTTCATTAAGCCGGGAATTAATATTGATTTTCTTGGAAAGCATAACGCAGCATTCGCATTCTCCGCCATATTGATTGTTGCGACGATTTTTTTGCTCATATGGCGGGGAGGACCTAACTATGGCGTAGACTTTTCCGGCGGCGTGTTGATCCAGGTAAAGTTAGACCAGAAACGGGCCCCTTCCGAACTCAAATCGGCCCTCCGGTCCGTTAATTTGCAGGACAGCATCATCCAGGAATTCGGTGAAGAAGGGCAGTTCGAGTATCTGATCCGGGTCAGGGAAACAGATATTGAATTGACCGGTTTGAGCGACAAGGTCAAACAGGCCCTGATTGCCGAGTTCGGACAGGGTGTTGAAATGAGGCGTGTGGAAATGGTGGGGCCGAAAGTGGGCGAAGACCTGAGAGAGAAGGCCCTGTTTGCCATCTTTTACGCCATCCTGTTTATTGCCATTTATATATCAGGCCGGTTCGAACTAAAATGGCTGATGAGTATTGTAATGGCCCTGTCCCTTGCATTTGTAGTATATATTACCTCCAGCTTTGGTGTGAGTGTCACCTGGCTCATTGTTATCGCCATGGTGGTGACCCTCGGTCTATGCTGGCTCTTGAAATTAAAATATGCCCTGGGCGCCATTATCGCCCTTATACATGATGTCACCATTACGGTCGGCGCCTTTGCACTTACAGACAGGGAAATATCCCTTTCGATTATTGCAGCTGTGCTCACAATAATCGGATATTCTCTCAATGACACTATTGTTGTTTTTGACAGGATCAGGGAGAACATGAGACGTTTCAGGCGGCGACCATTTGAAGAGGTCATTAACCTCAGCATCAATGAGACCCTCAGTCGCACCATTTTGACTTCGACTACTACCTTAGTTGTTGTTTTGGCCCTTTTTGTCCTGGGCGGTGGCGTAATTCACGACTTTGCCTTTGCAATATTGATTGGCATCATTGTGGGGACCTATTCGTCTATCTTTGTGGCGAGTCCGGTGATTCTAATCTGGGAGTCCAGTTTTGCTAAAAGGAGGGGGAAGGCATCCCGCAAAAAATAATTTTGATGTTGCCGGGCATTCATGAAAGACCGATAATTTTCGGTTGGAGATTGAATATTTTTAGAGGTATCTTCATCCCAAAACCTTCAATCGCCAATCGTTATTCATCAATCCCCCAGGGTGTTGCCGATTGCAGAAAAGGAAAAAGAAAAAACCGGCATTTCGCAGACCCGCTTTCTGGCTGATCATCCTGCTGGTCATCGGAACGTTGATCGCAGGATGGTGGCTCTGGTATGGTACTTATGCTACCTCTCACCGGTTGAATTACATCCTGGTCACTGTAAATGGTGAACCCCAAAAGATATTGTCCGGGGAGGCCGTTTCCCTCCACCCGAATGACAAAGTCAAAATCCTAAAAATCTCCACAAATATCCCATTTAACCTGGACGTACGTTTAACGGCCAAGGGGTTTGATGTGAGTGCTCTTCAGTATGAAGAAATGGGCCTTTCGGCATTGCTGCCCGGTCAGGAGATATTCGACTACTACGGGTTCCGGATTCGCGTAATGTATCGCAATGAAGATCTGGCTTATGTGGATTGGGATATCCGTCCCTATGTAGAGGACTGGCTGGATCGGGCCGACAGGATCATCGACAAGGACAAACGATTGGCCATACTTGAACGCGCCGTGCGCCTTCTGCCGAAGGACAGCCGGGTGAAGCAAAGGCTTTTAGGCGAATACAAAGCCCAAAAGCTATGGAAACAGGTAGCCGGAATGCTTGAGGACATGGCCGCTAAAGAACCGGATAGGGAGACGTTGATCGAACTTTTAGATGCGTACACGGCCATGCAAAGTAAGGACCGTATTATTTCGGTGCTGAACCGGATCGTCAAGCTGGACCCGGACGATCTTGAGGATAGGTACCGGCTTGCAGAGGTGTTGGAGAAAAAGGGAAAATTGAAGGCGGCCATCACGGAATATGAGGTCGTTTTAAAGCAGTTCGGCAAAAGGGATACAGATGCCGAATCCGGAATTCAGGTTGCGGAACTATGTAAGCATCTCGGGTTTCTTTGCACGGAAACCGGTTATTTCAAGAAAGCGATCTCCTTTTACCTCAAGGCGGTGAGCCTGGACCGGAAGGATGCAAATGTATATTACAATCTCTCTTACCTTTACGAAAAAACTAATCAGAAAGAGAAGTCTGAATTATATTTGGACAAGGCCGTGAGGCTGAAGTCGGAAGATGTGGAAAGCCGTCTGAAACTGGCCCATGGGCTGATGGAAAAGGGTGCCCTGAAAAAGGCCGGGAAATACCTTGAAGAGGTCCTGCATAAAAAGCCAAAGTCCCTTGATGCCCTGCTCTTAATGGCCCAGCTCATGGAAAAACAAGGGAAAAAACAGGGTCTAAGGAAAATCTACAAAAGAATCCTCTTGCTGGAACCCGAGAACGAAACAGTGATATATAACTTGGGCGGCCTGTTATATGAAACAGGAGACCTGAAGGGAAGCCTTCACTATTTTGATCGGTTTTTGAAATCGTACCCAAAGGATGCGGCCGTCCATGCAATTGTATTCGATATTTATAAAAAGGAGAAAAATACTGAAGATGCCTTCAGGGAGGCCCGGACCCTTGTTGAATTGAGGCCGAATGAGATTGGACCCTACCGTTATCTGTTTGATTATTGGAACGATCAGGGCGATAATAAAAAGATCACAGCTACCATGAAAAAAGGGTTGAAGGCCAACCCCGAAAACACGGAACTCAGGGAATATCTAGTCTTGGCCTACCTGAAGACCGGGAGGGAGGAAGCGGCCATTGATCAGATGACCGAGATCCTTAAGCGCAGGCCAAAAGACATTGATTTGTTGCTGAATTTAGCGAGGCTCAGGGAGAAGCACGGGCGGTTTGAAGGTGCCCTGGATGCCTACAAGCGTATACTCGAAATATCACCCGACCATGAAGAGGCCGAAGAGGCGTATCTCAGGTTAAGGCTGAAAGGAGTTAGGGGTGAAGGGGCAAGATGAAAGGCCCCATTATCATGTTACGGCCGCATTGATCTGGAAGAACGCGAGGGTCTTGATCGCGAAACGGCCAAAAGGAAGTCACCTCGAGGGTTACTGGGAGTTCCCTGGCGGTAAACAGGAAAAGGAAGAGAGCCTGGAGGAATGTATTGAACGGGAGATCAGGGAGGAATTAGGCCTCAGGGTCAAGACGGATAAGGTTCTTTTGACGGTCGACCATGATTATGGATCAAAGGCAATCTCCCTCCATGTATTCAATTGTACCTGCTCGGCAGGTGAACCAAATGCCTTGGAAGGCCAGGAAATCAGATGGGTGGCTCCGGGCGATCTTTTTAAATTTTCCTTTCCCCCTCCTGACATGAAGGTGGTGGAATTCCTTTGCCGTACAGGAAACGGGAAAGAAGTCTGAGAAAGGAGCTTTACATGTTTTACAAGAAAAATGATGAGGGCTACAAGGAGGCATTACAGGGGATACGACTAAAGACATTGGTTTACGGTCAAAAGACACTTATGAGTGAATTCAGGCTCGACAAGGGAAAGATACTTCCCTTACACAGCCATCCGCAAGAACAGACCGGATATGTGGTTTCCGGAAGGATAAACCTGATTGTCGAAGATGAGAAATTTGAGGCAGGCCCCGGAGATAGCTGGTGTATTCCGGGGGATGCAGAGCACGGGGCCGAGACCCTTGAGGACTCCGTTATTGTGGAGGTTTTTTCCCCTGTAAGGGAGGATTATCTGCCCTGAGCAACCGGTATGAAACAGACTTTTTTGTTCCTGTTCTGGCACAAAACGCACTAAGGACATGGGGGATTTTTATTCGCATTCACTTAAATTTGACATATAATCCGTTTTTGTCTATTGTTATAACAGGTCTGAAATGACGGATAGAAGGAGGAAACTATGCTTTTTATTATGATTGGTTTAGGCATCGTTATCGGTTTATGTCTACTTTGTTCTCTGGTTTATTATATCATTGTCCTTATCAGGCTCTTTAAAGAGAATGGGGCGCTTCATGGAATATTGGGAATCATCATTTCACTCTATCCCTTCATCTGGGGCTGGATAAAGCACAAGGAACTGAATCTCACCAAGACAATGTTGATATGGACCATCAGTTATGTTTTAGCGGTGGTACTTTCAATAGGAATGGCCATCTTTATACCGGTGATGTTTGCGGACAAAACGGCCAAAACTCTCCCCGGCGTCATGCAACAGGCTGCCAAAAAGCAAAGCATTGTTGCTACTAAAAGGCCTCCCAGAAAACCTATCCCAAGGCCTGCCCGGAAAAGGGCCGCCGCACATTCCGTGTACAAGAAGACAGAGCCGAAGGCCATGACTTCCGAGCAGGAAATCAAGATGCTTGATGATTTGATCCAAAATGACAGCAATAACGCGGACGCCCTATATAACCGGGCCTGGCTTTATGCCTCAAGAAATGATTTTGAAAAGGCGGTGGGAGATTATACAAAGGCGATTCAAATAAATAAAGGACAGGCAGATATTTACTACAATCGCGGGCTTTTGTACGTGAAAATGAAAAAATACGATCCGGCTGTCAAGGATTTTGATGAAACTATAAAACTGAATCCCCGTGACGCTGATGCCTATTGTAACAGGGGTGGCGTAAATAATCAGTTGGGGAAAACGGATCTCGCTATCAGGGATTATACCGAGGCACTGAAAATAAGGCCCAGAGATGCCGATACCCTTTACAGCAGGGGAGTGGTCCATATGTCCATGGGTAGCAAGACAAAGGCTATCTCAGATTTCAAGAAAGCTGCGAAGATGGGCCATAAAAAGGCAAGGGAGGGTTTGAAGCAGGCATCCAAATTATGATTTTTCTTCCATGGCCTGGCGAATCTTTTTTTGCAGGGCCGGGTTGTTGCGGGAAAGGTCCTCGGCCTTTCTGAAATGAAATTTTGCATTTTTGATTTGTCCTATCTTTTTAAAATAGAGACCGAAGTTATAATGGGCAAGCATCAGCCTGTTCTGTCTTCCGTATGAGATGCCCAAATGGTAATAGACCTCGTTTTTGACAGGTGTGTCTGAGGCCAGTCTTTCAAAAATATGGATTGCATTCTCATACTGGTCGAGATTTTCATAAGATATTCCCAAAAGGTACAGGGTTGGCATGTTCCCATAATCAAGATCCAGGGCCTTTTTAAGGACTCTGATAGCCTCTTTATCCTGCCCGCTTAACTGGTATGCCTCTCCAAGACTTGTCATGATTGGTATGGCCCGGGGATATCCCTCAAGGGCCTTTTCTAAATGCCTTATCGCCTCTGAAATTTCTGATTTTTTCATATGGACGATGCCCAGCCCAAAGTGGGGCAAAGAGGCGCCGGGGTTTTTTTTCAATTCAAGATTAAACAGTCTTTCCGCGTAATCGGGATCCAGGCACTTGGCCCTGAGAATGGTCTTGAAAATGGGGAAAAGGGCTCTGAAGCGGGCAACTTCCCTTTTGGGAGGTCCGGGTACGTAATCGCTCAACAGGCTGTCGAGGTTGGCCATCCTTTCAGGCCCGGTGGGATGGGTCAGGAGATATGCAGGGATTCGATGCGGGCCCCAACGCCCACTTTCGAGTTTTTGCAGTGTGCTGATCATCCCATGAGGGTCAAAACCTGACAACTTCGTATACTTGAATCCCAGTTGATCTGCCTGGCGTTCGTCATCGCGGCTGTAATTCAACTGGGCTTGAATCCCGGCTGCCTGGGAACCGGTGATAATTGCCCCTGCCGCCGGCCCTCCGATAAGTATCCCTGCCAATACCCCGGCTAAGGTGGCGATAGTAATTTTCTTATTCTGCTCAATCCGTTGTGCTATATGCCTTGCTGAGACATGGCCGATCTCATGACATATGACTGATGCCAGTTCATCGATTGAGTCCATGTTCTCTATCAGGCCTGAAAAGAAAAAGACATGACCACCCGGGGCCGCAAATGCGTTCAGGTCGTTACTCTTTATGATGTAGAAATTAAAGGGGAAATATTTCGGGTCCATAGGCCTGATGAGATAATGGCCCAGATCATTAAAGAATTTATTGGCAAAATCGTCATCCGCGAATTCAAAATGTTTTCGGATCTGGACCAGAAATTCTTCGCCCATCTCTTTCTCATCCTGGATTGAAAGGGCAAAGGCCCAGGACGTTGGGAAGGAAAAAGAAGAATACGTCAGACACATAGACGTTATTAGAATAATAAGCTTGTTATGAATCCTGCCTTTGATTTTCATAAGCAAATCATTTCAAAATCTCCCCCCTTTTTTAAAGGGGGATTGAGGCCACCGGCTCATAGAGCCTATGGTTCGGTGAGGGGATTTTTGTCCACCTGAAACTACGACTTTGACGTTTTCCTGGCAGATACTCATAAATCATCAATTTCATGGTTAATCCTTGGAGCCTCAATCCAGAGCCCTTCCAGGTCATAAAACTCCCTGAAGGGCTGATAAAACACATGAATTATCACGTCTCCGTAATCTAAAAGCACCCAGTGGCCTTCCTGTTCACCTTCGATACCGTTGGGCCTGAAACCGGCTTCCCGGGTCCTTTTTTGCAGATGGCTCGCAATGGCCTGGACCTGTCTGCTGGAATTACCGCTGGCAATGATAAAGTAGTCGGTAATGGAAGTCAGCCTGCCGACTTCGAAGAGGACCGGGTCAACGGCCTTTCGCTCCTTGATTATTTTGAGACACAACTTTGCCTTATCGAGGGTTTCCACGTTTTCCGTATAATCCTTTTTCCGTGATGTAATCCCGGACCGCTCCGGGGACGAGGAAACGAATGGACTTGCCTTTTTGAACCATCTCTCTTATGCGGGTGGAAGAGATATCCATGAGCGTTGTTTCCTTGAGGGTTAATGTCTTGATATCCAATCCTGATTTCATGAGAAAGGGCTCGATCTTTTCCTTTCTGTATCCCGGACGGGAAATAATGACAAAATGGGCATAATCGAACAATCTCTCATATCCTTTCCAGGTATTGATTTCCAGGAAGGCGTCAATACCTAAGATGAAGAAAAGATCCGGGTCCGGTTTGAAGATCGAATGAAGTTCTTTGAGTGTTTCAATGGAATAAGAAGGCCCCGCGCGTCTTCCTTCAAGGTCCAGGGCATCGAGAAGAGAAGACCCGACAATTGCTAACCGGGTCATGGTCAGGCGATGGTCAAATAGAGTGACCGGATCTTCGGTTTTGTGGGGAGGGGAGGCGGATGGAATCAGATATACCTTTTCCAGGTCCAGTTCCTGGCCTATTTCCTCTGCTGTGCGCAAGTGGCCTAAGTGAATCGGGTCAAAGGTCCCGCCTAATATTCCAAGCCTCAAAAGAACCCCCTCACTTTCTTATCTGCCCCTGTCCATATACAATAAACTTCGTGGTTGTCAATTCTTCCAGTCCCATGGGGCCAAAGGCATGAAGTTTCGACGTGTTGATCCCGATTTCAGCACCAAGCCCCAACTGGTTTCCATCACTAAATCGTGTGGAGGCATTTACAAGAACCACGGAAGAGTCCACTTCCGCTAAGAACCTCCGGGAGCGATTGTAGTCGTTTGTGATAATGGCTTCCGTGTGATTGGAGCTGTATTTTTCAATGTGATCAAGGGCCTTTTGCATATCAGGGACCACCTTCACTGCAAGAATCAGGTCAAGGAATTCAGCGGGCCAGTCTGCCTCAACCGCGGGTTTTGCTTCCGGTATTAGTCCCAATGTCTTGGGGCATCCCCTGATTTCAACGCCGGCCTGGCGGAAAAGTTCTGACATGGCGGGGAGGAAATCCCTGGCAATACCCTCATGTACGAGCATGGTTTCCATGGCATTACAGACACCCGGCCGTTGCACCTTGGCGTTAAGACACACCTCCTTCGCCATTTCGAGATCAGCGAAATTGTCCACGTAAATATGGCATACGCCCTTGTAATGTTTTAGTACCGGGACTTTGGAATGGCTTGTCACAAAGCGGATAAGGCCTTCGCCGCCCCTCGGTATAATAATGTCCAGATCGTCCTCCAGGCTGATCAGAATGTTCACCGCCTCCCTGTCCGTGACGGGAATAACCTGAATAGCCTTGGGCGGAAGTCCGGTGTCTTTGAGTGCCCCTGCCAGGAGGTCCGAAAGGATCAGGTTGGAGTTAATGGCCTCTGAGCCACCTTTGAGAATTACGGCATTTCCCGATTTAAGGCATAGGGCGGCCGCATCTACGGTTACGTTGGGACGGGACTCATAGATAAATCCGATAACGCCAAGGGGGATTCGAACACGACCTGCCTGCAACCCGTTGGGTCTTTTCCACATACCCGTGACCTCGCCCACGGGGTCGGCGAGCGCTGCCACTTCCCTGAGGCCGTCTGCCATTTCCTTAATGATGTTTCCATCTAAGGTTAACCTGTCAATCATGGCGGCAGACATTCCTGCCTTCCTTGCCAGGGACAGATCTTTTTCGTTTTCCTTAATGATATTTTTTTGCCTCTTGATAAGTCTTTCAGCCATTAACTCCAAGGCCGCATCCTTTTGTGCCCTTTCCACCTTTCTTAATTCTCTGGCGGCCTCCTTGGCGTCTTTGGCCATGTCCTCGATCATGATTACAAGTGACATATAGCGTCTCCTTCTTCCAGTTGATTAGCCAGGATAAGGTTGTCCCGGTGGATCACTTCATCATCCTGTTTAAATCCTAATCTCGATTCTATCTCGGAACTCTTTGCCCCCATGATTTTCCCGATATCGCCCGAATGGTAATTGACCATGCCCACTGCGATTTTTTCCCCATTTTCATTTATCAACAGCACTGAATTGCCGAGGCTGAACCTGCCTATAACTTTTTTGATCCCGGAGGGGAGAAGGCTCTTTCCGTTTTTGACTATGGCCTTTTCCGCGCCCCGGTCAATGACAATTTCCCCTTTCGGGGATTTTGTGAATGCGATCCAGTGTTTTCGACAAGAAAGGGTGACCTCCCTGGGCAGGAACAGTGTCCCTTCTTCCTTTCCGGAAAATATCCGCTTTATGATGTCGGGTTTGAGACCGTTGGCGATGATGGTGGGGACCCCGCCTAACGACACTTTGTGAGCGGCCTTGATCTTGCTTGCCATACCGCCCGTGCCTAAGAAACCAGGGATAGCGCCGGCAAATCTCGCCACCTTTCGGTCCACCTTTTCTACGACCCTGATGATCGTCGCATCTTTGTTGGTCCGGGGGTCCTTGTCAAAAAGCCCGTCAATATCGGTCAGATTGACCAAAAGTTGGGATTCGGTCAGGTTGGTCACCATGGCGCTCAGATTGTCGTTATCGCCGAACTTTATTTCATCCACCACCACAGTATCGTTTTCATTGATGATGGGGAGGATTTCCCATGAGAGCAGGGTGAGCAGGGTGTTTCGCGCATTCAGGTAACGACGCCTGTGTGTCAGGTCATCACGGGTCAGCAGGATCTGGGCTACCATATATCCGTGGCGGCCAAAGGCCGTTTCATAGGCCATAATCAGGCTGCTTTGGCCAATGGCCGCCATGGCCTGCTGCTGAGACACGGACCGGGGTCTTTTTGAGGAGCCGATTTTCTTGAGGCCGGAGGCTATTGCGCCTGACGATATCAGGATGACTTCAACCCCTTTTTTCCTGAGCGCGCATATGTCTGTTGTCAAGCCATTAATTATGTCCTTGTTCAGTCCGGTTTTGGTGGTCAGAACACCACTGCCAACCTTGATCACGGTCCTTTTGACCGGTTTTAGCAGTTCTTTTCTGTTAGTGCCTTTTATTTTCTGCTTTATATCCATTTTTCCTGAATGATATTTCTTAGTTTTTCAAGACCCCCGCCGGTCAAGGCCGAGATGGGCAGGGATTCCACGCCCGATTCCTCGAGTGCCTTCTGTAAGGTTTTCAAATCCCTGTGTTCAGGACCATAAATATCCATTTTATTCACCAGGACTATTTGAGGCTTCTGTGCTAATTGAGGGCTGAAGGCATTCATCTCCCGTTTAAGCGTGTGAAAGTCTTCTATAATGTCCTGGTTCGGCTGGAATGTGATGTCCAATACGTGCAACAGGAGTTTTGTGCGCTCAATATGCTTCAAAAAACGATGACCGAGGCCGCGGCCCTGACTGGCCCCTTCAATCAAACCCGGTATGTCGGCAATGATTAAGGAACTTTCATCGTCAAAGGACATTACACCTAAATTGGGAAAAATTGTCGTGAAAGGATAGCAGTCTACCTTAGGTCGTGCCATGCTGAGTCGGGAAAGGAGTGTTGATTTGCCGGCATTGGGGAGCCCGACCAGCCCGATATCGGCTAAAAACTTGAGAGAGAGTTTTAGTCTTTTTTCTTTCCCGGGAAGGCCGGGCTGAGCGATCCTCGGAGCCCTGTTGGTGGAAGTGGCGAAACGCTGGTTTCCTTTTCCACCTTTTCCCCCGGAGATAAGGACGAGTTCCTGCTTGTCATGGATTAAATCTCCAAGCAACTCGCCCGTATCGAGATCCTCAATAATCGTTCCCAAAGGCACCTCAAAAATAAGATCAGCGCCGTTTTTCCCGGATTGGTTCTTCCCCCTTCCGGGGTGGCCTTTTTCGGCCTTTAAATATTTGCGTGAGCTGTAATCCGTTAAGGTATGAAGCCTGGTGCTCGCTCTTACAATGATGCTTCCACCGTTTCCACCATCGCCACCATCCGGGCCGCCTTTGGGTATGAACTTTTCTCTTCTAAAGCTGACACAGCCTTTTCCCCCGTCTCCTGATCCAGCCGTAATGAACGCTTCATCTAAAAAGACCATTTGTAAACTCAGAAAAGGAGGTGGTTGCGACGTGTTTATGCGGCGTACACACTGACTCTTTTTCGTTTCTTGCCAAAACGCTCAAAGGCGACGGTACCAGTAATTTTTGCGAAAATGGTATAATCCTTTCCGAGACCCACATTATTGCCAGGGTGTATCCTGGTACCTCTCTGCCGGACAAGGATATTTCCAGCAAGGACCTTCTGACCGCCGAACTTTTTCACGCCGTACCTCTGTCCAGCGCTGTCTCTACCATTTCGAGAACTTCCGCCTGCTTTTTTGTGTGCCATTGTTCCTGCCTCTTAATGATGTACCTTTATCGTTACCTATCAGAGCCATAGGGCGCCAAGAGGGTAACGGTTCATGCCTTAATGTCTTCTATTCTGACCAGCGTAAATTGCTGCCTGTGTCCCCGTTTTTTACGATAGCCCTTTCTCCTTTTGTACTTGAAGACCACGATTTTTCTGTTTTTGCCCTGACGGGTTATGCTGCCGACCACCTTTGAATCAGCGATATATGGTTGGCCTAACAGGACTTTTTCGCCATCAGAGGTCAGGAGAACCTGGTCAAACATTACCTTGTCTCCAACTCCTCCGGGAAGTTTTTCAAATTTTACTTCATCGCCCTGGGCTACCCGGTACTGTTTTCCACCAGTTTTAATGACCGCATACATATTTTTTGACTCCTTTGAAAAAAATTAATTTATCATTTTAAGAAAAAATTTATTTTAAGTCAAGACAAAAAACCTGTTTACCTCAGTACCACATCTGTTGCAAACCCTTCTTGTTGCAACTTGTTGATCAAGCCCTCAGCCTCCATTTTTGTACTAAATGCTCCGACCAAAAGCCTATCTTTTTTGTTGTCTCTACTATCCCTGATGCTGTATGCAAGGTATCCCTTTGACCGGAGATCAGCTTCCAGTTCTTGGAGTTCCCGGTCCGAACCGGAGGATCCTACTTGAATGGCATAGGGCTTTTTCACCACATAGGCATGGCGGAATTCTCCTTTCTTTAATTCCAAAACGGCCTTCTGCGCCCTTTTGCGGTTTTCATAGAAACCGATAAAGATACGGGTCCAATCTCCCTTGCCGGGTATATGGACACGAGAATTAAACGCATAATCTCCCTTTTTTCTCAAATCCGTTACCATGCGATTAGACATTTCATGGTCCTTACAGGAAGCGACCTGAATCGTATAGGAATAAGTTCCCAATTTTTTTGAAACGGCTTTACGCGTAAGAAGTTGTTTGGGCTTCCCTTCTGCAATTTTGTCCCCGGTTCCCTTTGCTGCATGCTTTTCTATTATATTCTCGTGAACCGCATACTCTTCACGCCAGGGCTTATGGTCTCTATAAAATTCCAGGCGTTTTTTATACTCAGACAGTTGCCCTTTTTTGCCTTGCTCATTCAGCAAAGCGATCACGCTTTCCTGCGTTTTTGTTGCATCTTCAAATTTTCCTGCCTCGGCATAGGCGGCAGCTAAAGTAGCCCGAAAACCCGCTTCCGGCATCAGCTCTGTTACTTTTTTCGCCAATTCCACAGCTTTGGCGCCGTTCCTATACCTGTCATCAGGACAAACCGCTAAGGTCCAGGCCAATTGGTTTCCTGCCTCGGCATAATTCGGGTTAATATCCAGGGCCTTTTCAAAATCGGTAATGGCCCTGACACAATCTTTTTTGGAAAACCATGCGCGGCCTCGGTTTAAATATGCCACTGAATAACCAGGGTCTATGTGCAGGGCCTTTGTACAGTCGGCGATTGCCCGGTCATAATCCTTTTTAAAGAACCTGGAAGCTCCTCGATTGCAGTAGGCATCCGCGTAGCGCGGATTTATTTTTAGGGCCGTGGTAAAATCGGCGATTGCCCTGTCATAGTCGCCACTGTTGGCCCAGGCTATCCCCCTGCCGCAGTATGCCACCGGGTAGCGAGGGTGTATTTCAAGTGCCCTGGTATAGTCGGCGACGGCCTTTTTGCGGTCGCCTTTCTTGGCCCAAAGGCCTCCCCTGTTGCAGTAGGCTTCTGTGTAGCCGGGGTTTATTTCCACTGCCCTTGTGAAATCGGCGATGGCCTGTTCATGGTCTCCAGTGAAGAACCGGGCCACACCGCGATTGCAGTAAGCCACGGCATTGCGAGGGTTCACTTCAATGGCCTCGGAAAACGCCTTTATGGCCAGATCGTAGCGCTGGGTGGTCAGAAAACGAAGGCCCTGTTGAAAGGTGTCCTCTACTGCCGGTGACCGGCCGGGAACCAGCAGGCACAAAATCACTAAGAGCAGACTGAAGAAAGCCTTAATCATTTTCATCTTAACTTACCCATTTGCAGGAGTTCAGCTATAATTTTTTGACAGGATTAACATGAAGATTTTTTTAACAGGGCTAAATTGTATCCAACAGGGATTTGACCATGGCCTCTTGATCCTCGTCGGCCATCTTGAACTTCACGCCAATTCCCTGTGGTGTGGATCTCACGACTTCGCCGGTAATCTTGATGTGTTCCTGGTGATCGGGGAGAGGAAAGGTGAGTTTAACATTCTGTCCAACGGAGAAGGATTGACTCGTTTCGATGAAAAGACCGCCGGCACTGATATCCTGGATAAAATCTTTGTACATACGGTCCTGCATCACGTAATCCACAACCATAATAAATGGTTTTCTGTGGTGCTTCCTTGCGCCTTTGGACGTTTCTTTCTCCAGATCTCTCACCAGGGCTTGCTGCTTTTCCTCGGGCATATCCGTGATCAATTCCACCAAACGGGCCGTGAGATTGGGCTCTTGCAATGGTTTGCCAAAGGCAGGCACGTGAGTGGGGACCCTTTCGCTTTTAATATGAATGACCGACTTCCTGGCGTCTTTTTCTACTGTGAAGCTGTACCCGAGCAGCTTTTGCAGGGCAGTAAGCATGTTTTTGTTGGTCTTTTCCAATGCATCAATATAGTCGAGCATTTTTTGTTTAGAGTCCATATCCATTTGCTCACCATTTATGACCTCTTTGATTCCCGGGGCCGCCCCGAAAGGAAGAGCTATTTTATGTTTACAGAATATACAAGATTGGCCTAAAAGTAAAGATAAAATAATACCTTATGTAAAGGCAAGTCTAATGAGAATTAAGACTCAGAGAGATCGTGTGGCAGGATTAGCAGGTATGAATTTGCTGAAATTAAATTTGGTGCCCCCGGCGTGACTCGAACACACGGCACCCAGATTAGGAATCTGGTGCTCTATCCACCTGAGCTACGGGGGCATTGAAATGATATCAACTACTTACTGCAATGGCCTGACCAGTGCCATAATAATTTAACAACTTGTGTATAATTGTATAGTTCTATTTACTACACAATGCTATACTTTTGATATTGCCTTGTCAAGGTCATTTTAAGTCCGCCTTATAGGCGGATATCCATTAAGGAGTCTTCATTAACCAGTCGGCTTCCGACAGGCGGGACAGCCAAACATAATAGTAGCTATCATCTAAGGGGCTGTCCAGAGCCGAATTGTAAAGAGGACCGCCGCCTGCCTGTGCGTTGCACGCAGACAGGTGATTCGAGCCACAGCAAGGTTATGCTCTTTGAAAAGAGATCCGCATGCCTCGACATATTGAGCAGATACCCCTTACTGTCTATGATTGTTTTTGTTCAATTCCAGTGATTCGAGAAACGTCGCAATCAACAAACCGGACATTTTGTATTGCATTCGTGACAGAGCAGATGCAGATGACTGCAAAAGTAAATGCTTGTAATGCTCGTTCCGCAACCCTGACACACAAGAGGATCTATTGCCTTTGTTACGGGATTATATGTCAGGGAAAGGTTTTTTTTTCTTCCGATCATCGCCCTGTAAAGAATTCTCACTGCCGGCGTTTTGATGAACATGGCTGCACAGGGTTCTATGTTTACCCTGATGCTGTATTTCTTAAACAGGTCATCCTTTTTTCTTGTCAATTCCTCGGGGATAAGGGCTATCTTTTCCTTTCTGTCCCGGATCAAGTCGTCTGACTGGCCCGGTCTTTCGAGGCTCTTTTCCATTTCTTTTTTCAGGGCATCATAGTATTCTTCAAGATTGCCTACATCCCTCCGAAAACGCCTGGTCATGCTCTCCTTGAAAGAAAACATCACCTGGCCTAAAATCGTTTCTGACTCCTTTTTGATGCCCTCCATGATCTTTTCCAGCATTGCGTCATTCAGAACAGGTTTTGGCGGTTTATTGAAATGCCTGACAACGTTTGAGAGCATGTCCTCCATACCGGGGATCAGCGCCCCTGTTTCATGGTTGAAGACCAGCCTCAGAAGGCCCTGCTTTTGTTCGTCACTCTGGGCCACATAGCGGCAGGTCATAAAAAGGTAATCCGTCTTGATTATTGCTGAAGATTCGATTTTACCAACGGAACCATTGAAATTGAGATGCTCCCTGATCAATTTTTCAAAGCCCTGGCTTTTCAGATACTCAAACTCAAGCCCGCATGAGAGCAAGGGTATCTTGCTGCAAGCGGCGCTGACCATTTTTTCGAGCAGAGGAGAGCCGAATCCGATGGAATACAGGGCTTTCCCATCAGCGGTTGATCCGCCTGCTACTTGAATGTGGTCACCGGTTTCGAGTAATTCAGCTAATGTCTCGGGGAGAAGCGCTTCAAATCCGGAGGGATTAATTTCAAGGACTGCCCCTCTATTTTCAAGAAAGCGGGAAGCAAAATCCACTGGTTCCTGACCCGGCTTATAGCTCATAGTTTTCTCCAAACAGTTTTTTATCCAGGTCTTTTGTTTTCTTATAACCGGTCTTTGCCCTCTTCAGGGTGGTTCCCAATTGGGCAAAGCCCTTTTCCCTGTCTTGTTCAGACCTTGAATTTATCCAGATGTCATAGACCACTTCAGAAAACTCCCGATCCCCGGTGACCCGACCTAAAACCATATCAATTTCTCCGATTACCATCTCGAACATATTGATTTTCTTGTCTAATATCTGAAGAATGTAGTCCTCCGCACTCCCGGCCGCGCACAGGTTATAAATCATGACTTCCTTTTCCTGTCCAATCCGATGAATACGGCCGATTCGCTGTTCTATTTTCATGGGATTCCACGGGAGGTCATAGTTGACCATCTGCATGAAAGAGGGCGCAGGAAATCCCGTGCCATTCCAGGAATTCAGATACATGATTTAAGGTTCCAAGATACTTAACAAAGACTATCTTTTTCCCGGGAGAGGCGGTAATGAGCTTCAAAAGCATCCTGTTTTTGCTGTTTTCGTCAAGGGATCGGCACATATTGCCTATGGCCCGAATTTCAATTTCATGTTTAAGAAGCATGTCATGTTTTGCCCGGATGCGAGAAAGGGTGAGGGCCACGGCACGGGGTGATGACCCTGCTTCTTCGAGAAGGGTCTTGAGCAGCAATTTGTGGCCGGACCCATTAGTAGCGGCCATATCCATCACAAGTGAAGAAATTCTTTCGTACAGGTCTATTTCAAGTTTGCGTGGTGCTACCTTGATGGTCTGGGCGAAGCGGGGCGGGATGTCAATCCTTGCGATTGCCCTTGTATTTCGTATCATGACCTGGCCAAGAAGCTCCTTGAGCTGACTGCGATTTTGGGGATCCGTAGGATCTCCCCGGGTCATATACTCCTTGCGGAAATCAGACGCCGTGCTTAGTTGGCCTGGTTTCAGGAGTGTGACTAAGTTGTAAAGTTCCATCAAATTGTTTTCCACCGGCGTGGCCGTAAGGAGGAGCAAAAACCTCTTTTTCAGGGTGTTGATCAGTTTCCAGTTGAGGGTATTTCGATTCTTGAGATGATGGGCCTCATCAATGATGACCATGTCGTATTCCTTTTCGGTCACGGCCTGGAAGTTCTTT
>JAFDDR010000170.1 GCA_019310785.1 Deltaproteobacteria bacterium
GGAAAATCAGGTCCGACAGTGGCCCGCACTCCGTGAAGCACTTCCAGCAGCAACCTGGCTCGATTCTCTACTGCCCCGCCATATGCATCCCTGCGTTTGTTGAAAACAGGGGACAGAGATTGGCTCAAGAGATATCCATGGGCCGCATGAATCTGTACACCGTCAGACCCGGCCTCTTTGGCGCGTCTCGCGGCCTGGCTGAATGATTCCACGATACCCTGGATATCTTCTGCAGTCATCTCCCTGCGGGGCGATTTGGCAAATCCCTCTGCCTGTGACATGGCCATGGGCGTCTGGCCGGTCAGTTTTGCGTTTGCAAAAAAACCCGCATGGGCCAATTGAACTACAATCCGGCTGCCGTGCTTTTGTACCTCGCGAGACATCTCCTTAAAGCCATTGATGAGCTCATCTTTATAAATCCCAAGCTGCCAGGGCCCAGCCTGTCCATCCTGCCGGACATACGCATGGCTCGTAATGATCATGCCAACACCACCTTCCGCGAGCCGGCCCATAAGCTCCGTAAGCTTATGGGTGCATGCCCCATCTTCGGCAGCCATCCCTTCCCAGGTGGCCGAGCGGACAAACCTGTTTCTCAGTTGCATTTTGTTGATTTCGGTAGTTTCAAACAGTATGGACATTTAAGCCTCCTTTTCAGTGCCTATAAGACGACGTTTCAGAACCCGGGATTTTCCCATTTACTTTTGCATCTATTTCCCCGTAGCTGCCGCCACCATGGCCCGGACGTTTTCTAATTTAGCATTTGGTGCAATGTCGCAGCCGGACTGTAGAATAAAGCCCTCGGGTCCCAGTTCCCGAATAAGCCTGGTGCTGTACTCGTAGACCTCGTCCCTACTCCCCAAGCATTGCATGGTAGCAGGCACGTCTCCCATGAGGCACATGTGGTCGCCTAAAATATACTTGGCCTTGAAAAGGTCGGTCTCACCATCTGTTGCCATGATGCATCTGCCCTTTGGCAATTCCCTGAAGCGGGCCAGTTCTCGGTCCCAGTTCGAATCCAAATGAAGCAGGGCGATAAGGCCCGCGTCAACCACCTCGTTGACCACTCTCTTAAAATATGGCCATACAAAACGGTCCCACATGGCAGGCGAGAGCATGGAAGGTGCGGCACGCCAGCCCCCAACCCAGACCACCGGATAACCGAGTTTGTTGGCGCGCCGACAAGCGGCAGCAGCTAAATGAGGAACAATTGCATCCATGACCGCTTCCACCTTTTCCGGGATTTTATAAAGATCCAGGGAAAATTTTTCCAGGGACCGGGAACCGGACAAAAGCTCGATGGGCGTGGTTACATCGCCCCCTGCCAGGACAGGAACGCCGTGCGCGGCCCATTTGCCCCTCACGGCCACCCGTTTCCGGGCCTGTGGCAGTCGCTCCGCTGGAACATCATCCAAAACCCGGTCCTTTATAAATCTCTTGAAATATTCGGGCCAGCCCACGTCTAAGATACGATCGTAGTCCCGGAGCGTCATAATTTCGGTCTCTAAGACCTGCCACATTTCGTTGTCCGCTAATTCAATCCCCGGCACCTTGACCTTTGACCCGAAAAGATAGCAAAGCCCGTAAGGTGAAAACGAACCATAGTTTATTGCGTCACCGTCACCCACAAGTTCATATGCCCTAATCATTGTCTCCGTGGCCTTTAAGGGGGTGCTCAGATACTCGGCCATGGGTGTACCGGTCACATACGCCGCAAACCCGGAGTATTGGAGGACAACGGGAGTCCGATCCGGCTTTTCCAGGGCAACGGCCTTGAGAATCCTGTTCAGGCGCTGATCCAAAAGAGAAGTTTGAGGCATTTTGGTCTCACCGTGTGAAAAAAGAAGGTCAGGCAACGAATAGAGGTAAACGGTTATGTGTATTCAAGAGTAGTCCCTTTCGGCAATTCTTCGAACTGCCCTGCCAGTAATCTCCATATCTTCAAGCGTATTGAAATATCCCATGCTTATCCTTACAGTACCTTCAGGGAAGGTCCTGAGAGTCCTGTGTGCTATGGGCGCACAATGGAGGCCGGTCCTGACTAAGATATCGTATTCGGAGTTCAGGATCTTCCCTGCCTCAGCAGGATAGATTTCCTCTTCCATGAGTTCAAGATTAACGGCCCCGCAACCCCCATAATCGTACTTAGCGCCGGGCGGTAACAGACTGTCAAAGGTGAGCGATACGGTGGCGGTTTGCCCATCAGCCTTAAGCGGTCCGTAAATCGTAAGCCCGGCCACGTCATAAAGCGCTGAAAGCAGTGCAGCAGTGAGCCCCTTTTCATGTTCCCTGATCCCTTGAACCCCTTGCTTCAGGATAAAATCCACCCCTGCCCCGAGCCCCGCAATACCCACGTTGTTCCTGGTCCCGCTTTCAAGCCCGTCCGGCAGAAAGTCTGGCTGCACCTCTTTTTCCGAAATACTGCCCGTACCACCTCTTATTAAGGGATTTACGGTAAGCCCCTCGCGGATATATAAACCACCTGTTCCCTGCGGTCCCAAAAGCGCCTTATGCCCGGTAAAGGCCAGAAAATCTATATTGTCGGCCTTTACATTTATGGGAAAGCATCCAGCGGTCTGCGCGGCATCCAGAAGGAGGGGAATATCACCGACAGCCTGTTTGACGGCTCTTGCGTCCTGAACCGTTCCGCAGACATTGGATGCATGATTCAGGACCATCAGGGCGGTATTCTTCCGGATTAATGATGGGAGACTATCCACATCCAGAAAACCTTTGCCGTCGCAGGGCGCTACGGACAGCGTTATAAAACCCTTTTCCTCCAAGTGGCGAAGGGGGCGAAGGACCGAGTTATGTTCCATGGATGTGGTGATCACATGGTCTCCCTCTTTGAGGAAACCGTGAATCACGGTGTTCAATGTCTCGGTAACATTCATTGAAAAGACGATACGGTCGGGATCGTCAATATTAAAGAGCTTTGCGAGGCTTTTCCTCGTGTTTCTTACAATACGGTCTGCTTCGAGGGCCCTTTCATGTCCGGCCCTGCCCGGGTTTGCACCCACCTCAATCATAAAGTGATTCATGGCCTCGATCACTTCAGGCGGTTTTGGAAAAGATGTGGAAGCGTTATCAAGATATATCAGGCGTTTCATTTTAAAAGGCCTTTAGACGGGATTACACGCCGGCCCTGGCGCGACTAACGTTGGATCAAAATTGACCATCAGTTAAATGTCCAGACTGTAGCCATGGTTTCCTTCCCCGCAAATCCAGGTCTGGGCCAGGGATAAACAAGATTCTTATTTTCTGTAAGTCCTCTTATGAATTCCGCACTACAACAATATACCTCTTTTACAATAATTCAGGCAACCAAATTGGCCCTTTTGGCACTGAACTTTCACCTTTACTTTTTCTGCCTGGGATCAAAAAATTGCGACAGGGGAACCGATCGCTCCGTTGCAAGCAGGTTACGCGGTTGATTGCTAAAGGAAATGATCAGTAGTGGTAGCGCAACTGGGCGATATGAATTGCATTTTCAGATACTTTATAAACGAACCTGTTTTCATCAGTTATTCGTCGGGACCAGTAGCCTAAAAGAGCATGTTTAAGTGGTTCAGGTTTTCCAATACCCTCAAATGGATTTCGTCTCGTTTCTTTGATGAGGGTATTGATACGACGAAGAACCTTTTTATCGGTTTTCTGCCAGAAGAGGTAATCACCCCAGGCATGATCAGAAAAGATGGGCTTCACTCTAAAAGTTCCCTTTCGGTCCCTTTGTCGTTTTCAAGTTGGGCGATAGATTCAATCAAACGCCTGGTGTTCTTTGGTGACCGTAAGAGATAAGACGTTTCTTCAAGGGCTTCATAGTCCTCAAGTGACATAATGACCACAGAGTTAGAAGTTTTACGTGTTATGATTACCGGGGCTCGATCTTTACATACTTTATCCATTGTCTTTGCAAGGTTTTGCCTGGCGGCTGTATAGTTTATAACTTCCATAAAGCACCTCCTGTACAGATTATTGTACATATAAAAATGCTGTTGTCAAGCACATATTTAGAGCCCCAACAAGCCGGTGCAGGCCTGTCCCAGCCCTCCACAATACCGGCGGATAAGCCTTCAATTCCAGCCAGCGAGTTGACCCACAACATCATGACATTGAATCTGGCTTGACACACAAGGCAAGTTTCTCCTATACTCCTTCACCGAAAAGTGAGTTCTTATCACTCGTATTCTATCCTGTTTCACAAAAAGGCAGATTTAATTGACTCCACCCATGAGATAATGTCTGCAAACAGCCCTTCAAAAGAAAATTCCCTGCCACAGCCAATAGTTGAATTCATTGTGGCATTTATGCGTACCCTTAACAGCGCCCGCCTCTACGCCAGCGGACACTCCCTTCTCAAGAAGCAGACCGAGCAACTCTACGGAAAACTCCAGGAAGCAATAGGTGACTCGGCCTTTCTCTTTGTGGGTTATGCAGGAGATGCCCTTTTCATGGAAGGCAATTTTTACAAAAGCAAGGACGCCAGTGTCCAGAAGTTCATTCAGTTTTTTCATGACCTGGGCATTTCGCATATGATCCTTGATAAGCAAATGGGCACTCAGGAGCTTGAGTCATTTGTCTCAATTCTTGCGGGCGCCCAGCAGGGTCAGGGTGAGGAGGTTATCTCGACGGTCTCCAGGGAAAACATACGGTACGCAAAACTGGGCCTAATGGATTACTCTGTATTTTCAACGATCCAGTCCGTTGTATCGCAAATGGCCAACACAGGTGAGGACGAGGCGGTATGGCGACAGCTTATACTTCAACCGGCGGCAGTCGGATCCCTTAATCTCAGTCCGGAAAAGGCAAAGCAGATGAGAAGCCTGTCCGAGAATGCCGCAGAATTGAAGAAGCTTATTCTGGACATGGACAGCAACATCAAGGGGAAGAAGACCGAAATTACGTTGCTCCAGAGAGGGGCTGTCCTGGGGAATTTCCTGCAGAACCTGGGCCATACCCTTGAAGGAGTGTCGGAGTCGGACAAGCGCGGTTTTGCCGGCAGGGTACTTGACGTTCTCGATGCCCTGGACCCAAGCCTTAAAACTCATATACTCGGCTCTGTGGCTCCGGCCTGGGCAGGAGGAAAGGGCGGCGGGGTCATTGATGAACTGTTCGCATCAATGACGGACAACCATCTTATCAGCCTGCTCGTGGATGCAGTGAAAGAGACCGGTTTGCGTTCGAACTGCTTCAACAACATTTTTGAAAGGGCCGTTCAAAAACACAGGGACCTGGGATTGATAGTGGCCCTGATCCGAAAGAAGATTGATCAAATGGTTCAGGCGGGGGAGACCGGACCCTTTCTGCAGAACCTCGATCAGTTTCTCGTTCAGAAGCTGGAAGTGGAGGAACTGAACAGGAGATACCATGATGAAATCCAGGCCTTAGCCACGTCAATCCAGATGCAGACTCCTATGGTGGAGGACGATGAAAAAAAGCGGCTCCTCGACACACTCAGTCCTGATTCCCTGATAAACGACAGGGCCAGGCTTATCGTGGATCTCATCTGTCACCCTCATCCAGCTGGACAATCCGACATGCATGCTACCCTGCCGGAGGAGCTCGAAGATGTACTGAACCGCTTTCTGGATTCCAAGGACTATTCGACCGTGGGGCGAATCCTTAGCAGTCTTTTCCTGGGCCTCAGCGACCATCCTCAAGAGGAGATCCTCAGAAAAAACTTAAATTCCCAGTTCACTTCAAACAGAATACGGGAGATCATTTCAATCCTCCTTGAGAAGTGCCGCACATTCAAGCCGGAAGAAACCGCGGCCTTGAATGCAGTCTGCTATCTATTTCCTGAAAAGGCCGGTATGTCACTTCTCGACATCCAGGCGGGGTCGGGTGAATGGGAAAGCCCGAGGTCCCGCTGGATCGCCTCGGCAATGAAAGGCCTCGGCCCGGTGATGAACAGAGTACTTAACCAGAAACTTCCCAACGCCACGAACGGTTCTCTGGCCGGCCTTCTCAAAGTTGTCGCCGAAGTCGGAGATTCGGGAATGGCCGACGCCGTCGAGCAATATCGCGACCATAAAGACCATGACATTCGGCTTCAGGCAATAATTACCCTTGGCTACCTCAAGGCGGGACAGTCGGTCTCCGGCCTGTCCGGGATCCTTTTTCAGAAATCATTTGTCAAGACAAAAAAGACAAAGGCCCTCCAGGCAGAGGCTGCGCGCGCCCTTGCCAGGATTGCCACGGCCGAGGCCAGAAAGACTCTCAAGACCGTGGCGAGCAAAGGATCGGGTGAATTAAAGAAGCTGTGCCGGGAGCTTTTACAGTAAGTGCTTATTCAGAAAACGGCAGTTTCCTGAATGAGTGCAACAGCAATCAAAAAGAATTTCGTAACTGGTTGTCAGGTTCAAGGTTCAGGGTTCACGGTTTCAACTCAGAGCCATGAACCATTGTCCATGCTAAGACCACTCAACCGGTTCAGGAAAAACCTGAATTTAACAGTCCACTCTTCAGAAAAGAACCATTGAACCGTGAACCTGGAACTTTGAACCGGTATTCAGTTGAGCGCTGAATGCGGCTCGACTGAGGTCGTCGAAGTCTGACGGCTGATCGCGTCATTCGGATATGCTCCATTTCCGTATGAAAACTATTTTTCGGGAGTTGCCGTGCCCTCCAAGACAAAAAATGAAAAAGTCCGTTCCTTTTTCGTGGACCTGTGCCTGAATTTTGTCGGCGGTCTGAGGGCCCTTTCACTCTACCCTCCCCAACACCCGGAAACCATCAAGAAGATGGACAACCTTTTTGAAAGGCTGAACAGGTATCTGGCCCAGCGGCCGAGCCTGGCCATGCTCTTTATTCACGGCGACGTGGTTGTTGAGAATTCGCCGCTGCCGGAGCTCAGAGACAAGCTGGTACGGATAACCAAGCTTCTGGAGGCAATGAAGCTTCAGCGAATCCTGTTCCGGCGGGGTCTTACCCAGGCCGAGCTCCTTGGATTCATGCAGTTAATTCTACCCCTGCTGAAGAATCCCGAGGGAGCAGATCTGGTTCTGGCCAGAAATCAGGGGCGTCTTCCGCACATTCAGGCGGGAGCCCTTCCTCTGGAGGCAGGCCCCAAGGTTTCATATGACGAAGTTTCAAGCGCCATTCAGGCCGCACGTGACGTGGTACTCTCTTTTTCCGACCAGCTCAAGGATCTGTTTGCCGATATAGAAGGTCCCCTTGCTCCTGCAAAGTTGTCCTCGGCAAAAGAGATAACCGAAGAAATTCAGGGGATGGTTCTGGGCGGTGATATGCCCCTCAAGACACTCATATACCGAAGGAGCGAGGATCCCGACCCCCATATTCACGCCATCAATGTGTGCGCTCTGTCCATGGCACTGGGCAGGGAAATGGAAATGGAGGAGTCCCCGGTTCTGGACGTGGGGCTCGCGGCCCTGCTGCATGACGTAGGGTGGTACCTTCCCATTTCAGCGAACTTCAAACAGACACAGGCCATTACACTGGACGAGCGGAAGCGCCAGTGGGAGCACCCTGTCCTCGGGGCCGAAATCCTCTTGGCAACTCCGAATATGCCGGATCTTGCGCCTGTTGTGGCCTATGAACACCACATCCACTACGATGGGACAGGGTTCCCGAAGCAGGAGCGGCCAAGGGACCTGAACTTTGCCAGCCTGATAACCTGCATCACCAATACTTATGATAACCTTCGTCGTAAACGGCCCGGAAGCACTGCACATTCCCTGAAGGACAGCCTCAACTGGATGGATCGAAAGGCTGGAACCCTCTTTCATCCGCTGGTTTACCAGTGTTTTCGAGCGCTTGTGAAGGCCCAGGCAGAGGAGGATTTATAACTGGCGGCCATTATAAGAATCGAGGATTTATTGACCAAACATTCGGCACTCAGTTTAATACCCGGTTCCTTTATATTTTTTTGCTGAAGATTGTATAAGATACCGAGCGCTTTATCCCCTTTTCACTCTCCTTTCTCTTGACAAATAACATCATTGATATTTTATTATTTGCCCCTTTTTGTGTTGGGAAATGGGGGTCAGCCCACAATCTCGATGTCCTGGAGGGTGATAAGGCGTCCCTGCGCCATCTCCCGCAAAAGGGGAAGGACGCGCGCTACGTTTTCCTCCGTGTCCACGAACTGCACTACCAGGGGCAGCTTTCCGCCCGCATCCACCAAAGAGGTGCTGTAGACACCGCCGGTGCTAGTGAACCCGGCCACGGCCCGGACAACCGTCCCCCCCGCCAGTCCCTCCTTATAAAGCATCTGAAGTATCCGGAGGTGAAGCGGTTTTTTGTGCCACTGGTCGGCCTCGTTGATCCATACGGAGACAAGCTTGTTGTGTCGCTCCATGACTAAATCCATCTCGCAATGGCGATGCCGGCAATAACGCCCAGGACCGCCAGGAGGTTATTGGTGATAAAATTCCCTATGGCCGAAAGGAAGTGCCCCTGCTCGACGAGGCGAACCGTTTCAAAGGCGTAGCTGGAGAAGGTGGTGTAGGCACCGCAGAACCCCACGGCTACCAGGAGCCGATAGGCGGGATCGGCAAGTACACGCTCTGTTGTCCATGCGAGAAACAGGCCGATGACAAAGCTTCCTGTCACATTGACTGCTAAAGTGCCCCAGGGGAGGGTGGGGTCCAAGTTCTTTGCGACCCAAGTACTGACCAGATACCGGGCATTGGCGCCTGCAAACCCACCGAGGCCCACCATAAGGACATCTTTCATTTAACGCCTCCCGAGATGTTTTTATTTCAGGATATAAAACATGGTCCTCAGGACCACCGAAGATCCCGCAGTGTTAGAGTACCGCTGTAACAATACCACCATAGGGCAATGATCCTCTGCTGTCAAGGTCCCTTGACACCCTATCCAGGGTCTCCCAAAGGCCCTTGCGCTGGCCAAAGGCGACTTTAAGACTTTTGCAGGACTTGTTTGGAGAAAAGCGCTGATGATTTTATTGAGTGATCGAAATTCTTTTTCCAGGTTCAGTTGCCCCGCGATTTCGCGTGCTTTAGCCCGCAATTAATTGAGTTCTTCTTCACCACGAATTTGGCAGATTCTGTTCAAGCGTTCTTCAATTGCCTCTTTTAGAAGAGATTTTGGTGAATAACCGCGACTGCATAAACCCCCAAAACTCATTCTTAGGGAATTATTTTCTATTAAAAACGTGAAAAGGTACCAGGCACTTTATTTATTTCTCTTCCGTTCCCATATTTTTAAAAAGGCCCAAAGCAGGGAAATGTTGAGGTATGCTAATTTTTGATATAATTGTATCCATATTGCCTGTTTTTCCAATGCATAAGTTCTTCTACTATGCTAAAATGCCATTCAAACCGTGAAAACAGTGACTCTGAATTTTAGAGGATATAAAGAGGAACCTGATTAAAACACCCTAACGCATAAACGCGGCTCAGTTCCACATGATCATAAACGGAATGAAGACAAGCTTTACTCCGTTTACAATCTTTAACGTTCGGCCTCCTAAAAATGGGGGCAAATTTTGCAAATAGATAACTTTCTAAAAAGGATTTTATTATTCTCAAAGTAGGTTAGAAATCATGAAAATATATTTAGACAATTGCTGTTTTAATCGACCCTTTGATGATCAATCTCAGCTTAGGATTAAACTTGAGTCGGAAGCAAAACTCAAAATTCAGACTGATATTCAAGCAGGAAACCTTGACCTTGTATGGTCTTACATTCTTGAAGCTGAAAACGAGGCAAATCCTTTCGAGGAAAGGAAAAGGGCTATAAGAGAATGGAAAAACTATGCTGTTATGAACTTTGATGAAGAAAAAGCAATTCTCGATAAAGCAAATATGTTGAATCAAATAGGATTGCGTAGTAAAGATGCTCTGCATATTTCATGTGCTATTTCCGCCGGATGCCAATATTTCTTAACAACAGATGATAATATCTTGAATAAAGATGTACTAATCGAAGAACTAACCATAATAGACCCAATCGGTTTTATAAGGGAGGTGCCATAATGATAACTGATACAGAAATCAAATTAAAAGGCTTTCGAGCTCTTGCTACCTCTTTGGGAAATATTGGAGCTGAAAGATTCATTGCCTTAATTCAGCGTGAACCATTTGACTACACAAAGTGGCAAAGAGATTTGTGGGATAATCAAAGCGTTGAAGAAATAAGCCGGAAAGCAATGGAAGTCAAGAAAGCATTGGCCGAACAAAATTTTGGAGCAGATGCCTAAAGCCGGGGCAATTTGGATAGTCTTTGCTTTTACTGAAGATTGTCTTTCTTTCAAGATAGTTACCATGCTAATGTGCCATTCAAACCCTGAAAACAATGACTCTGAATTTTAGAGGATATAAAGAGGAACCGGATTAAAACACCCTAACGCATAAACACGGCTCAGTTCAATCCCGCTGCGGGATAAACGGAATGAAGACAAGCTTCACTCCGTTTACAATCTTTAACGTTCGGCATATGAAAAAACTATGGAACATGATAAGAGAATTCAAAAGATTTTAGGGGAAAACTGTAGACGTAATCAACAAAACTCATCAAGGTACCTTGATTACCTAAAGTCGGCTGTTAAATTTCCTTGCAGGCTGACTGGTATAGAAGACTTCCCTTGGGAAGAACCATACGTAATTGCAGGTTGGGACAAAGATGAATATGAAGAACTGAAAAAAGAGAACCCTTCTTATACAGATGTATTTGAGTTATTAGAACTTCTTGAACCAGATTCAGAGTTTGATGATATCGTTGCAAAATTACAAAGGTTAACTGATCTTAAGATTTTCGACGTTGGATTATCATGGTTACAATGTTTAAACTCTGATGATGTGAACTACCAATTAATCAAAGATTACGCTGTATGGCATACAAATTATTGACATTTCTTTGCGACCCAGTCATTTGAGTCTGACGGCTAAAATGCGTGGCACTTTGAAAATCTGTGCTTTTCTACTTTCAACTCAATCCTCGAATCTCGAAAAAATAATATTATTGCATTGAAAACTATATCACTTAGTGTTATATTAAAAATATGAAAAAATTAATGACCAAACATTTTGCAAAATGGGCAAAAAAACAAAATATACCAAATACTGAACTTGCAAACGCATTGAATGAAGTTGAAAATGGTATTTATGAAACAAATCTGGGTGGTCATATCATAAAAAAGCGTATTCGTTTCCAAGGCAGAGGAAAAAGTGGAAGTGGGAGAACTATTATTTGCTATAAACGTGCTGACAGGGCATTTTTTGTTCATGGCTTTGCTAAGAATGAAAAATCAAATCTATCTTCCAAAGAACTTCATGCCTTCAAGGAATTGGCAAAGGTTTTGTTGTCGCTTTCAGATGAAAAATTGAAAATAGCAACAAAAAATGGAAGTTGTCGCTTTCAGATGAAAAATTGAAAATAGCAACAAAAAATGGAAATTTTATCGAGGTGAAATCATGAGGAATACAATTGCAGAATCCATAGTCAACACTGTTAATGACCTAAATAATAGTGGTATAATTGATGAAATTACGATGAAAAACATAAAGAGCTTGTGCTTGCCTGAAGTAAAAGAATATACACCGGAAAAAATTGTTTCAATTCGGAAAAAATTAAAATTGAGTCAGGCAGCACTGGCATCTATCTTTAATATTAGCCCATCTACTGTCCAAAAATGGGAACAAGGTCATAAACGACCAACTGGTGCATCACGAAAGTTATTAGATATAGTAGAACGAAAGGGGCTTGAAGCTTTAGTGTGATCAAAAACATAACATCTTTATGGCCTCCGCTGGTCAAAAAAAAAGTCCTTATAGATCGAGGGAGGCGGGGCTATATACATACGAATCTTTCGTTCGATAAGCGACACTATCAACAGTGCTACAAAATAAAGAAATAGCATCGCTTCAATGGGCCCGAGGTGCCCGAGTGCCGGTATTTCTTTATTAGGCGGTTCACATTAGAAATGGCTCGAGCGAATAGACATCATCTTCCAGGTTATGTTTGGCATATTACCCATCGGTGCCATAAGAGAGAATTCTTACTGAAATTTGAAAAAGATAAAAAACGATGGGTGAATTGGTTGTTTGAGCCCAAAAAACGTTTTGGACTTATTATTCTGAACTATACAGTCAAGAAACAAAGACAAAGAAACAAAGAAACGTGCTCTCTGTGCTACTATCCCTGTAAGTCAATAATGAAGTTTTGTGAGAATCTTATATGAGAAACAGAAAAACGACGGCCATGCACCTGTCATCTTTTGCCGTGACGGATGGGTATCGTCGCTATGTATTGATCCTCTTGCTGATTGTGTACATATTTAATTTTATCGATCGCCAGATCGTTGCGATTCTGTTACCGGAAATTAAAGCGGAACTGGGCCTTTCCGATTCCCAGTTGGGATTGCTCACCGGGTTCGCTTTTGCCCTGTTTTATGTCACCTTCGGAATTCCCATTGCGAATCTGGCGGATCGAAAGAGACGGGTTCCGATTATCGCCGGTGCCGTGGCCATCTGGAGCGGTATGACGGCCCTGTGCGGACTGGCGCAGAATTTTGTTCACCTCCTCATCGCACGCATTGGTGTGGGCGTGGGCGAAGCGGGATGCACACCGCCGGCACACTCGCTCATTGCCGATTATTTCCCGCCGAACCGGAGAGCCATGGCGCTGGCTGTTTATTCCATGGGCACCGCCGTCGGTGGCGGGTTGGGCCTTTTTTTCGGCGGGTGGATGTCTGATACGGTGGGCTGGCGCATGGCCTTTATTTTTGTAGGTCTGCCGGGGCTGCTGCTGGCTGTTTTTGTGTGGTTGACGATCAAGGAACCGCCCAGAGGCTATGCGGACGGCGTGGATAGGTCAACTGTGAAAGAAAATATCCCCCTTCATGACGGCATCCGGATATTGTTGAAAAATCCCTGTTTTCGTCATATTACCATCGCCACCGCGTATATCAGCCTTATGGGTTACGGATTTGCTAACTGGATTCCGTCCTTTTTTTCCCGTAACTTTGGGGCGGCGGCAACGGAAATCGGCGCGGCGCTAGGATTGGTCAATGTATTGGGCGGCGGTGCCGGTATCTTATTGGGGGGATATCTGGGCGACAAGCTTGCCTCTCGCGATCCACGCAGGTTGGTGGATATCCCCTTTATCATCCCAATATTCGGCCTGCCCTTTCTTTATTTAGCGTTTACGGCCTCGTCCCTCTCGGCATCGATTCTCTGGTTTGTAATTCCC
>JAFDDR010000023.1 GCA_019310785.1 Deltaproteobacteria bacterium
GAGAGCTTCTTGGGCCATGTCCTTTGCATCGTCGATGTTTTTTCCAGCCGTTATGCAGCCCGGAAAGTCTGGAAACGACACGCCGAAGTCGCTCTTGGGGTCTTTATGTACGATCGCAATGTAGTTTGCCATGGTTATACCTCATTTGAATCTAATTCCCGACTGGCGTTCTATACTTTTCAAAGTGCCAATCGGTATGTCCTTTTTTGGGTGTGGAACGGTAACACGCCCCTTTTTAATTGGATGCCGAAACTGAGAATGGGAGCCTACTTTTGCCACTTCGCGCCAACTATTTTGTTGGAGAATTTTGATAATTGTTCGGCTATCCATAGTGTGTATTTATACACATTTTACTGATTATGTCAAGGTAAAAAGTCATCGGATAACATCGGGTTTAACGAGGACATGCGTGAAAGACGTCGCATGCCTGTTAACCCGGACGTTCACGGTTTCAACCCAGAAGCATGAACCATTATCCGTGCTAAGACTACTCAACCGGTTCAGGAAAAACCAAAATTTAACAGTCCACTCTTCAGAAAAGAACCATTAAACCGTGAACCTGGAACTTTGAACCTGTGTACTATTTTTCTAAGGGGATTGAAGATGAATTTATTTTCCATTGAAAATCTGGTCCTCTGGGCCAGGTCAGAGACAAAACGGCTCTGCCTTGGAAATTAGTGTCTAAAAATACAAATTCCAAGCACCAAATTACAAATAAATCTCAATTTCCAATATTCAATGACCAAAACCGGATTAAAAACGAACGTCCAACATCGAACATGGAACGTCCAACGTCGAATTAGAGTACTCCTTTGGCGTTTCAATTTTAAAAACGGAGCTAAGCGACATCCATCTTCGACGTTCGATGTTGAGCGTTTGATGTTCGATGTTCATCTTTTTCCTGTTTGGATTTTCGTATTTTGGTCATTGGAATTTGTTTGATATTTGGGATTTGATATTTGGAATTTCAATAAGGCAATAGAACTCCAACAATGCAAATCCCCTATGGTGAGAACCAAAGCCTGGTCCTTTGGGCCGGGATTTTTACTTAATCTATCAATGAGTTGCTTGACAGCGGAGGTCAAAGGCCTTAAAAAAGCTTTTAGGTGAGCGCTATGGAAACTACAACTGCACATAAAAATGAGCTGAGACTCGTGGCCTGGGAGGTCACGAGAAAATGTAATTTGAACTGTGTCCATTGCAGGGCCGGGTCCGAACGGGGACCGTATCCCGGTGAACTGGCCGTATCCCGGTGAACTGGATACGGAAAAATGCTTTGAGATCTTGGAACAGATTCGTGGCGTGGGAAAACCTATTATTATCCTGACCGGAGGGGAACCCCTTTTAAGAGAGGACGTCTTTGATCTGGCAGACCGCGGTACCAAACTGGGCCTTCGCATGGTCATGGCCACAAACGGTACCCTGTTGAACCCCGGTATAATTGAAAAAATGAAGGAATCGGGTATAAAGCGGGTCAGTATTTCCCTTGATGGCGCCGATGAACAGCAGCATGACCGGTTTAGGATGGTACAGGGGGCATTCAAGGGATCCTTGGAGGGTATACGTTTACTCAAGGAAGCGGGTGTCGAATTTCAGATTAATACCACTGTCACTCAACATAACGTACATAATGTCAAAGATATTCTGGACATGGCAGTTCGTTTGGGCGCTGTGGCCCATCATCTTTTCCTCTTGGTACCCACAGGCCGCGCTAAGGAAATGGTGAACCAGGAAATTGATGCGCAGGAATATGAAAAGCTGTTGCACTGGTTCTACAACCAAAGAGAGGAAGTCCCCCTTCATCTGAAGGCCACATGTGCACCCCATTATTACAGGATCCTGCGCCAGGAGGCCCATGCAAAAGGAGAAAAGGTGGATTTCAAGACCTATGGACTAGATGCCGTGACGCGCGGATGTCTCGGTGGAACGGCGTTTTGTTTTATCTCTCATGACGGCATTGTTCAGCCCTGCGGTTACTTGGAGTTGAATTGCGGTGATTTAAAGGATGCCGCTTTTGACACGATATGGCGGGATTCCGGGATTTTCAATCAGCTCCGGGACTTTTCATCCTACAAAGGAAAGTGCGGCAGGTGCGAATACATCAGGTTTTGCGGCGGGTGCAGGGCCAGGGCCTATGAGGCCACCGGTGATTTTTTAGCCGAGGAGCCGTTGTGTTCTTATGAACCCAGGGCCAAAGCTCATGGCTGACATATTTAATGTGTAGCTGATGGATAATATTGACAAAAGTATTTTAAACGAAATCCAGTCGGATTTTCCCCTTACATCCCGTCCCTACAATGAAGTGGGTAAACGGCTTGACCTGTCGGAGTCCGAGGTCATTGAGAGGACAGAAAGGCTGAAAGAGGAAGGCATTATTCGGCGAATCGGGGGGAATTTCCAGTCCGGCCGCCTCAATTTCGCGAGCACGCTTTGCGCAGCAAAAGTGCCGGAGGAAAAGATCGGGCATTTTGTTGAAGTGGTAAACCGGTACCCCGGGGTTACCCATAACTACCTGAGAAACCATGCATACAATATCTGGTTTACCTTTATTGCAGAGGACATGGCATATATAGACAATGCCTTAAGAGATATATCTGAAGAGACGGGGGTAGCAGATCTTCTAAACCTGCCGGCTGTAAAGATGTTCAAGATCAAGGTCGATTTTGAGGTCTGAATAAGGGGACCATTGAACCCGCGAACGGTTGCAGTCCATCAATATTCATCCTCATAATACTTTTCCATGATCTTGTCCCTCTCCTTTTCACTCATCCTGCCCATGTCTACCAAAAGGTCTGCTAAGCCGGCGTCCCGAAGTGCATCGTTCTGGAGGATTTTTTTATTAGTTATCGCTTTTGTTGAGAGATCGGTAAATGTTTCTATCAGGGTCAATTTTGTTTTTTTTAGCATCTTGACCCTCATCCCCCCGAAGTAAACATAGTGAAAGCCCAAAAGCATGTATAAAGCTGCCGCTAAGGAACCCCATAAGATAATCTTTTTTACTAATTCCATGTGAAATACTCCATAGTTATTTAGTGTCTGAACGAAAACCTATTATTTGTCATTTCGAGCGAAGGGAGAAATCTTAAATCTCGGTATTAACAATACAATAAGATTTCTCGCTACGCTCGAAATGACAGTTTTCCTTTGTTTTCGGTCGGACACTATTTAGTGCATTTATGAGTTTAATCCTATCCAATAATACCTTTTTTGTCAATAGACAGCTTTTCCCCTGGCAATAGGATATCGCCTGCCATATCCGAACGCCTTTGTGGTTATTTTAAGGCCCGGGGGGGCCTGGAGCCGCTTGTATTCGTTGAAGACAAGACGACCAAGTACGTCTCTGACAACAGCGGGATCATGGCCCCTGGCAATGATTTCATCAAGCCCTAAGTTTTTTTCTATTGCGGCCTCTAAGATATCATCCAGCACATGGTAAGGGGGAAGTGTGTCCTGATCTGTCTGATCGGGCCTCAGTTCTGCAGATGGGGGTCTTTCTATGGTTCTTTGAGGAATGATTTCTCCGTTTCTATTGATATAATCGGCTAAGCGATAGCAGAAGGTCTTGGGGATGTCTGATATGACCGCCAATCCGCCGCTCAAATCCCCGTAAAGAGTGCAATATCCCATGGCAAATTCTGATTTATTTCCCGTGGTAAGAAGCAGTGCGTTGAATTTATTGGACAGGGCCATCAAAATGTTTCCCCGAATGCGGGCCTGAATATTTTCTTCTGTTTCGTCTTCTTCAAGGCCTTTAAAAAGAGGGGCCAGGACCTGTTTATAGCTTTCAAACAGGGAGGGAATGGGTATCTCATGGAAATGAATCCCCAGATTGCCTGCCAGCTTTTCCGCATCATCCTTGCTCATTTGTGAGGTATAAGGGGATGGCATGCTGACGCCCATGACGTTTTCAGGACCCATGGCCTCGCAGGCGATAAATACGACTAACGACGAGTCAATCCCCCCGCTAAGGCCGACTAATGTCTTTTTGAACCCGCATTTTGAGGCATAGTCCCGTGTTCCCATGATAAGCCCGTTCAGTATCGACTCTTCCTCTGCGGGCCAGGGATCCTTGATCTCATCATATACCTTTTCAGTGTCCCATATAAAAAGATCAGGCTCGAACTGCTTGCCAAGACAGATCAGTCTGCCGTTCTGATCAACGACCATGCTGGAGCCGTCAAAGAGCAGGTCGTCATTTCCCCCCACCTGGTTACAGTAAACTGCCGGAATCCTATTCTCGATTGATAATTTCTTTAGGACATCGAGTCTCAGTGCACCCTTATTGGTGCTGTAAGGTGACGCAGATATGTTGATGAGGACATCAATACCTTTTTCTGCCAGTTCCGACACGGGATTAAGTTCGTACTTTGGTCCCCCTGTGAAATCAACCGCATTCCATATGTCCTCGCATATGGTGACCCCCCATTTCTTCCCACCCATCTCAAAGCTAAGGCTCCCTGGTGAAGGATCAAAATAACGGGTTTCGTCAAAGACATCATAGCTCGGTAGCAACCTTTTACCACCCTTGCCCCTTATCCGCCCATCCGTGATAAGGGCCACGCTGTTTATCAAGCCCTTCCCGGTTTTGAGGGGATTATTATCCACGTACCCGCAAAGCACGGAGATATCCTCGATCTCAAAAGAAAGTTTCTCCAATTGTATCAGGTTTTCCCGGATAAAAGAGGGCTTTTCCAGGAGATCTTTCGGCGGGTAGCCTAAAAGAGACATTTCCGGGAAAATGGCAAGCACGCAACCCGAGCTTTTGGCATGATCCGTTGCATCCCTGATCAGGGAGATATTGTAATCAAAGTCGGCTATGACAGGGTTGATTTGACAGACGGCGATTTTCATTTCGCTTGTTCTCCGCTAAAAATTTAAAAATATCGTAATATAAAAAAGTTATCAAGGTGTTTTTCTTGGCGGTTCCCGGTCCTGCTTATCCTTTGTTTCTTGACAGTTAGCTCATTTAATCCATATACTTAATGCCTGAACGAAAAGCCATGTTCAGACCAAATCCGAATATCGAAATCCGAAATTCGAAACAAATTCGAATATCAAATGACAAAATGACCCAAACTAATACATTGAAAATACAATATTTTTATCATTAGGACATTAGTATTTTGGTTATTGTCCTTCGACTTCGCTCAGGATGGTGAGCCAGTCGAATCATTTCGTATTTTGTGCTTCGGATTTCGAATTTTTGACCGAAAAAACTGGGTTTTCGGTCAAGTACTACTTAGCCAATAAAAAATGTAAATTCCATGTATATCAACTTAATAAGGGGGAGCCAATGGGCACGAATAACGTAGTTTTCTTGGAAGTCATAGAGTGGTTTGATGAAACGGGAAAGGAACTGGTACACAGGATTCCGGAAGGAGGCTCAGGTGAAATCAAATTCGGGGCACAGCTCATTCTCCGGGAGAGCCAGGCGGGTGTATTATTTTATAAGGGCAAGGCATGCGACGCGTTTGAGCCCGGCCGACATACCTTGAAAACCGGAAACATCCCGATCCTTACGAAAATCTTAGCCATACCCTGGGCAGGGACCAGCCCGCTTCGTGCGGAGGTGTATATCGCCAACATGAAGATCTTCCCCAACCTCAAATGGGGCACAAGGGACCCGGTGGCATTCAAGGACTCGGAATTGGGGCTTATCAGGCTCCGTGCCCACGGGGTATTCAATGTTCAGATAGTCCAGCCGGTGCTGTTCATAAACAGCCTTGTGGGCACCATGGGTCAATTCACGACCGAGGAGATCGAAGAATACCTAAAACGGGTTATTATCTCGCGTTTTAACGATCACTTAGGCGAGAACTTAGACAGCCTTTTCAATTTACCCGGCAGATACGATGAACTCTCCGAAGGTCTCCAAAAACGCCTTCAGGAAGATTTTGCACACTTTGGCATTGCCTTGAATAACCTGTATATCACATCCATAACCCCACCGTCAGACGTACAAAAGGCCATTGACGACAAGAGTCGCCTCAGCGTGCTTACGGACTTAGACGGATTGGTCAAAATGAAGGCGGCCATGGCCATGGAAAAGGCCGCGGAGTCGCAAGGCGAGGCAGGTGCGGGCATGGGCATGGGTATGGGCTTCATGATGCCGGCAATGTTTGCCCAGTCGTTCGCGCAGCAGAGTGGGGGAGCCGGACCGGGGACCGGTGGTGGCGCTGCGGCTGCCAAAGCCCCTGAGCAGGTCAATTGCCCGGACTGCCAGCATCCGATTCCCAAGGAGTCCAAGTTCTGCCCCCTTTGCGGGCATCAGTTAGTCGTCTTTGATCAATGCGTCAACTGCGGTAAGAACCTTCCGTCAAACGCAAAGTTCTGTCCCAAATGCGGTCACCCGGCAGACGAAAAACCTGCTCCTCAAATATGTCCGCATTGCAAGACCGAAAATATGCCAGGCGCTTCTTTTTGCAATCAGTGCGGGGAAAAAATGGGGTAAAAAATGGGCTTTACGGTTGAGCAGGATTGTCCGCAGTGCGGTGCGCCCGTCGAATTGGATGAGGCCGACCATCTGCTGAGCTGTCCGTACTGCAATGTCAAGAGTTTTCTCTTTGCCCCGAATTATTTTCGTTTCGTACTGCCGCACAAGGCCCCTCAAGAGGAAATCATTTACGCCCCGTATCTTCGGTTCAAGGGGAATGTATTCTTCTGCAAGGAGAGGTCCGTAGGGCACCGCATTGTGGACATAACCAATTTGGGTGTAACGCTAAAAGGCCTTCCCGGGACATTGGGCCTCAGACCACAGGCTATGAAAATGAAATTTGTCACACCGGATACAGAGGGTTCGTTTTTGAGATTTTCCCTTAAGGCAAGCAAAATATTGGAAAGGGCAGGAAGACTCTCCACGGGTTCCTCATCCGAGAGTATCCTTCACAGGGCGTATATCGGCGAGACCCTTAGCCTTATCTATCTCCCTTTGTACGTGAAGAATAACAGGCTCTTTGATGCGGTATTAAACAGGGCAATTACAGGACTTCCGGGGGGCCGGGAGACCCTTGAGCCGTCCATAAATAAAAACCCCCGGTGGCAACTAACGTTTATGGCAACCCTGTGCCCGCAGTGCGGCTGGAACTTAGACGGTGAAAGGGATAGCGTGGTCCTGACGTGCAGCAACTGCAAGACGGCCTGGGAGGCGTCAAAAGGTAAGTTTATCCCTGTGAAGTATCAGTTTGTCCCGGGCCAGGGGGAAAACACCGTATATCTGCCCTTCTGGAAGATATCGGCCAATGCCCAGGGTGTGGAAATCAATTCCTTTGCCGATTTTATCCGGCTCACCAACCAGCCCAGGGTGATCGGAAAGGACTGGGAAACCGAGGATATGAACTTCTGGACCCCGGCCTTTAAGATCCGGCCCAAGGTCTTTTTGCACCTTTCAAGACAGTTTACCGTGTCCCAGAAACACTTTGACACAAAAGAGACAATTCCAAAGAAAAACCTCTACCCCGTGACACTGCCGAGGGGCGAGGCAATCCAGTCCATGAAGGTCATCCTGGCGGGCTCGGCGGTCAACAAAAAAAACGTCTTTCCCCATCTGCCGCAAATCAAGTTTAACATAAAGGATTCCGTTCTGGTTTACCTTCCCTTTACGGAAAGGGGATATGAGATGCTCCAGCAGCAAATGCAAATCAGTATCAACAAAAATACCTTAGAGTTTGGCCGACAGTTGTGAGTTCAGACCTCGTAAAAACTATTTATTTAGTGACTGCAATCCCCCTGATTTTTAGGATTTTGCTCAAAAATTGGACATCAGGTCGGTCTGGGTTATGAGGTTCAGGGTTCAGCGGTTCAAAGGTTTTAACCCCTGAACCCTGAACCTTGAACCGATCACTTTAGGTTCAAACGTTATCTCTGATATAATCTATAATCTGTTCTGTTGTAGTTCCGGGTCCGAAAATTTCCGCAATACCGGAATCCTTCAGAGCGGGAATGTCTTCATCCGGTATGATGCCGCCACCTAAGACCAGCATATCCTCAACGCCTTTTTCCTTTAACATCTCCATTACCTTTGGAAACAGATAGTCATGGGCCCCGGACAGGATACTCATGGCAATGACGTCCACATCTTCCTGAATAGCAGATTCAACAATCTGGGCAGGGGTCTGGCGGAGACCCGTGTATACTACCTCCATGCCCGCGTCCATCAAGGCACTGGCAACTACTTTGACCCCCCTGTCATGGCCGTCAAGTCCCGGTTTGGCTGCCAAAACCCTTATCTTTTTTTGTGTATTCATAATCTATCTCTCCTTATATCATGGCACGGCTAAAGCCGTGCGCTACATACCCAAGTAAATTGAACCATCTATCATTTATTTATCTTCCCAGTGTGCTGACCTGTTGATATTCTCCAAATACCTCCCTTAAGACGTTGCAGATCTCTCCTAAGGTGGCATAGGCCTTGACCGCGTCTAAGATAACGGGCATTAGATTATCGTCACCTTGCGCGCACTTTTTCAAATCGGAAAGGCTTTTGTTCACCTTTTCGTTATCTCTTTCGGATTTGAGTTCCTTGAGCCTGTTAATCTGGGCTACACGGACCGACGGGTCCACTCTCAACAGGTTAGTCGGTTTTTCCTCCTCTATCTGAAAGCGATTAAGCCCCACCACGATCCTTTCTTCCTTTTCGATATCGAGCTGATATTTGTAGGCGCTGTCCTGGATTTCCCGTTGGATGTATCCCTGCTCAATTGCCGGTACAGCGCCTCCCATGTCATCTATCTTATTAATATATTCCTCCGCCCTCTCAAATATTTCCTTAGTAAGGGCCTCCACGTAATAAGAACCGGCTAAGGGATCCACCGTGTCGGTCACCCCGGTCTCATACGCGATCAACTGTTGCGAACGAAGGGCGATCTGGACGGCCTCTTCGGACGGCAGGCAAAGGGCCTCGTCCATGGAGTTCGTGTGCAGAGACTGGGTGCCTCCCAAGACCGCTGACATGGCCTGAAACGCTACCCTTACGATATTGTTTTTGGGCTGCTGCAAGGTGAGGGTACAGCCCGCTGTCTGGGTATGAAACCGGATCATCATAGACTTGGGGTTTTTTGCATTGAACCGCTCCTTCATGATCTTGGCCCATAATCTCCGTGCAGCCCGGTACTTGGCGACCTCCTCGAAAAAATCCAGGTGGGAATTGAAAAAGAAAGAAAGCCTGGGACCGAATGTATCCACATCGAGCCCTGCTTTCAGGGCCGCATCCACATAAGCGATCCCGTTGGCCAATGTAAAGGCCACCTCCTGAACCGCAGTGGAACCGGCCTCCCTTATATGGTACCCACTGATACTGATCGAGTTCCACATGGGGACCTTTTCACTGCAATAGGAGAATATGTCCGTGATAATCCTCATGGAAGGTTTTGGGGGGAAGATATAGGTCCCCCGTGAAGAGTATTCTTTCAGGATGTCGTTCTGGATGGTCCCCCTTAATTTTTCCGGTGGAACGCCCTGATTCTCGGCCATGGCGATATACATGGCCAAAAGGACCGCTGCCGGGGAATTTATAGTCATGGAGGTGCTCACCTTATCAAGGGGTATCTTGTGAAAAAGTGTTTCTATGTCCTTCAGGGAGTCAATGGCAACTCCCACTTTACCCACCTCGCCGATGGCCATTTCATCATCCGAATCATAGCCTATCTGGGTGGGGAGATCGAAGGCCACGGATAATCCTGTCTGCCCCTGGTCCAGAAGAAACCTGTACCGCCTGTTGGATTCTTCGGCCGAGGCAAATCCGGCATACTGGCGCATGGTCCAATACCGGCCCCTGTACATGGTGGGCTGCACCCCCCTGGTATAAGGGTATTCTCCGGGCAAACCGATCTCCGGGAGATAATTGTCATCAATACGGTCGAGAGGGGTATAGACCCTGTTTACAGGTATGCCCGATGTGTTGAAAAACTTCTCCTTTCTCTCCGGTCGTTTACTCAGCTTTTGTTCCACACCGTCCGCCCATTTCTTGAACGCCCCTAACAACTCTTCCCGGCCTTTTTCGTCAGACATTTTCATCCTCCTCTCCAAAATCTTGTCTTATGATTGGATAAGTTAGCATTAAAAAAATGTTTTGGGTACAAAATCATTTTCTCAAATGGTATCTTGATTATCTGAAGATATTTTAGCAACCGACAGGCTGTCAAATCTTTTTTTAAATCAAATTTGATAACCTCGTAAAAAGTCGTGAGACGCCTTTTTATTAGGCGGGGAAGGGCTACTCCTCCCCCGCCATTTGAAGTAAATTCAAATGGTTGCACCCTCACCCCAGGCCGGGGCTTAACCGCCCTCGACCTGTTGATGGACTTTTTACGAGTCCATCAAATTTTACACCTTGACAAAGATTTATAGCTTTATTATAGCTACATTGTAATTAAAATGCATTATGGCTGACTGCTCCTCATTAAGGTGAACGGATGAAAATTAATCAAAAACCTCAAAAAAGGCATTTAAGATGACGTTCAACGAAATTTTAGACATGTTATATGGCACACTTCGCATGACAGGGGTATACAATTTCCAGTGGAATATCGTTATTATGTGGTGTGTGGGCTTGATGTTCATATACTTAGCTATTGCAAAGAAATATGAACCCCTTCTGCTGCTTCCCATCGGTTTCGGAATCTTTATTGTCAATTTTCCCCTTGTACCGCTCATGGGTCATTCCCACGGCCACGCCCAGCTCTTGCAGGTATTTTACCATTACGGCCTCGAATGGGAGGTCATCCCCTGCATCATCTTTTTAGGCTTGGGGGCCATGACCGATTTCGGGCCACTCATTGCCAATCCCAAGACCCTGCTTATAGGCGCGGGCGCACAATTAGGGGTTTTCATAACATTTACCGGCACCGTTCTGGTGGGCTTTACACTCAAGGAGGCCGCGTCCGTGAGCATCATTGGCGGGGCAGACGGACCAACGACCATTTATTTGACCCAGCATCTGGCCCCACAGCTTTTAGGCCCCAATGCATTGGCCGCCTATTCTTACATGGCCATGGTGCCACTCATTCAACCACCTATTATAAGACTATTGACAAATGCCAGGGAAAGAAAGATTCACATGCGCCAGTTGCGGCCTGTATCAAGACTGGAAAAGATCCTTTTCCCTTTGCTTGCGTCAGGCATCATTGCACTTCTTGTGCCTGCCGTCATCCCTTTAATGGGTATGTTTATGTTAGGCAACCTGATGAAGGAAAGCGGTGTTGTGGGGAGACTGACTGAATCGGCACAGGGATCATTGATGAACATTGTAACAATATTCCTTGGTATATCCGTGGGCGCCACCATGCATGCCGACAAATTCCTGAGCTGGAAGCCGCTTTTTATTTTCAGTCTTGGTCTCATAGATTTCGGGGTCTGTACCATGGGCGGCATCCTGACCGTCAAGATCATGAATATTTTTCTCAAAGAAAAGATCAATCCCATAATCGGTGCGGCAGGGGTTTCCGCCGTGCCCATGGCGGCAAGGGTATCCCAGATGGTGGGCATGAAATATGACAAGACCAATCATCTTTTGATGCATGCCGTGGGTCCCAACCTTGCAGGAGTAATCGGGTCTGCGGCTGCGGCAGGTATGTTTATAGCGATGTTTGATTGATAGTAACTGGTCAGGTTCAATGTTCAGGGGTTCACGGTTCAGGTTTGGATTGATGAAAGACAGGTTCGATTTTGAACCGAATGCAGAGTTCATCCGGTTCTTACAGGACGCCGGGCGCTATTGCACACAAATTCGGAGTGGGTTCTATGTCGCTGAGGAAATATGCGGAAAATCGCAAAGCGATTAACCGTGAACTGTGAACCGTGAACCTTACAAGCAGTTACGATTGATAAATAAAGACATAATTAAGGATTGAAAATGAAAAAGTTGATGCTCATAATTGTTTTTGCCTGCTTTTGTATGGTTTCCACTACACCCCTGGGTGCTGAGGACTTTCTCGGCGCCCCGGTTATGCGTGAGGGACAAGAGATCGCTAAAACCGGTGCCCGGCTGGAATTGAAGACAACGCTGTCCCATGATCAGGTCGTTCTATTTTACAGGGAGGCCCTGAAAGGGTTTAAGGACATTAAATTCCGCGAGTGGAAGGACGCCACTTATATAGAAGACGATGGAAATCTCGAGTGGCATTCCATAACCATCTCAAAAGGGGATGAAAAGGGAACCGATGTCACCATCGTGAAAGACAACTGGACCTGGATTATCGGAACCCTTATTCTCAGATATATCGGTGTGTTTGTAGTCCTTATGATTCTTTTCTTAAGCATGTCTGTTTCAGGGAGAATCATATCTGCTATAGTCAGAAAAATGGAGGCGGAAAAGGCAGGGACTTAAAGGGGAACGTTTCCGTGCTTTCTTTCGGGTATGGATGTCCTCTTGGTTTTAAGCATTGTAGGGCCTTGATCAGCCTTGGCCTGGTATTTTCCGGAAATATTACCTGATCAATATAACCCAGTTCCGCGGGTATTTTGAGAGTTGAAATTTGAGCATGACGCTGAAATTGGGCAAAAGGGGGCCTTTTGCAAAAGTCTCGCCTCAAACTCTCAACCCCGGTTCTTGAACCCTGAACATTGGGGTTTTGAACCTCGAATCCACCTTCGTGGTAAGGTGGCAGGCTTTTCATCCCTTTTATATAGGTTCCTTCCCAGCTTTTCCCTCGACGGACGACTTGATCGACTTTGCCTTGCTGCGCAGTTCCAGGTAATCTACGCGAAGACGTGAGTTCGCGGTCAGGACTTTCTGCATGTACTCTTTTTCCTCATCGGTAACGAGCCGAAGCTCCATGACGTCCGGAAGGCCGCGAATTACTTTGCCCGCGGGAACCTTGGTAAATGAGGAGAGAGCTGTTTTCATGACGAGCGCGCCCATTCCCAACCAGACGTTGTCTTCAAGGGTTGCGCTGTAGAGAATGGACCGGATGGCCAGAAAGCACGCTTCCCCTACGGTGCACGGGCCGTGAATGACTACTGCGTGGGCAATGGATGTCCTGGGCCCGATGGTGACGGCGGTGCCCGGGTGAGCGTGAATAATGACGCCGTCCTGGATGTTTACCTCCTCCTCAAGCTTGATAAGCCCCACCTTGCCGTCCGGCCCGCGCTGGTCGGCCCGGATTACCGTCAACGGCCCTACAAAGACGTCTTTGCCGATTTCCACATTGCCGATGATCTGGGCTGAAGGGTCGATCAGACTACTCGGGTCGATCTTGGGATGATCGCCCGCAAGGTTCGAACGTATATTGTTCAATAAAGATAACATTCCTTTTGTCTCCGGTTTCTTGCTTGGTGAGGTGATAAAAGTCAGTTTTTTGAGAGCAAACCATACGTGATTCTGTCATGCGTGTCAAGCAGAAGTAAACGTCACCTGAAATTCCAGTAAACCGCCTCTTCCCTTGACTTTCGAACGGTTTTCGTCATAATTGTTTACTATTATCCCTTTGATTCCGTAGGCTGCACTTATTTTTTCCAGTAATTTTTTGAACTACCTTTGCGAAACCGGATTAGCGCGCGGAAAATGCCCCTTAATCAAAAAAACGGGGCGACATTTAGTGAAATTTGATCGGCAGAAGGCGAGGGACAACCATGGCAATGGATAAATACGGAAAGGAACAGGTTGAAAAGGGAGTCGGGTTTGAAGGGGATTTGCTTGGTACTACTCCTGCAAACCTTGCGGCGCTTCAGGCCATGAAGGACGAGGCAGTTTCTGCGGGAGGCCCGGAGCGCATTGAAATCCAGCACTCCCTCGGTAAACTCACTGCAAGGGAAAGGCTCGACCTGCTGTTAGACGAGGGTTCCTTTGAGGAATTTGACATGCTCAAGACCGGCAGGACCAGTCATTTGGGCGGCGGCAGACAATATCTGAGTGACGGTGTGGTAACGGGCCACGGGACCATTGACGGCAGGGAGGTCTTCGTCTCCAGCCAGGATTTTACGGTAATCGGCGGCTCCCTCGGTGAGGCCCATTCAGAGAAGATCAGCAAGGTGATGGACCATGCGGTCAGGACAGGGGCCCCTTACATAGGCATCAACGACTCGGGGGGCGCCCGGATTCAGGAAGGCGTTGACGCATTAGCCGCATACGGAGAGATATTCAACCGCAACGTGAGGGCCAGCGGTGTGATTCCTCAGATATCATGTATTATGGGGCCCTGCGCGGGCGGGGCCGTATACAGTCCTTCCATGACGGATTTTACCTTCATGGTGGAGCACTCCTCATACATGTTCGTTACCGGACCCCATGTTGTCAAGACCGTTATTCATCAGGACATCACCTCGGAAGACCTCGGTGGAGCAACCGTACACGGAAGAAAGAGCGGAGTTGCCCATTTCGTCCTTCCAAACGATATCCTGTGTCTTCGTGAAATCCGCCGTCTGATAAATTATCTGCCGTCTAACAACAAGCAGAAGCCGCCCCTGCTGGACCTCCGGGATCCCCCGGACCGGACAGATCCTACCCTTGACTATCTCGTGCCGACCGATCCAAACCAGCCCTATGACATGAAGATCCTGATTTACAGTATCCTGGACGGGGCCGAGTTTTTCGAGGTACACAAACAGTTTGCACGTAACCTGGTGATAGGATTCGGGCGACTGGGCGGCCAGACCATCGGACTAATTGCTAACCAGCCAACGGTCCTGGCAGGTGTGCTGGACAACGACGCCTCCGTCAAGGGTGCCCGTTTTGTGCGCTTCTGCGACAATTTCAATATTCCTCTCCTGTGCCTTGTAGACGTCCCCGGATTCATGCCTGGTCCCGACCAGGAGCACGGAGGCATAATTCGTCACGGGGCAAAACTTCTCTTTGCCTTTATAGAAGCCACGGTACCTCGCATTACGGTGATTGTTCGGAAGGCATACGGGGGCGCCTACCTCGTAATGAATGCAAAACACATAGGCGCGGACATAAACTACGCATGGCCAACCGCCGAGATAGCCGTGTTAGGGCCGCGGGGAGCAGCGGAGATCATCTACCGGAGGGAGATTCAGTCCTCGGACGATCCTGCCGGGCTCCTGGCGGAAAAGGAGTCTGAGTACAGAAAGACCTTCCTCAACCCCTTTATCGCGGCCAAGAGGGGGTATGTTGACGACGTAATATTTCCCAGAAAGACGAGAAGCAGGCTTATCAGAAGCCTTCAGGTACTTGAGGGCAAGGAGAGTGAGAGGCCACCAAAAAAGCACGGAAACATACCATTGTGAGGTGTCAAAGTTGTTCAATAAAATCCTGATTGCCAACAGAGGAGAAATTGCCGTTCGTGTCATTCGGACCTGCAAGAAACTAAGTATTGGCGCAGTCGTTGTATACTCAGAGGCCGATCAGCGACACCCATGCGTGGAGCAGGCGGATGAGGCCGCCTTGATCGGACCTGCGCCGGCCCCCGAGTCCTATCTGGCTAAAGAGCGGATCATCGAGGCGGCAATAGCACACGGGTGCGAGGCCGTGCATCCGGGATATGGTTTTCTCTCTGAAAATGCCGGGTTTGCCCAAATGGTGATTGATGCCGGGCTCGTGTTCATAGGGCCGACGCCAAAGGCCATTGCACTGCTCGGAGACAAGGTCGCCTCCAAGGTGCTTGCCGAAAAATGTTCAATACCGGTGGTCCCTTCACACCCGGAGCCCCTTGTGGACCCGGAACGGGCGTTCGTCCTGGCGGGCCGGATGACCTTTCCACTACTGCTCAAACCGGCTGCAGGAGGCGGTGGGCGCGGGATGAGGATCGTTAACTCGAAGGATGAATTCCCTTCCGCGTTCAGGGCCTGTCAGGAGGAGACTATCAAGGGTTTTTCAGACGACAGGGTCTTCATGGAGAAATATGTCATCAGTCCCAGACACATCGAATTCCAGATAATGGGAGATCAACACGGCCATGTTATTCACTTAGGTGAGAGGGAATGTTCCATACAGAGACGCTATCAGAAGGTAATCGAGGAAAGCCCGTCACCGGCCGTGGACAGGGACCTCAGGGAGAAAATCGGATCATGGGCGTGCAGGCTTGCAAGTGAGGCGGGCTACACAAGTGCCGGCACCGCGGAATTCATCATGGATGAGGGCAGGAACTTCTACTTCTTAGAAATGAACACGAGGCTTCAGGTAGAGCATCCGGTCACGGAGATGGTGACAGGGCTTGATCTGGTGGAACTTCAGCTGGGCATCGCAGCAGGTGAGAAGCTTCCCCTGAGCCAGGAGGATGTGGCGATGGACGGCTGGGCCATCGAGGCCCGCATCTGCGCGGAAGACCCTGCCAGGGATTTCTTCCCCACCACCGGCATAGTCACGCGCTACGCAGTTCCCAGGGGTAAAAATATACGTGTGGACGACGGTATAAGGGCGGGAAGCGCCGTAACCATTCATTACGATTCCCTCCTCTCAAAGGTCATTGCCCGCGGAAAGAACAGGGATGAGGCCACGAGAAGACTCGTGAAGGCACTGAATGGTTACCATATTGAGGGCATCATCACCAATGTGGATTTTGCAAATGCCTTAGTTGATCACCCGGCCTTTGCGTCGAGGAGGCTTTCAACGGGCTTTATTGATGAGCATTTTGTCCAGGGCCGTAGCAAGCAACGGCCGGAGCAGGAAAAGATCGACGCCATGATCATGGCAGGCCTTCTGGTCTACCACAACCGCCAGGACGTGGTCAGGGATTCCCTTGTACCAATGTCTCCGCATGTGGGCACCACGTCTGTTTTAGAAGGGACCATCCGCTATGTGGTCAGGGTAGACGAGGATGTCTTTGACGTGCAGCTGGATGGGGATCGAAAGAGCCGAAAGTGGCAAATTCAAATCAATGACAGAGAATATGATGTTGTCACCCCGGAATTCGAGTTCTACCGAAGGCGGTTGAAACTTAGGATCAATGGAGATTCTCATATGTTTCGTCTCAGGTATCAGGAAAACCATATCCAGGTTTTTTTCTGCGGTATCGTTCGGCTGTTGGAGATATACACCCCATTAGAGTGGCGTTTGTCAAAATTTATGCTAAGGGGAATAATTGAGGAAGATGAGGATGTCTTGAGTTGTCCCATGCCTGGTCTGGTGATCGATGTGAGTGTGGCCCAGGGGGATAGTGTGCGAAAGGGACAGGAGCTTTTCAGGATAGAATCAATGAAGATGCAGAGCGGCATCGTCGCCCCGCGGGACGGGAAGGTGGCCGAGGTGCTCGTTTCTCCGGGCACTGCCGTGGAATCGGATCAAATGCTTCTCAGGTATGAATAAAAAAAAGACGAAAGACAAACTTTTTTTGTCCTGTATCTCAGATATATCGGTGTGTTTGCAGCCCTTATGATTCTTTTCTTAGGCATGTCTGTTTCAGGGAGAATCATATCCGCTATAGTCAGAAAGTTGGAGGCGGAAAAGGCAGGGTCTTAAAGGGGAACGTTTCCGTGCCTTCTTTCGGGTATGGATGCCCTCTTGGTTTTAAGCATTGTCAGGGCCTTGATCAGTCTTGGCCTTGTATTTTCCGGAAATATTACCTGGTCAATGTAACCCAGTTCCGCGGCCCTGAAGGGGCTGGCAAAATTATTCCTGTATTCTTCAATTAATCTCTTCCTTGTTTCGTCCGGATTATCGGCTTCGGAAATCTCTTTTTTAAAGATAATGTTGGCTGCCCCTTCAGGCCCCATTACGGCGATCTCGGCGGTAGGATAGGCATAGTTGATATCTGCTGCAAGGTGTTTGCCGGACATCGCGATATAGGCCCCGCCGTAAGCCTTGCGGGTGACCACAGTCATCTTTGGGACCGTGGCTTCAGAGTATGAATAAATGATCTTGGCGCCATGCTTGATAATGCCCCCGTATTCCTGGTTAACTCCCGGCAGATATCCCGGAACATCCACAAACGTAATTAGGGGAAGATTAAACGCATCACACGTCCGGACAAACCTGGCGCACTTTACCGAGGCGTCGCAATCCAGACAACCCGCTAAAAACTTGGGCTGGTTGGCTATAACTCCTATTGCAATACCGTTCAGACGGCCAAAGCCGACTACCATATTTTTTGCATAGTGCTTCTGGACTTCTAAAAACTCCTTGTTATCCAATACGGTGCGGATAATTTCCTTTATATCATATGGCAACCTGGGATTTGCGGGCACAATTTCGTTCAGCGATGGGTCTGTCCGATCCGGATCATCCGTACATTCCATTAGAGGGGTGGTCTCGCGGTAATTCTGGGGCAGATATGAGAGAATCTCCTTTACCCTGTCAAGGGCCGCCTGGTCCGAATCCTCGGCAAAGTGGGCCACCCCGCTTTTGGTGTTATGGGTCATGGCACCACCGAGTTCCTCGGCGGTAACCTCCTCGGATGTGACCGCCTTGATAACCTGGGGACCTGTGATAAACATGTTGCTTGACTTCTTGACCATGATAGTGAAGTCGGTGAGGGCCGGCGAATAAACCGCACCTCCGGCACAGGGTCCCATTATCACCGATATTTGGGGAATGACCCCGGAACTCCAGACATTCCTTTTGAATATTTCCCCGTAGCCTCCAAGGCTCCTGACCCCTTCCTGGATTCTGGCCCCTCCCGAGTCATTCAGTCCGACTACCGGCGCACCACTTCTAATGGCCAGGTCCATGACCTTGCAGACTTTGTCACCGAACGGACCGCTAAGGGATCCCCCGAATACCGTGAAATCCTGGGCAAAGAGAAAGACCGTCCTTCCGTTTATAGTGCCGTAACCTGTCACCACGCCATCGCCGGGAATCCTATTTTTCTCCATGCCAAAATCGTGGCACCTGTGGACGACAAACTTGTCAATTTCCTGGAAACTGCCCTTATCAAGAAGATAATCGATCCTTTCCCTTGCTGTCAGTTTCCCTTTGGCGTGTTGCTGGTCAATGCGCTTTTGACCGCCACCTATCTCCGCCGCAAGGTTTCTATCCTCCAGTTCCTTGATTTTGTCTTTCATGTCCATAAACGGACCTCCAGGATTCATCCGGCATAAAATCTTTTTTTGTACTCGATATTACTCAAGCACGATCATAACGGCTTCCGCTTCCACGGCGTCGCCTTTTTTGCATTTTACCTCTTTTACCGTGCCGGACGCTTCCGCGACTATAGGCAATTCCATTTTCATGGCCTCGAGGATAATGACCTCGTCGCCATCATTTACCGTATCACCCACGTTCACTTTCACTTCAAGCACCTTTCCGCCCATGGGGGCTATGATTTCACTCACGACAACTACCTCCTGAATTTATAAATTTTTAAAACCGAAAGTTTTGATGCAATCCCTACTTTAAATAAACAGAAATCTTTGCAAAATGCCCGTTTTTGCCCTGAAATGGCTTGTCCAGTTCCCATTTAAACCGCCTAAGAAGCCTAATTTTCACGACATTTCTGTAAGGCTGCCCTATAATATTTAACACAACCTCTTTGTCAAGAACAATATGTGAAAATCGATCAATTTGCGTGAAAACAAAAGAGTGTTCTTTACAGTGCATTTTTTCTTAACAGAGGCTTTTGTCTTAAACAAATGGAAAATACAATCAAGGAGACAGAACTCTTGACATAACCTGCTAAATTATATAAACTTATATAAATAGATTTTTAAAAAATAGAAAATTAAGGTAATAAGGTATAAAATCCATTGATTAGGAGAACCTACTCCTTTTTCGACTTTTAAAAGGCCTAAGGAGGAAAACAATGCCGATCTTTCTCTGGGTTGCACAGACAAAAAAGGGTAAGACCCTCAAAGGTGAACTGGAAGCTGCCGATGAAAAAATCGCCCTTTCTCAATTGAAGCGGCGCAATCTGACGGTTACGAAAATAAAGCCCAAGCCAAAAGATCTCTTTGCCAATGTTGGGTTCATGCAACCCAAGGTCTCTAAAAAGGACTTAGTGATCTTCACGAGGCAGTTCTCCACCATGATTGATGCAGGCCTTCCCCTTGTCCAGGGGCTCAACATCCTTGCCGACCAAAATGAGAACTTGACGTTCAAGAGAATTCTCAAAGAGATCACAAAGGATGTTGAAGGCGGTTCAACCCTGGGTGAGGCCCTGGGAAAGCACCCCAAGCAATTTGATAGTCTTTTTGTGAACCTCGTGGCCGCAGGCGAGGTTGGAGGTATCTTAGATACCATTTTGCAACGTTTGGCTGCCTACATAGAAAAGGCGGAAAAACTCAAATCCCAGATCAAGGGAGCCATGACCTATCCCATCGTTGTCGTGGCCATTGCAATACTGGTCATCGCCGTGATACTTGTTTTTGTCATACCTGTTTTTGAAGACATGTTTTCGAGTTTTGGCTCGGCCCTGCCAGTGCCTACACAGATCGTTGTTGCCATGAGTAACTTTCTGAAAGGTAATATACACTGGGTCATTTTGGGCATCATAGGTCTTGTAGTCGTCTTCAAGCAGTATAGAAAATCCAAAGGGGGGAGGAAAACTACGGACGCCATTGCCCTGAAACTGCCCATATTCGGGGACCTGCTCAGAAAATCGGCTGTCGCGAGATTTACAAGGACCCTTGGTACCATGATCCAGAGCGGTGTCCCGATTTTGGATGCCTTAGAGATCGTGGCAAAGACCTCGGGCAATGTCATATTAGAAGAGGTGATCTTCGATGTTCGTGCCAGTATTGCCGAAGGGCAGACCATTGCCGAACCGCTTGGGGAGACCGATATCTTTCCCCGTATGGTAGTGCAGATGATCTCCGTTGGCGAGGCCACGGGCGCATTGGATACCATGCTCGAAAAAATCGCTGATTTTTATGATGATGAGGTGGACGCGGCGGTCGATGCCCTCACCTCAATGTTAGAACCCCTGCTTATGGTATTCTTAGGCGGTTCCATAGGCGGGCTGGTTGTAGCTATGTATCTGCCCATCTTCAAGATGGCAGCAGCGATGGGATAATCCTTGTCACATGATCAGCTCTGAGCCGAAAATCATTCAATCGGAGCTCTCCGGTCGCTTACTGTCCCTCATGTTTCTGAGGGTTATTTTTGTTTCCCTCCTTTTAGGCGCTTCCATATTCATACGTGTCAAAGAGACCCAGACATACTTCGGTCATATCCAGACGTTTCATTACCTGCTTATTGCAATTGTCTATTTTTTGACATTTGTCTATGCATTAGTCTTAAAATATTCAAAGAAGCTTTTCTTGCTTGCCTATCTCCAGCTCCTGGTTGATGTCGTATTCGTAACGGCCGTTTTATACTCCACCGGTGGGATAGAGAGCATATTTTCTTCCCTCTATTTCCTGTGTATTATCTATGGGAGCATTATGCTCTATCGTAAAGGGGGTATGATGGTTGCCTCCTTGAGCAGTATTCTCTATGGCCTGTTGTTAGATCTGCACTATTACGGAGTGATTCATCCCTTAGGGAGCCGGTTGAGTTATCCCGAGCAATATCAAAGTTCTTACCTGTTTTTTACAATACTCGTTAGCATTGTTGCTTTCTATGTTGTGGCGTTTCTCAGCAGTTATGTGTCTGAGCAGGCGAGAAAAAGCAGTGTTGAGCTGAAGGCCAAGCAAATCGATGTGGACAAGCTGGAGATTCTCAATGAAAGCATTATCAAAAGCATCGCTTCAGGCCTGATTGCTTTGGATGGCAACAACAGGATTATCCTCTTCAACCCGGCTGCCGAGGAGATTTTCAAGATCGAGGCCAAGGGCGCCTTTGGCCGGCAGGTCAAGGATGCGCTTCCCTTTCTTAATGATTTCCTGCCGGATGGGGCAATCCCAGCCATTAAGGGGGCAGGGAAGTTCCCGCTGTTTTTTGATCTGCCTTATTTGAAATCGAATGGCGAAAAGGTGCATCTTCGACTTTCCATGTCTCCCCTTCGGCTTCTTCTGGGAGGGCAGGAAGGTCATATCCTCATATTTCAGGACTTGACCGAGATCAAAGAGATCGAGGAAGAGATGAAAAAGGTGGAGGGCCTGGCCATGATTGGTGAGCTTGCAGCGGGAATCGCCCATGAGATAAGGAATCCAATGGCCTCCATCAGCGGATCAATACAGATGTTAAAAGATGGACTGGAAGAACAAGATGTCAACAGCCGGCTCATGGACATTATATCGAGAGAGATTGATCGCTTAAACCACCTGGTTAATGACTTTCTTGTTTTCGCCAGACCCAAGAAGGCAAAACTTGAAGAGTTTGACTTGAACCGGTTGATCCTTGAATCCTTAGAGCTTTTTAAGAACAGCCGGCACCGGACCGACGATATCGAGGTCCATACGGATTTTCATGGTACTATAATTCTTGAATCTGATCCCGAACAGGTCAAGCAGGTTTTGTGGAATCTTTTTTTGAATTCCTGCGAAGCCATGCCTCACGGGGGCTCATTGTATGTTTTGACCGGTGTAGAACAGGACTTATTTCAACCGGACGTAAAACGGGCAAGAATCTCTGTCCGTGATACAGGTAGCGGATTTGACGAAAGGGCACTTTCGCAGCTCTTTGTCCCTTTCTTCACCACAAAGGAAGGGGGATCGGGCTTAGGTTTGGCGACAGTAAAGCGCATAGTGGAATGCCTTCAGGGGGAAGTATATGGGGGCAATCATCCTGAAGGAGGCGCCGAGGTCGCCATCTCACTCCCTGTGTCCCCCCTATGATTTTCCGCCTTTGGAGGAAAATTGAAGAATGATGTCAATATTTGACCAACATTGGTTCTCAAAAATCAGCCGTCCGGGCCGCTACTTAGGTGGTGAAGTCAATTGCGTACGCAAAGACCCCGCCCATACGGAGGTGTCCATTGCGCTTGCCTTTCCTGATGTGTATGAGGTGGGTATGTCCCATTTGGGTTTGAAGATACTTTACCATATCCTTAACTGCCGGCCATGGCTGGCCGCGGAAAGGGTATTTGCGCCCTGGGTCGATCTTGAAAATGAATTGAGACATCGAAAGATTCCTCTCGTCAGCCTGGAATCCCATAAACCCCTCTCAAGCTTCGACATCGTAGGTTTCAGCCTTCAGCATGAGCTTTGTTATACCAATATTTTAAATATGCTTGATCTTTCCGGAATTCCCGCGCTTGCATCAGAAAGAGATGATGCGGCTCCCCTTATCATTGCGGGAGGCCCGGCGTGTTTTAATCCGGAACCTGTTGCCGATTTTTTTGATGTTATGGTGATCGGGGATGGCGAGGCCGCGGCCCTTGAAATATGCCGGGCGGTCCGTGAAGCGAACAAACGGAAAGCAAAGCGCAAAAAAGAGCTGCTTTCACAATTATACCATATCAAGGGAGTATATGTTCCATCCTATTTTTCCGTTCATTACAACCCTGACGGGACTGTCCATAATGTTGAACCCTTAAGGCCGGATTACCAGTACGTGGAAAAGGCAGTCCTGCCCGACATTGATGATTTTCCCTATCCCGACCGCCAGGTAGTCCCTTTTACCGAGGTGGTTCATGACCGTTTGGCCGTAGAGATTGCCCGCGGCTGCACGCGCGGCTGCCGGTTTTGCCAGGCAGGCATGATATACCGTCCGGTACGAGAACGAAGTCCTGAATCCGTCCTCA
>JAFDDR010000171.1 GCA_019310785.1 Deltaproteobacteria bacterium
CTGCAATCTTTCCATAAATGTGGATGAAAGGACGGGAAGGCTGATTGTAGTGAGCCTGATCGATAACTTAGTCAAAGGCCAGGCCGGCAGTGCTGTTCAAAATATGAACATCCTGTTCGGATTAGAGGAAACTGCGGGGCTTATGCATCCCGGCATTTATCCCTGAAAACAAAAGAGATAACCTTTTTCCGTGCATTCTTTCTCATAGCGCAGCGCAGGCGCTTGCGCCGCGTGCAGGGCTTTAGCCCTGCATCAAAATGGCAGAGCTAAAGCCCTGCGCTACTTGATACAGACCCTCCTAACCTGAATCATATCTGTAACCCCGAGGCAAATCTTCCGGACACCATCCTGCATCAAGGTCGTCATACCGTCCTTTACGGCCTGCGCCCTCAAGTCTTCCATCTTGGCCCGGTTCTGGACCATGGATTTCATCTCGTCCGTGCCCACGAGGACCTCGAACAGGCCGGTCCGGCCCTTGTAACCGGTATTGGCACATTTCGAGCAGCCCTTGGGCCTGTAAAGGACAAAGTCACTATTATACTCGAAACCTAATGCATCAAAATCGCCTTCATAGTTCCTGGCCAAGGAATCGAATTCTTCCCTGGTGGGGTGGTACTTCTCCTTGCAGTCCTTGCAAAGGGTCCTGCCCAAGCGCTGTGCCAGGATCCCCAAAAGGGCATCGGCAAAATTAAAGGGATCCATTCCCATATCTAAAAGCCGCGTGATGGTCTCCGGGGCGCTGTTCGTATGAAGCGTGCTGAAAACCAGATGCCCGGTCAGGGACGCCTCGATACCGGTTGAAACGGTCTCATGGTCACGCATTTCACCTACCATGATCACATCCGGGTCGGCCCTCAAAAAGGCCCTCATGGCAGTGGCAAAAGTAAAACCTATCTTGGGTTGAACCTGTACCTGACGAAGGCCGTCCTGTGTTATCTCCACAGGATCCTCGGCGGTCCATATTTTTGTTTCGGGCTTATTAATATGATGCAGGGCCGCATGGAGTGTTGTTGTCTTCCCGCTCCCTGTAGGACCCACAACCAACGCAATTCCGTATGGCTTTGTGATTATCGAGATTAATTCATTGTAATCCCTTTCGCTCATGCCCATCTTGTCTAACGGAATGGGTTCGCCCGCAGCCAGAATACGCATGACCACGTCCTCATTCTGGCCCGCGGTAGGGATGGTCGCGACCCTGAGTTCAATGTCTAAGGGTACATACTTCTTTAGTTTGATCTTTCCGTCCTGGGGAAGCCGTCTCTCGGATATGTCTAAGTCCGACATAATCTTGAGGCGAGAGACCATGGCCCTTTTGTAGGTATAGGGTATTGTCTGATAAATCTGGCAGGCACCGTCCACCCTGATCCTGATGACCGCATTCTGCTTACCCGGCCTTGGTTCAATGTGGATATCGGAAGCGCCCCTGTTGAAAGAATCAACAATCATCTTGTTGACAAGCTGGACAATGGCGCTGTCTTCTTCCGTCACCCCGTCATCTTCATCATCGAACTCCTCGGAACCGGGTTCCAGTTGTCCCAGAATGTCCTCGATGCTTCCCGAATCGGTCAGCATTTCCGTCCTTTTCACATCAAAGAACAGGTCTATCATCTCAAAGATGTCCTCTTTGAGGGACACGCAATATTCAAAGCCCTTGGCCTTGATAAGCCGTTTAACCGCATCCCTTGCAGGAAGGAAATTGGGATTTTCCATTGTCACAATCACTTTGTCAGCGGATTGGGCCACAGGGACAAAGACGTTGTTTCTCAAAAAATTTACCTTTAGGCCTTTCAAGAGCTGGCCGGGGATAACCATCTTGTCATCATATGGAATGAAACGGGTCTTGTAGAAATCCGACATAGATTTACCAATATCATCCTTGGACACATTATAATCGCTCATGAGGACCGATTCCACGGTCTTCTTGAGCTTTCTTGCCATTGGCATGGCCTCGGTCAGGTCCTTATTGCTGATGATATTATTCGTAATAAGGTAGTCATATTTTGTCGGCTTGGTTTTTTGCGCGGCTTTCTGGTTCTTGAAAAAGGCGGTACCTAAGACCTTTGCAATATCCTGGACAGAGGCTTCGTCTTCCTCTGTAAAGCGTTCCCCGGCCCTTTTATTGATTAGCTGTATTACGCCTAAGAGGTACTTATTGTAGACAATCGGGGCCACCAAAACCTGGGTCGTCTTAAAACCCGACTTCTGGTCCCAGCTTTTATCGAATTTCAATTGCGAATTGATGGATTTGAGCTCATTCTCATCATATACATCCAGGATATTTGCCATCTTGCCGGATGCCGCACAGTAGCCGGAGATGCTTGCATTGGTGATCGGCACCCTGATCTCGTTGACTTCGTCACCTGCCTTGAACCTTGAAATAATCTGCTTTTTGACGCCGTCAACCACATAGACAGTAATACGGTCGGCATCAAAGAGCCCCAATATCTCGCTCTGGAGATTCAGCAAAATATCGTTTATGTCATTGGCCCCATGTATCCTGTTGGTAATATTGTTAAGCTTTTTTTGATATTCGAGCTGCTCTTCAAGGGATCTTTTACCCGTGCCCGAGTCAGCTATTTTCTTTTCCGGAACCGCAGCCATGAATAACTAAACCTCAAAACTGAATCTTGTTTATCCTGTTATCCTGTCTAAAACACACCTGAGATACGTTTCTTACACCCCAATCGAAATCCAAGGGACAAGGAGAAAAGGCCAAAAAATCACTAATATCCACTATCTAAGCCCTTATTGTTATAATTTTAGAGCATTTTTCAGAATATGCAACATATTTATTTGCGAAAGCAGAGATGATGGATTATAAGTGGGCCTTGCCAGAGGGGGATGGTTTGGAGACGAAAGCCCCATGATATTGAGTGGTTAGGGAGAAATTATGCTAATAGACAGCCACGCGCACTTGGACATGGACGATTTTGACGGGGACCGGGACAAAGTTCTTGAACGGGCCGCACAGGTCGGGATAACCCATATCATCACCATGGGCATAGATCGCGAAAGCTCGATTGCCGCCCTGAAACTGGCTAAAAAATACGATTTTGTTTATGCAGCGATAGGCTACCATCCCCACAGCGCAGACGGGTGTAAGACCGATGATCTTGATGCCCTGATATCCATGGCATCCGAACCCGAAATCGTTGCGTGGGGAGAGATCGGGCTCGACTACTACCGGAGTTATTCTGCTCCAGAGGCACAGCAAAAGATATTTTCCCGCCAGATCGAGATAGCCGACGATCTAAACCTGCCTGTTGTTATTCATGATCGCGAAGCCCATGACGACGTTCTTGAAATGCTGAAAAAAATGGGAAAGGGCGAGAAAAAGGGGGTCATTCATTGTTTTTCCGGGGATATTGATCTGGCCTTGGCCTTTTTGGATCTGGGATATTTTATTTCAATTCCGGGGACCGTGACCTATAAAAAGGCATATCACGTTAAAGAGGTCGCGTCCCGAATCCCCCTCGAATCCATGCTCATTGAAACCGACGCCCCTTTTCTTGCGCCCGTACCCAAAAGAGGGAAACGGAACGAACCCGCTTTGGTGGCCTTTACTGCCCATGAAATCGCCCGCCTCAGAAATATCGATTTTGAAGAAGTGGCCATGCGAACATCAGAAAATGCAAAAATATTTTTCGGGCTGCCGGGCTAATAGCTGAACAAAATTATAACTGCTCGGGTTCAACGTTCAGAGGTTCAGGGCTTGCCCGCCTCCGGCGGGTTCAAGGTTAGATTCATGAAAGACAGGTTCGATTCCAAACCAAATGCCTAATTCATCCAGTTTTTGCAGAACACCAGGTGCTATTGCACACAAATCCGGAGCCAATTCCTTCCTGCCTCCTCAATCGTCCCCTTATTCAAGAAGCAGGCAACGGATCGGCCATAGAAAGGAGTACCCCGCTGACAGCCTCCTTGTGAGCAATCAGCAATAGCCGGGCGCGACGGCCGGGCCCGAAGACCACCTCACCCAAAGTGTCTGCATCCACCTCAAGACGCACTGCCAGCACCCGTGGGCCGTGACGGAGAAGCAGTCTTTCAACCTGACGATAAAAGCGCTCGGCGCCGTCGTCAGCCATCACCAGCAGGCGCGAGACGCGCACGCCCCGCGGCACAATGCTTTGTCGATCAGCCAGACTCAGTCCTCGCTCTTCGGCAGCAAGCGTATGCTCCGCGCTCTCCAAACTTCGTATCATCCGGCCGGCGCCGAGTGCGCTGCGCAGGGCCGTTGCCAATTCGGATCCAAGCGCGGCAACCGGCACCTTGATCTCACCCTCCTGCCATAAAACCCGGGTTTTGGCGGTCAGGACGTGGAGAAGCTGTTGCGCCCGCGGATCGGATTCGACCTGCCTGGGAAGCCGTAGGGTTTTTTTGTTCAACTCATTTTTCTCGCAATGGCTTGAAAAGATATTCCAGGCCATTTGTTTTGATTTCATATATGATTCGCAACATCTCTCCAATCTGACCTTCAGGAAAGCCTTCCTGGGAAAACCAGACCACGTAAGGCTCCGGAAGGTCGATTAACAGACGACCTTTATATTTGCCAAACGGCATACGCATTTTCGCCAGCTTGAGGAATAATTCAGGATCGGATGAAAGGCCACGATCATTATCCATAAATCGATTTCTCTTTACTGAATCAATAAGAATAAAGCGCCTGGCCCTATTCTTTCGCTTGATTTAAGGTCACCGAAAACACTGGGCATTTATTTCTTCTTTTCTTTTTTCTTTTTTCGCTTTTCCTTTGGATTAAGCTGTGCCTTTTTCTGTTGTTCCCTTTTGCCTTTGTCTTTTTTTCCTTTATCACCCATATCTCTTCCTCCTTGTTTGAAAATGATTTGCTTCGGACTGTGGCGGCGGAAACCCCTCCACCATGCCTGGAACTTCTCTAAGAACACTTCAGCGATTTCGTGAGTTAGCTTAGAAATAGACTGGCACAGTTTGTTGGCGGTGTCCAACCTTATGCCGTCACGCTCGCCGATTTCTCGTGCGTCCCCTATCACTACCTGGCATGCAAGGTTATAACCTCAGTACATATTATCCTGTTTGGACTTGAAGAGCGTGTACCTCACCATCAAGCCGGTCCTCAAGCAAATCCTCAGTCACTTCAAGATTATGACGCGTCTGGAGATTTAGCCAAAACTGAGGTGACATGCCGAAAAACCGTCCCAAACGAAGTACAGTATCTGCAGTAATGGATCTTTTCACATGCACAATTTCGTTTATGCGCCTTGGGGGTACACTTATATCCTTGGCCAGCCGGTATTGGCTGATCCCCATGGGCTCTAAGAATTCATCCATAAGAATTTCGCCTGGATGGATAGGAGGAAGCTTTTTCTTTTTCATATGATTCTCCTAATGATAATCTGTGATTTCAACATCGTACGCATCGCCACCGCTCCATTTGAAACATATCCGCCATTGGTCGTTGATTCGTATGCTGTATTGGCCTTTCCGGTCACCTTTCAAAGCCTCAAATTGATTACCCGGCGGAATTCGCAGATCATTTAATTTTGGTGCAGCATCATTATGTTATGGGGTCAAGTCGGCCGTTGACCCTTGGGTGCCAAGCTTACAATAACTAAGAGTCATCGGCCGACTTGACCCCTCTACACACACCTCTAATAGCGACAAAAGCGCCCTTCCCAAAGCCATCAAAAATGGTTTCTGGTGATACTCCGGGAATAAGGGTTTGCTTGATTCTTACAGACCGAAATCCCGCCTCTTCGAGGTATTTTAGCACCTCTTGCGCGGAGAAAAAGGTGGCCTCCTTGTAGAATTTGCTCTCTTCCCGTTTCCCCGCATAGTGTCTGCCCAATTTGCTTTCTTTGTCCACGAATCCTACGATGATACACCCGCCGGGCTTCAATACCCTGAACGCCTCCACGAAAGACTTAATAACATCATCAACAAAACAGATCGTGGTTACCATCAGCACAAAGTCAAACCTGCCATCAGGAAAAGGCAAATCCTCCGCTATGCCGGGATAAACGGTGATACCCCGCTTTCTCGCTTTGATTGCCATCTTTTCTGAGGGCTCAACGCCGATTTTTATTCCCAGCGGTGCGGCGAATTTACCGGAGCCGACACCTACTTCCATCCCTTCGGCTTCAGGCGGAGGAATAAGCTCGCGGATAGCTTCCAGTTCGGCTTCATACAGATCACGGTTCTTCTCAAACCATTCATCATAGGCCTCGCTGTGTTTTTCGAATGGCTCTGTTTTTGGCATAGAAGACTACACGGCGGTTTTTACTTTAACGGCTAACGCCTGCCTTCAGCCGGCCACTTGTAGCAAATGACCGAAGGGAAGTAGCGGAAAGTGGGTCGGCTGCAAGGCATTGTTGTGTGCCGGGCAAGGCCCGGCTGCTAATTGGTGATGCAGGATATTATGGCACATGTATCCTGCAAAGTCCATACCCAGCCAGACGGAGGCGAAGGGTAGCTGAAGG
>JAFDDR010000172.1 GCA_019310785.1 Deltaproteobacteria bacterium
CCCATATTTCTCCGGATTATCAAGCATGCTTGCAACATATAGATAGTGGGCCCTGCAGGCCTCGATCTCCGAGGCAATCTCCCCAAGCTGAGCCGCAAACAGGGAGCGCTCCCTTACTGGCTTACCCTCTATCTCTCGATCCTTCATGAAATCAAGGGCGATCTCAAATCCCGCCTGAGCCACCCCGACGCATCGAGCCGCACACCCTAACCTCCCCGTAGTCATACGAGTACGCATGATTTCCACACCACCTGTCCTCAACTCCTCGGGGATCCTGACGTTCTCCAGCCACATCTCACAATTTCGATCCGTAAAGCACATGCCCATCGTCTCGATATAATTTGAGAAGCTAAGCCCGGGTGACTCGGCAGGCACATGAAAAATAGCAATACCTTCATCGCCGGCCGACGGGTCCGTTGTTGCAGTCAGGCTATAGCCCAGGTGGCCTTTTAGCTTTTCCCGCTGGAAAATCTCCGCCGGGCCTGCCGGGCCTCCCCATATCTTGTGTCCGTTTAGCACATATTCATTCCCTTTGCGCTCCGCCTTGGTCCTGATTGTCCTTCCCTCTTGTGCAGGATCCTCGATGTTCACGCTCCCCTGAGGCTCCGAGATCATGAGGGCAGCCGTATAGCAATCGTCACTGAGCAATTTGGCATGAACCGAAAAACCGGAATCACCGCGGGCTAATTCCTCGTTCAAGGCCAGCCTCAAGGCCGTAGATATACCCATGCCCCCGTAATCCTTTGGAACGCCAAGTTTCTGGTAGCCCAAGGCTACCAACTTGGCGTAAAGATCATCTAACGTATCCTCAGCCAGCTTTTCATCTCTATGCCATCCACCTTCCAGATCCAGCCTCTTTGGAAAGACATCCTTCTCCACGAATTTGGCTATAGTTTCTATCATAGCCATGTCTTCATCAGAGATGAAAGCATCTAAATATTTATTCATGGGTCTGCACATGTTGTATTTCATGTCTTTTCCTCTTTCAGCCTATTGCATCCGGCAGTCTATCTGCTTACTTTTATTTAGCTTTTAAAACAGGCTCACCGGGGCCTTCTCAGAGATACTGAAAACCGCCATGTGACGGATCCCCCTAACCCCACACAGCCTTTTGTAGGGCCTCAAGCCCTATTATGGAAAGGGCCTCATCCTCATTACCGCTTCGGCCACTCACCCCAATACCACCATAGACTACATTGTCACCAGGCCTTGCATCGCCGGAGCTCTCACCGTTAGGTTTAACAACGGCTATACCACCTGGTATCCGGGTCGCGTCAGGAACAAAATCATGCGCGGTATAATTCCTCTTGCCCAGAAAATCAAACCAGGCACGGGTATTCTTCCCGGTAGTCGCCGAGCTTCTCGCCTTCTTGAATGCCATGTAATTATACATGGGTACTGCCCCGTCCATCCTCGCAGCACAGATCACCTCACCATGGTCATCCACAATAGCAACGGAAACCGGCTGCCCTGGATCCTTGGATGCTTCTTCAAGAATGGCCTCCACAGCCACTTGTACCTCTTTAATTCCCAAGACTTCTCTCGTAAACATTTTCTGCTCCTTATGCCTCCTCCAATTTGACGATGAAGTTCCCTATATCTACGTTATTCTTTTTCGAAATCGGGCCACATTTCATCTTCAGCATGTAGATCGTCGGTTTTCCCGAGACCTCGCCGTTCAGGGCCTCAAAGTTAAATACTCCTTTTGCGATCACGAGGTCACTCTCCCCGTAAGCATCATACAGGCTGGACGTGCCCTCACCAGGGATAAAAACGCCCTTTGTTGTCAAAACGCCATCAGCCAGCTTATCCAGACCGAAATGAGCCGCATCCCTTATTGTGGCATCCTCAAAAAAGGGATCCTCCTTGACGACGAGGGTCACTATCAAACCCATTTCCTTGAGTTCCTCTATTAAAAGAGAATCAAATCCTATTTCCCCGGCATTATCAGGAAGGAACAGAACACGCGTCGCATCCCGGGCCGCCCTGTAAACATCACCGATCACAACGGGAAGAGGACCTGTTTCCGTCATGATATTCTCCGCCTCAGGGAATTCGAAGGCCCCTGAGGGCGCTCCAATAGGCGATACATTGCCGACCGTTGCCAGGCAACATGCCCTCTCGAAACGGTCTTGAGACCTTTCTCCTTTCTTGATGAATTCTCTCGCCGCCGGCAGCAATTTCTCCACAGTCTGGTTTGTCTTCACCTTGAGTTCATTATAGTGGGGTGAGGAGTCCAATATGAATTCACTCACCGCGTCAAGGCACCTATTACAGATAAAACCTATATTCCCGGATGGCGTGAATTCACGAGACAACACACCCAGTATGGTCCTCATCAATTCATAGCGTTGCTTCTCGTTCGCTGAAGATGCCGCCCTTTCATAGGTCCATTTCAATATGCACTGTGCGCACTCTAAATATGGCTTCATTTTTAAAAATTCCCCTCACCTTCTATAAATAAAATAGCCCCCTTGGAGAAGGACAAAAATAAACCTCCTGCTTCCCCAGAAGTCAATTTACTTAAGAGGCATCCCACTTTTAAGGGATGCCTCTTACGGTTCCTTTATTCGGGGCCAGGCGAATCGGGCGGTGGCGGCGTAGGGGGTAAAGGCCAGAAATTCCAGCATGCTGCGTAAAGAGCCCAGGCCGGAAACGCCATGCCCAGCATAAGATTGGCCATTGCAAATACATCGTTTGGATAATGCAACGCCTCTGCACCAAAATGCCAGGTACAAAAAGCTCTAATCCCATAGTATGCTACTATACCCACTACTATAGCTACTACAATGTTCAAGAACCCACAACCGACCGGACTCTTGATTGTGCGCCCCGGCCACATCTCAAACATGTTCAAAATCATTAGCAGTCCAAAAAGAAAACAAACGTCATAGAGCATGAGTGTGAGCGGTACTATCTTTAGTCCTGCCACCCCTATAATATAAAGAATGTAGCCCAATACTGCGCAGGCAATGACCACAACAATGCCCATCACCGGCTGCTTCATAAGGCCCGGGGATTTGTTAAACGGCCAGAATTGAAGGGCCACGAAGCTAAAAAAGAAAACAAACGTAGTAATAATATACGCAACAAAGGACTCCCACGGTATGGGGCCCATCGGCGCTATTCCGGCAAAAACTTCGAATGGTCCTCCCTTGGCGTAAAAGGGAACTTTAAAAACGGGAGATTCAATAATCCCCTTAGCATGTGTCATGACACTGAAATTGGCCAGCATTGTTACAAACCAACCTATGATATAGGCCAAGATCAAAGTAAGAAATCCCTTCGCGGGAAGAGATAACTTGCTAAACGGCCACATGCCAAATGCGATAACGAGGTAGAATGTCACACACACGGTAATAACCCCTTGTATGCCAATGAATGGGGTAGCTGCGCCGCTTGCGAGGAAATTAACAAAGAAGAAGGTGGTCAATATTCCTCCTAAAAGAATCGCAAGGGCAGTCAGGAGAAACCCCTTCCAAGGCTGGGGTATCCCTTCCGTAGAAGGGTATTGTGCCTGCCATCCCGCGGCAATTATAGCCACGATAGGCACATTCCACATGAGAATTGCTGTAAACGGGCCCAGATACGTCTTAATATCAAAACAAGACGTAACAATCATCATCGCTCCCAATGTGACAACAAGCCCGAATATCCCCCGCCAGGGCTGCGTTACGGTCCAACTTGCTGTAGGTGTCATTTCGTCCATTGTATTTCCTCCTTTTATCTGGGGGCCCTTATCTTAAAGGGCCCCGGTTTTAGGTCAGCAAATATCAAAGACCTGATCCTGGCACCTCCTATTTATCCAGAATATAGACGGCTCCGTCTTTTGCATCCATTCTGATGCGCATCCCGGTTTTAATTTTGGCCGTGCCCTCACGGGTATTTACTATTGCCGGTATCCCATATTCCCGCGCAATGATAGCTGTATGGGCGAGTGTTCCTCCACTATCTGCTATGACGCCCTTAATTATTCCAAACACCGGTGTCCATGCCGAATTTGTGTTGGGGCAAACTAAGATTTCCCCCGGTTGTACATCAATCAGATCCGAATAGTTGATTGCTATCCGAGCTACACCTTCAACCTCCCCTGAACAACCGCACAGGCCGAATAAATCCGCCCCCAGTTCGGGCTTCACCTCGGGTAGATCGCCTATTACCACTTTAATGCCGATGGGATCTTCTGAAGCAAGCAGATCTTTCATTGCGGCTTCCTCAAAACTGCTCCGATCGGTAATGAAGGGGGGGTTCGGCCTGGTACACCACTCTTCCCACTCTGCACGCCGCCTCCTCGTTATCCAGCGCATGTCATACGACTCAGGGACCATCAGGACCCGGTCTATTTCATCCGGGCACAGCATAAAGATATCCTCTGGTTGATCAATGGTCCCCTTTTCAGTAAGTCTTCTCCCCATAGCCAGATAACCCCGGCGCATGAGGGCCTGGGACATAAGCTCGCAATAAAGGGCATGCTCCTCGCTAAATGCGCTTATCTTCCCTGCCAATCGTATATAGGATTCATACGTTTCTTTTTTATCCGGAGGCACCTTAGTAAGGAAGGCGGCTATGGCCTCTTCTCTCCTTTTCGCATGCTTTGCCCTAGTAGCTTCAAGGTCATAATCGGCACCCCCCACAATATAATCCCGCACTACTCCAATAGGCGTAGCAGGATCCTCCAGCCAGTAAGGTTCGGTGAAGTCATTGCCGCGCCTCATCCGCCAGCCTCCAACCTCATCAGTCTCAAGGTAGTCCATGAATTTCTTGAACCATTCCTTCCCTTTATCCGTCTCCTGCAACTTTGAAAGGATGTCCTTCGGTGTGTTTTCCTTGAACATATCGCCAAGGCCCATTTCGGCAGCAACCTTCCCGAATTGCCACATATCCTTGTCCACGTCATAGACCTTGTTAGGGAAACCCACCAGCATATCCTGAAACTCAGGATCCTGATCACTAATCCCAAGGTCCTCTTGACATTTTTGTGTAAGAAATAAATAAGCCGCATGAGAAGAGAATAACCCTTCGTGGTGGATCTCCCACATCCTCATATAGGCCATCTTCAGGTCATAGTGGTGGTGGAACAATTCGAGATTTGTGGCATTGTCAACATCCAGCTCCTTGAGCTTTGCATAAATACTCAAAAGCTCCTTCTTACCCCCTTGCCAGACACTGTCAAAATCCTCAAGGTAAGGAACCAGGGCCTTTTGGAATCTGACCGTGCGCTCTGCGATCTCCTTCTCGTCCCTGACTATATGCCAGGCATTATAGGAACCTCCGTCCTTATATCTCATTTCCCAACCTTTGGATTTGGGGAGGCTCAGTTTTTCACAAATGGCCTTTGTTCCATGGGGGCAATAGTTCACCCAGTACCACCCGTATAACGGGGTCCAGGGCGGGACGCTATGCGTCCCATCAAGGAACCAGGAATGCCTCTCGCGAAGGTCAACCTCTTCATTGAATTCAAATCCTGGTGTTGCATCCCAGACTTTCACCCTTTCTTTTTGTTCTTCTCCCATTTTCTCCTCCTTAAATTTTAAACGGGTTAGGTAAATGCCAAAGATCGTCGTCTTTCCTTCCTGCGACTTTCTACTTCAGCTCGGCTCCTTTGACCCCGAATCTGGGTACCCCTATCACCCCCTTTCACCGGGAATCATCTGTTCCCCATTCTTCAAGTGTTTAAAGAAAAATCCTCACTGATGACCTTATAACAGTAAAATAAATGGTAACTACCCAGCTATTTAGGTTGAAGACTGAAGGCTGAAGTATTTCAACCATCTCGCAACGCTCGAATCAATCCATTCAAGACCTTTTCGGTCTCGACTATCTTTGGTTCAATCAGAGATAAATCCTCGTTGGACAAGAAGCCCAAACGATTCAATAAACCTAATTGATAATGCAGTTCCCTCAATGACCCGAAGGATAGTAGAGAATCGGAAACCTTGCGGTCAGCCGATAAACCAATACTGCTACCTCGTCAGACAACTCAAATGCACGAAGTTTTGTGTGATCACGCATTATTTGCCCCTATTAGCCTTCCACCTTCAGTCTATCCACCTGAGTAATTACAATAAATGTTTATATCTCTAAATCGTAATACCCTCGGCACACATTATGTCTGCTCAGATGCGTACCCCCCTTCCACAGTGTTATCATGAGCGAATCGCGCCAGTATTTCTCTACATGATACTCTCGTACATAGCCGTAGCTACCCATTAACTGTATCGCCTTTTCAGCACACCTCACGGCACTTTCGCTCGTTATTCTTGCCATATTCATCCTGGCTGCCAGCATGCCTGTCTTGGGGCCGTAGGTATCCGGGTGGTCGCACATATAGGCCGTCGTCAAATACCAGGTCCTGGCCATTTCGGTTGCCATGGCTATATCTGCCAGTATCTCTGCAGGCCCGCCATGCTGCCTGATAGGTTTATCCGCAACGATTCTCTGTCCCGTGTACTCCAGAACCGTCTCTAATACTCCCTGCATGATCCCGGTGGCCATAGCACCACTTGAAACTCCGGGTAGCTGTGCCCAGAAAACCTCGGCCGCCTTGCTGCCTGGGCCAATGGTCCACTCCTCGGGAACCCTTACATCGTCAAAATACATGGGGCAATTATGGTCTGATTTAAGACCACATTTGTCTTCATCCGGCCCTACCGTGAGACCCGGCCATCCCTTCGGTATGTAAGCCAGGACGATGCCATCCTCGCCCAGCTTGGGATCTATCGTGCAAACGACACAATATAGATCGGCGACTCCGCTGTTTGTTGCCCAAAGTTTACTCCCATTAATGATGCACTCGTTACCATCAAACTTGGCCACCGTCCTCAGTTTCGTTCCTTTGTAGGTGTAA
>JAFDDR010000173.1 GCA_019310785.1 Deltaproteobacteria bacterium
GAATCTCAAAAACGTGGTCGGGCAAAATGGCGTTTTTAACTACTCCCCTGATAATCATAACGGCCTTCCTTTTGGATGCTACGTCCCTGTTGTAATCAGCAATGGTAAATGGAGATTAGTTAAGTGATAAAATAAAATAATACCTTATGTAGAGATTTGTAAAAATTGATAGGGCCATGCCAAACTCCAAATAAAACGAGTTTTGGTATGAGCCCCATTATCAAGGGTAGATCTCTACGCTCATAATTTTTACTAAAAGGCTCGCTTAAAAGAATTGCTCGGTAGACAACGGTCGATGATTGTTGATTATCACAAAAACCGTTAACAGAATATGGAGAAAAACAATGTATGAAAAGTTGGTTGATGCCTTGGTGAACATGAAGGAACAAGAGGCCTTAGAAACAGCAAAGAAATTGATAGATAGCGGTAAAGATCCCATAGAAATCTTAAATTCCTGCTCCAAGGCAATGGAAATTGTGGGAAAGCGTTTTGAGACCGGCGAGTATTTTTTGCCTCAACTTGTGATGGCGGGCGAGATGTTGAGGCAGATTTCCGAAATGCTAAAACCCAAACTGAAAGGAGCTGTTCAGTCGGAGAGATTGGGGAAAGTGGTCATTGGGACGGTGAAGGGAGATCTCCATGACATAGGAAAGGACATCGTGGTCTTTATGCTGGATGTCAATGGCTTCGATGTTATGGACCTTGGCATAGATGTACCTCCTGACAAATTTGTTGATGCCATTAAAGAGTTTCAGCCGGAAGTCGTTGGCTTGAGCGGCTTTTTAACGCTCGCCTTTGACTCCATGAAGGAAACTGTTGATGCTATAAGGGACGCTAACCTTCGGGATAAGGTGAAAATCATGATCGGGGGTGGTCAAATCGATGATGATATACGTCGGTATACTGAAGCGGATGCCTACGGTCTAAACGCAATGGATGCCGTTACTTTGAGCAGGGGATGGATAGGAGGTAACTGACAATGGAAAAGGCGCCTGAACAACTATATCAAGAAAGAGAAAAAAGGACCAACGATGCCATCCAGCTAAAGCTGCCGGACAGGGTTCCCATAATGAGCCTTTTTGGTTTTTTCCCGGCCAGATACACAGGAATAACCTTTGAGGAGGCCATGTATGACTATGACAAAATGATGAAGGCATGGGTAGATACTATGGTCGAGTTTCAGCCGGACATGTATGAAAATCCTTTCACTATTCGCTATCTCGGACAAATAATGGAGACCCTTGACTTTAAGCAGCTCAAGTGGCCCGGGCATGGGTGTGATGTGATGTCATCATACCAGTACATCGAAGGTGAATATATGAAAGCGGAAGAGTACGATGCCTTTCTCTTTGATCTTTCGGATTTTATGATAAGAACTTACTGGCCGCGCGTATTCAGAGCATTTGACCCCTTCAAAAATCTCCCGCCTATTCACAGTATCATAACCTATTATATGGGGATGGGCGCTTTTGCGGCTTTTGACAGCCCGGAAATCGAAAGTGCTCTGGAGTCCCTCCTAAAAGCCGCCAAAGAAGCCAAGAAATTGATAGGGGGGGCCATGGAATACGCTGAGAAAATGAAACAACTCGGTTTCCCTCCACAATTCGGTGGATTGTCCCAGGCTCCTTTTGACACGCTCTCCGATTTTTTCAGGGGAACAAGGGGGGCCATGTTAGACATGTTCAGACATCCTGACAAGATCCTTGAAGCTTGCAAAAAGCTATTGCCCATAATGCTTCAGACAGGACTGGCCGCTAAAAGCAGAGGGCACAGGAGGGTATTTATACCTCTTCACAAAGGTCTTGACGGCTTCATGTCACCGGATCAATTCAACACCTTTTTTTGGCCAACACTCAAAAAGCTTATTTTGGGATTAACTGATGAAGGGTTGAACCCTTTCCTGCTATGGGAAGGTGACTGTACCTCAAGACTGGAGACTATAGCAGATATACCGAGGGGAAAGGCCGTATATTGGTTCGAGCGCACGGATATATTTAAGGCCAAGGAGGTTTTGGGTGACACGGTATGCATTAGGGGAAACGTCCCCCTTTCTATAATGTGCACCGGCACGCCCGACGATGTGAAGGATTACTGCAAAAAGCTTATTGATGTTGTTGGTAAAGGCGGAGGATTTATCATGGACTGCTCTACTGTCATGGATGATGCAAAACCGGAAAATGTGAAAGCCATGATAGATTTCTCAAAAGAATATGGAGTATACCGATGAATCAGCGGCTCATTGTGTGAATCCCTTACGCTCAATAACATGACCATAATTCGTGACATTCCCCTCTCTTTGACCATGGAGCATATCCTTCGCAGGCAAGGAATGGCGAACATATCCGCTGTATCCCCTAAGATCCTTGCCCTTTCCCGTGAACTGATAGATGAGGTTGGGACCCTTCAGTCCCTTGATCCGGCCATTGCTTATGAATTCTGTCCGGTGAATGAGATCAACGACAGAGGAGAACGATTACACGGGCAAAAACGGTTCCCTTTCGCTTCGGAATTGGCGGCGATTGCCTGCACAATTGGATCCCAACTGGAAAGAAAAGTAACGGACTATTTTGCCCATGATGAGCCGTTACGTGGGGTCTTGTTAGACGGTATTGGCAGCGCAGCCGTGGACATCCTGGCCCAAGAAGCCTGCCGAATGATCGGCGTGGTGGCCGGATCTCAAGGCAATGAATCCAGCAGTCCCCTCAGCCCGGGAATGCCGGGCTTACCTCTATCAGAACAGCGGGCCCTTTGCCGAATAGCCCAAGCGGAAAAAATCGGAGTGCATCTGAGCGAGAGCGCGATGATGATGCCCCGCAAGTCTATATCCATGCTTGTGGGAATAGGCCCCAAGATGCCGACCTGGACAAAGGCTCAAGTATGTTCCGAATGCGTACTAAACAAGACTTGTAGATACAAAATTGGAAGCTCAAGGCTCGCAGAGAATAAGAAATAGACGAAAATGTCTGACCTAAAGACCGACAAACAGATAAGAAAAGGCCACCCTTATCACGTGGAGTTGGAACCTCTGGGTCGCAGGGGGCGTTTTCTTCCTGGGGTTTCGGTAATGGAAATGGCACGACAATTAGGTATTGACCTGATCAGTCTTTGTGGTGGTGCCGGGAAATGTGGACACTGTAAGGTGCAAATAGTTAAAGGACAGGTTTCAGCCCCCACATCTGCGGAACAAGAGAAGCTTGAATATAAGGAATTAGACCATGGATATCGCCTCGCCTGCCAGACCTATGCGAAAGGGGATCTGGTTGTTCACATTCCTCTTGAATCTTTAAGTACTCCACAGCGGGTTCAGGTGGAGGGAATAGAAGAAGACGTCATTCCGGAGCCACTGGTCCGGGAATATGAAATCCGCATGTCAGCCCCCTCGCTTTCGGATTTACAGGCTGATGATGATCATTTGGCTGAGGAGTTGAAGCAACAGCACAATGTAACTTGCCTCAACATGGACACTTTGGTACTAAGAAAGCTGTCAACTGAACTGCGATCGCAAAACTGGAGGGTACAGGCTACAATGCGGGACTCCGAGTTGATCGCTATCGGTCCCTGGCCGACCCGGCACTTAGGCCTGGCTGTGGATTTAGGTACGACCAAGGTGGCAGTCTATCTCCTTGATCTTGAGACCGGGAAAACAGTTGCAAGTAAGGGGATCATGAATCCCCAAATCGCTTACGGAGAGGACGTGATCACACGCATTAACCTGGTGCGGCGTGGCTCAGATGAAGCAAATAGGATGCAGAACCTGATTGTGGAGGCGATCAACAGCATCGCTGCAGAACTGAGTGCCCAGGTGGATGCCGGTCCGGAACAAATCGTAGATGCCGTAATAGTGGGGAATACTGCAATGCATCATCTGATGCTCTGTCTGCCAGTGGATCAGTTGGCATATGCTCCTCATGTGCCTTCAGTTCGACAGGCCTTGGATATCAAGGCGCGTGAATTAGGGCTCTCCATATCCCCTGGAGCCTATATCCACTTTTTACCAAATATCTCAGGATTTGTGGGGGCCGACCACGTTGCTATGGTCCTTAGCACAGGGATCTCCAAGGCCAAAGGGGTGGTACTTGCAGTGGATATCGGAACGAACACGGAGATATGTCTGGCCGATCATGGAAAGATGGCCAGCGTTTCATGTGCTTCCGGACCTGCATTTGAAGGTGCCCATATAAAGTTTGGCATGCGGGCTGCTGCCGGGGCCATAGAGCGTTTGCGTCTTATTGATCAGGAGATTGAATACCACACCATTGAAGGCCGAAAGCCCATCGGTATTTGTGGGTCGGGTATTCTAGACACAATGGCACAACTCTATATTGCAGGTGTGCTGGACAAGGACGGCAGGATGACGGAAAATCACCCCAATGTTCGATCATATGAAAAGGGACGCGAGTTCATACTGGTCAATGAAAAGGAATGCGAAGGCAGCGCAGCCATAACCATCACTCAGCAGGACGTGCGACAGTTGCAATTAGCCAAAGGAGCTATCCGGGCCGGCATCCAAATCCTTCTGAATGAAGAAAACAACTCAGAGGACGATATTGACCAGATCATTGTTGCAGGTGCCTTTGGCAGCTATTTGGATATATCCAGCGCCATTGCCATTGGTATGTTCCCACAGCTTCCTTTGGACCGTTTTAACCAGGTTGGAAATGCTGCTGGAATAGGGGCAAGGTCCGCACTCATCTCTCAAACCAAACGGACTGAGGCCCTGGATATTGCTCCTCAAATCGGATATATTGAATTAGCCGGCGTTCCCAACTTTGGTGAGATATTTCTTAAAGCGCTTTCTCTGGGATAGTACAAATGAGGAGACGGGGGTTTATTCATGGAAACTAAAGTTTCAAGCGCTACTCGGGAGGTCTTCATAGGTGATCACAGACCTACTGTCCTCATAGGCGAACGTATCAACCCCACAGGCAAGAAAATGCTCTCTGCTGCCCTGAAGTCGGGGGATATGGAAGTCGTGCGGAGAGAGGCCGTCGCCCAGGTGGATGCAGGAGCGGATATCTTAGATGTTAATGTGGTAGCACCAGGCGTGGATGAGATTGCCCTCCTGCCCCAGGTAGTGAGAGTTGTCATGGAAACCGTTGAGGTTCCTCTCAGTATCGACATCAATAATCCCAATGCCCTGAAAGCAGCTCTAAAGATCTATCAGGGCAAGCCCATTGTCAATTCCGTGACCGGGGAAGACGAGTCTTTGAACATTATTTTTACTCTTGTAAAAGAGTATGGGGCAGCGGTTATCGGTTTGGCCATTGATGGGAGTGGGATCCCGAAAGATCCTGAAAAGCGGATAGCCATTGCCCATAAGATTGTGGAACAGGCAGAGGCGTTTGGAATTCCTCGTGAAGACATCATCATAGACTGCTTGGCCTTAACAGTGGGCGCGGATGACAAAGCTGCCTTAGCGACACTTGAGGCAATTCGCGGGGTAAAGGCCGAACTGGGAGTGAACCAGACGCTTGGATCGAGTAATATCTCCTTTGGATTACCAGACCGTCAAGTGATCAACCAGACGTTTCTGGCCCTTGCCATTGAGGCAGGAGTAACCTGCCCTACCGTAAATGCGGCAAAGGTCCACCAGGCGGTCCTTGCGACTGATCTGATCTTGGGTCGGGACCGGTTTGCTCAGCGCTATATCCAGGATTATACCCAAGGTAGAAAGCAAAATCTGTAGCTTCATTTCTATTGTATCATTATCCTGATACAGCAATAGGAGATGTCCTTTCTTTGTCGATTCCATTCAATGCAATCCAAACCTTAGAAAGTGCGGAAAAAAGAGCAATCCAGTCTATCCAGATGAGTTTTTCGATTTCGGTAATACTTGCCCTGGATAAAAACTCCCACCATCTTTCGTGAGATATCCAGTATTCGATCTTACGTTTACCCAATACACGGGTAAGCAAGCCCTGATCTGGAAAGTTCAATAAGTGAGTCCTGGGTTTCCCGAACAGAGATGCCGATTGCATTTGCTACCTCAGAAGGGTGTCCACCATCATGCGTGAGCAGATAAACCAGGCATTCCGCTCTTGATCCAACGCCAAAAAGCGCTCTCAACAGAAAACGAAGGGTGTTATGTGAGGTGATCGGAACCTGCCGCGTCATCCGGCGCTCATTTAATGAAGCTCGATTAAATCCATAAGAGAGAAAGTTGACACAGGGATGGAATTGTCAAGAATATTATCTTTAAATTATAGTTTATCTTTCAATATATTGAAGATAAACTATATTAATAAACATACCTATTAGTCCCCTGGGACCGCCAAAATGATTGAGAAGCTCTCTACCAAAAGTGACCCTATCTTTCCCTTTGAGGTAGAGAAA
>JAFDDR010000024.1 GCA_019310785.1 Deltaproteobacteria bacterium
CCCTCAACGGCAAGTGTCATGTCCTGCAGGGTGTGGCCTTGTCCTGCCCAGTTTATCGCCAATAATTCCGCCTGCCGTTTGGGGTCTGCAAAAAAGAACTCGGGCGAATAGACATGGGCGTTGTAAAAAAGATTCGGATGACCGATATATCCATCGAGTTTGATCTGGCGAGCCACAGCATAAAAGACCTCCATGACCTCTTCAAGAATGCCCAGACCCGGGTGTTTCTGTCCGGGCAATTGGGGCCTGTGGGGGCTGAATTCGGCTAAGGGATTCTGTAATAGGAACCATTCTATGGTAATCATGGAATATTGCTTATGGCTCGATTCAATTTTCAGCAGGGTATTTTCCGGGAGGGTCCAGAGATGTTTTCGAAAACGGCCTTCCGCTAACAGAAAAGTTTTTCCTTTGGCCTGTCCCTTAATGTCCAATGTTTGACACCATGCGTCTCCAGTCACGGTTACTTTATAACCTGTGAAGCCTTGTTGATCGACTTTTCTGTAGATGCCCAGTTCACGGAGCGCATAATCAATGCCGCTGGCGCTGTAGTATCCAAATAATTTAGGATGAGTGCTTTCGGGAAGAACGTCTTGCAGTTTAAAATCGAGCGGGTCTGAAGAATCTTCTTTTAAACGGGAGATATTCAATTTCTTCGCTGACTGTCTGATTCCAAGCAGTTTTGGTTCTTTTCTTCGAGTGGCCAGAAGCCTTCGAAACAGGTGAAGCCTTGCGGATTTCCTCCGTGATGGATTGGCCTGGTCTGATTGAATTCGTGAGGAACCCTTTTTTTCTTCCATCAAGCAAGCCCGAAAAATACAAGGGTTGGTCTAACTATCTGAAAACACATATTGTCTTGCTACTTAAACCGTGCAGAAATTGCAATATGATAATTTCCTTATCCATGGGTTTATATTGTCCGATTCTATCATGCCTTGGGCCTAAAGTGAAACAGGTTTTCAATTTTTCGTGGACAGATGCTTCCTGAGGCAAGCGAACAGGATGAGACAACTAACTGTAATCAGTAAAAAGATCAGGAAAACGTCATTATATGCTTCAGGAGGATAAACGCCGTCCACACGGCCAACTCTGTCCAGGATAGCCCCGGTCCAGACCTGCAAAATGGCCACGCCCACAAAAGGGGCCGGGTTGATGAGCCCCTAAGGAAGCTTATACCATGTACCTTTACCTGCCCCAACCATTTTTAGCCGGCCTCTCCTTGCTAATTCTTTAATATGGGCTTTAATTGTATTTCTATTGGCTCCCGTAATACTGCGAACATCACGTACCGTGATTTTACCGTGCTCTCTTGCAATTTGGATGATGTCCTGAGATAGGGGTGGCAATTCAGTAATTAACTTTTCAACCTCGATCTTGGATTCCAGGACGGAGATCTGTTTCCTTAACGATCCAAGAAAGAATAGTATCCAATCATTAATCCTGCTGTTATCGGTGTAAAGAGTTGATTGGGCCCTCCTGAGGGCTAAGTAGTATTGTTCCTTGTTATCCTCTATAACTCTCTCTAATGAAGAGTAAGGGACATACGAATATCCGGATTTCAATAGCAGTAAGATCGTCAATATACGTGATAATCTTCCATTCCCATCCTGAAACGGGTGGATGGCTAAAAAGTGAACCAAAAATATGCTTATGATCAGGAGATGATGGAGATCTCTTTTTTCCTCTTGCATATTGAACCATTCTAACAACTCAGCCATTTTGAATGGCGTTTCAAAAGGCGAAGCAGTTTCAAAAACGATCCCGAGGCTCCTGCCGTCATCGGAAAATGCTTCCACATGATTGGGGAACTTCTTATACTCTCCTCTATGGCGAGCGTCCTTTGTTGAATGTTTTAAGAGGATCTGGTGTATTTGTTTGATTTGGTTTTCGCTTGTTTGGATTTCATCATAGGAATCAAATATCAACTCCATTGCTTCAGCATAACCGGCTACTTCCTCTTCGTCCCTGGATTGAAAGGAGGCGGTACTCAATCCAGACAACAGTTTTTCGACTTCACTGTCTGTTAATTTGGCCCCTTCGATCCTTGTGGAGGACCCGACCGATTCGATAGTTGCCACACGTTTAAGAAGCGCCAATCGGTCAGGAGCCAGGTTACGGAGCGCCTGCCATTTCCCTTTGAACTCGTCGATCTTTGAGATCAGATTGAGGTGCTCCGGTATGATTTGTAGCTTGGGTGTATCCATAATTATATCCATATATACCCGAATAATGGACGTGTCAAGGGTTTTTATGGATAATTATGGATATTGTTTCGGGTAAAATAGAGGGGTAAAGAATCCTGGCTCAAAGGACCAGGCTTTGGTTGACCCCTGAAATGGGCTGTTTTACTTAGAGTTGTACAAGTTAAAAGTGTCTAAAGTGATCTAAAGTGCCTAAAGTTATGGTGTCGCTTCGCTCCAATGTTTCTATATAATTGACAGAATTCCTTAACTTTAGCTCACTTTAAACTTTAGTTCACTTCAAACTCTTGCGAAGAATATCTCCCAGCGTGCCCAATGATTCGGAGGATTTATTTTTGCCTGATGCAATGTGTTTTTTGTAGTCATCGCTCTCTTCCGAATCCTGCTCATCTGAGACCATCGTAAGTGAGAGGCGTTTTTTATCTTCGTCGATCCTGATTATCTTTACTTCAATGGGCTGATTCTCTTCGAGAACTTCACGGGGATGATTTATCCGTTTTCCTTTCCCAAGTTCTGAAATGTGAACAAGCCCGTCTATCCCCGGTTCAAGGGTTACAAAGGCGCCAAAAGGTGCAAGGCGCGCAACTTTCCCTTTATGCTTGGAGCCTTCCGGATACTTCAGCCCAACGTTGCTCCATGGATCGGGCAGGATTTCTTTCAGGCTGAACGAGAATTTATCCTTTTCCCATTCCAGTTTCTTGATCGCAACATCTACTTTTTGCCCGACCGAGAGTAAGCTGTTGATATCATCCACACGACCCCATGAAATCTCCGAGACAGGGACCAGGCCTTCAATCCCGCCGATATCAACAAACGCCCCAAATTCCCTGATTGAGGTTATTTCTCCGCTCACCGTCATCCCCTCTTCCAGAGTTTCCCTGAGGGCATCCTTCTGTTCCTGGCGCTCCTCTTCCAATACTCTCCTGTTGGAAACAATTAAGTTGCGCCCCTTTTCACCATATTCGATTATCTTAAAAGTCAAATGCAGGCCGATATACCGGTCTGCATTTTCGACCCTGTTTAGTCCCATCTGGGAATAAGGGCAAAAAGCACGAGTGCTTCCCGTTAGCTTGACTTCATATCCTCCCTTGATCTCCTTTTCAACAAGACCTTCAACCGGGATACGGTTGTGGTATGCCTCTTCTAAGTATTCACTCCCCATTGTGTCTCCCGTAAGCCGGGTGGCAAATAGCATTTCATTGTTTCTGGAAGACAGAAAATAGGCATTGATAGTGTCCCCCTCCTTTATTGTGATGTCGCCTTCATCATCCAAAAATTCGTCTATTGCAATATAGCCTTCTGATTTACCCCCTATATCAATAAAAACCCATTCCTTTGATATCTTGATGACCATGGCTTCAACCTTTTCCCCGGGGTTGAGATAAACGGGTCCGACATGAGTCTGGTTTAATAATTCTTCGAAGTCTTCGTCTGATTCAGTTTCAGTATCGGTATCGGTATCAAAATTCTTACTATCCTTGTCCATATTTATTCCTCATTTCCTAAAATTAGTCATTGGAAAAACCTGAACCGGGCAGCGTTACCTGCCAGTGCCCTCCCTTGTCCGGCCCGGGTTGGTAAACAGGATCCGGTCGTCAAAAACCTTGATCACAATATCCGACGTATTCTTGTAGTCCCTGTGGACTGCGGCATTCAACAACAGCTCCCGGATCGCCTCGAGGGGATACTGCCATCGTTCCTTGCGCTGTAGACTCCCATCAAACGCGTAGGAAAGATTGATGTGCTTTTTGATAAAGATCTCGGCTTCATCCAGGGCCTTTAACAGCGGATCCTTGATCAAAAAGTCGTCGATGATCGTATCCCCTTTAGGCCATATGTCACATGTCAACGGGCTGACCCCGTTTTTTTATAAGAGCCTTGACGTAATCAAAAAATTACGTTATCTTTTTCATATGATTAGACTGGACCCATCTCTTAAGCCTGACTGGGACGGGGATAACATCAATCACATCGCGGTCCATGGAATACACCCCGATCAGGTGGAAGAAGTTTATTACAGTGAAGGGCCGTTTCCGACCTTTGTTACTAAAAACAAGAAGAAACGAGGAAAATCTACCGAATATCGATATCGCCTGTGGGGTACGGATTCCTCCGGATTCTGTATTGAAGTCATTGTGGCCCCGTATCCCCAGTATGGTTTGTGGCGATGCGTAACAGCATTTCCCATGTCAGATTCCACTAAAAAGATCTATTTTAAGAGGATTAAAAAATGAGTAGACTCCCAAAAGAAATAAGAAACAAGATCCGTGAAGAAGCTAAAGAATGGGATACGGCTATTGCCGGAGAGAGTGTCGAGGATGTTCAAAAGCAGCTAAGTGAGGCAGAGCTTTTTAAGGCTAAACGACCTCCCCGTCAGCCGGTCTCCCTTCGTATGGATCCGTTTGATATTTCAATTATAAAACGTCTTGCCCGCAAAAAGGGGATTCCCCACACCCAACTCATGGCTCTCTGGCTGCATGAAAAAATAGATCAGGAAAGAAAATCCGCTTTCCCGGATTAAGGGCTTTCGCAATCCGGATCTTCTCAATTATATCCTCACATTTGCATTCCTGTTTTTCAATGTTCAATCACGACTACATTACCTTGTCTTAAAGTGCCCATTTCAGCACCAAAAACATGCTTTTAAGGCGAAAAAAGCGGCTTTTTTGACCCTCTTTCTTTACAATCTCAATGAGTTAGCGCGGCCCGACCCGCACTCACACGCACTCACACTCACGACTTTCAGCCATCCAAATCTCGGGTGAAATGTCTCATGTCTCGCAAAAATTGGATGAATCACAGATTCGTTATTTTTGCTCTTTCCATCTTCCATGGCCGATTCCTATAAATTGGTAAGATTTATTTTTTTATAGAATTTGCAGTAGCAGTTGTCAACGCAAAGTACATTATCTTGTGGTTGGATTTTAAATATTTGCTGTACAGACCTGCACAAAAATAACCCTTGCATTGCTACGACAATGACGAAATAATTCCCCTTGCATTGTAAATCCCCCTCCTTTTAATCCTCTCCCGCCCCCGCCTATTCGGGATCTTCGACAGGGGAGGGGAAATAAGGCATTATGATCACAGGGATTGGTTAAGGACACAATGTCAGAGGATAGTTACGAAAATCTGGCCCGCCATCTGGATGACCTTCCGGGCGGCTTTCCTTCGACCGGGAGCGGCGTGGAAATGCGTATACTGCGCCGGCTCTTTACCCCTGAAGAGGCCGAACTGGCCCTGCATTTGACCCTGATTCCAGAGGAATCGAGGGTAATTGCGCGCCGGGCCGGGATCGCTCGGGACGAAGCAGACCGGTGCCTAAAGGAAATGGCCGGAAAAGGGCTCGTTTACAGTCTAAAGAAAGAGGGCGGCCTGCTTTTGTACGTAGCCACCCAGATGCTTATCGGCATATGGGAATTCCATGTAAATGATCTGGACCCGGAGCTTATCCGGGACATGGACGAATACCTGCCCATCCTTCTGGACAATGACACCTGGAGCAAGGTTCCACAGATGCGGACTATCCCCGTGGGCCGCAGCATAACCGCCCAATTAAAAGTTTTTCCTTATGAGAATGCAGAAGAACTGGTTCGGGGGCAGAAAAAGGCGGTGGTGGCGCCCTGCATCTGCCGGACGGAACGCAGAATGGTGGGGGAGGGGTGTGACAGGCCCGTGGAGACATGCCTCTCTTTTGGAACGGCCGCTGATTATTACGAGAGAAACGGCCTTGGTCGGGTCATTGACCATGAAGAAGTCCTTGAGATCCTGAAAAAGGCCGAACAGGCCGGGCTGGTGCTTCAGCCGGGCAACTTCAGGGAACTCCTGTTCATATGCTGTTGCTGTGGCTGTTGTTGTGCTCTACTCAGAAACATCAAGCGCCACCCCAGACCGGCCACCCTTATCTCCACTCCTTTTAAGGCCGCTCTTAATCCTGAGACCTGTAAGGGTTGCGGAACCTGCGTGGACCGATGCCAGATGGAGGCAGTGAAACTGGTGGATGACAAGATAGATCTCAATGTGGACCACTGCATTGGATGTGGGCTGTGTGTTACCACATGCCCTACGGGTTCGCTTACCTTAGTGCGTAAGCCTGAATCCAAGCAGCATGAGGTGCCCGGATATATGATGAACACAGCTTATAAATTAGGGCGGGTGAGGGGTAAGCTGGGTGCCGGTAACATTGCCATGATGCACTTGAAATCCAAAGTGGACAGGATCTTGGCCCGGTGATAAATATAAGACGCCCACGTATCTGCTCAATAAATCGGGGTATCCCTCATAGCCGTCAGGTTAAGCGAATTCGCAACTAAGATATGACAATTTTGGGGGCTAAATCCCAAATCTCAAGCGCCAAATTACAAACAATATCCAAATCTCAAATACCAATGACCAAAACAAGGGCGCGTTTTGATATTGTAATTTGGAATTTGTTTGTTATTTGTTTATTGGGATTTGAGATTTGCCGTCAGGAGAGACCAAAATGTTGGCAGAATCATCTTAGCCTGACGGCTATGGGGGCCGGGGGGATTTTTTAGGGCCGGGCGATAAGCCGAAAAAAAGGAGCCAAAAACCATGAGCAAACTCAAAGATCTTATACGGGAAGCCCCGGTACATGAACGAAGGCTTACGTTTAAGACGTACCCGTTGGAAAACGACCGGGTGATCGTGGAGGGCCGGCTCAGAGATGAACGTCTCGTGCCGGGCTTTCACTGGAACGGGCAATCCCGGCCGGCCGGCGTGGTGCACCGGATGTGCGTCCGGCTGCTCGTGGGTGGCTGGCCCCTTTCCATTCTGGATGCAGAGGCGGAGATGCCCGGTGTGCCGCATGAACTCTGTCCCACCACCCTGGAATCGGTGAAAAAAGTCATTAATGTCACCATTGTCTCCGGTTACTCCGATGAGATAAAAAAGCGCTTGGGCGGGGTTAAGGGCTGCGCCCATCTCATGCATCTGATCCTTGCCATGGGCCCTGCGGCCCTGCACGGGTACTGGGCCCAGCGCTCGCGCAAGCGCCTTCCCATGCCCCGCTCGCTTGACGAGGTCCCGGGACTATCCCTCCTCATGAATAGCTGTAAGCTCTGGGAAGAAGACGGCCCCATGATTCAAATGGTCCGGGACGCACTGGAAGAACAGGGTGAATGAGATAATGGGTACGGATATTAAGGTTTCAACTTCATTTTTTTGGGGAGGTTAATTTATGGATATTGAGAAGGCGGTAAAAGAGAGAAGAAGTATTCGCATGTTCAAACCGGAAGAAGTGCCACGGGAAATTATCCGTGAGATTTTAGATGAGGCGCGGTGGGCGCCCTCATGGGGAAATACCCAGCCGTGGGAGCTTTATGTGGTTACCGGGGAGACCTTAGAGCGATTTAAAAAGGCCAATCGTCAAAAGTGCATGGATGGGGATGTCCATTCATCTGAGATCCCCATGCCTGAAGTATGGCCGGAAATCCTGAAAAAAAGATACATAGGGGTGGGGAAAAGTGTCCTGACCTCCCTTTCCATTGCCAGGGAAGATGTCAATGCCCGTAATGAATATTACGGGGACATGTTTAACCTTTTCGGAGCACCGTGCATGATTTTGGCGTGCCTTGCCAAAAGCCTCAACATTGAGTATGCCATGCTGGATGTAGGACTTATTATGCAGACCATCTGCCTGCTTGCCCATGACAAAGGCCTTGGAACCTGCATGCTGGCGGGATCCGTAAGATATCCGGGGCTCTTAAGGGATATGCTGCCGATCCCGGAGGATCGATTTATTGTTATCGGCACGGCTATGGGTTATCCTGACTGGGACTCACCGGTCAATAAGTTCGAGAGGAAAAGGGCGAACCTGGATGAAATTGCAACCTGGGTGAGTTGATACTCCGGCTAAACGAAAGATCTCAAAGGGCCAAAATGTTAATGCGCGCCGAAAAAGTAAAAATCCTGTCCGGAGAATCAGGCTTTGGTTATCCCCAGAGGGGATTTGCGTTGCCGGAGTTTTATTGCCTTATTGAAATTCCAAATATCAAATCCCAAATATCAAGCAAATTCCAATGACCAAAATTCGAAAATCCAAACAATATCTTGTCCTGGAAGGTTTTGGTCATTGAATATTGAAGTTTGAGATTTGTTTGTAATTTGGTGCTTGTAATTTGTATTTTTAGAGATAAAAATCCAAGGCAGAGCCATCTACCTCTGACTCCCGCGTAGCGGGATCTTTGACGGTCCCAGAGGACCAGATTTTCAATGTAAGAATAAAGGAGGGAAAAATGTTTGATTATATGCTTACAGAGGAACAAATCAAGATAAGGGACGAGGTGCGCGACCTGGTCAAGTGGGTACCGCGCAAGATGATACTGGACATGGATAACGACGAAATACGGTTTCCAAAAGAATTCCTCCAGGAAGCTGGCCGCCGCAACCTTATGGGCTGCCGTTACCCCAAAAAATGGGGCGGTCGGGACATGGACTGGGTCACCACAAGCATGGTGATGGAGGAGGTCGGCACGCTCGGGTACATCTTTGCCTGCACGTTTGGTGTTGGTGCGGAATTAGTCTGTGATGCCATCATTCTTCATGGGACCGATAAACAGAAGGAAAAGTATGTAAGGCCTCTTCTTCGGGGAGAAATATTTGCCGCCGAATGCCTGACCGAGCCCCAGGGAGGCTCCGACTTTTTCGGGACCACCACCACTGCCGAGGACAAAGGCGACTATTTTCTCTTAAATGGGCAGAAACGCTTCATCGTCGGGGCAGAGGGCGCGGACTATTTTCTGGTTTACGCAAAGACCAACCCTGATGCAAAGCCCCATAAAGCCCTCACATGCTTTATCGTGGACAGGGGACCGGGTGTGGAAACCAAGTATCTCTATGGACTGATGGGGAGCCGCGGCGGAGGCGCAGGGCGTCTTGTTTTCAAGGATGTTGAGGTGCCCAGGGAAAATGTTATCGGACAGGTTGACAATGCCTTTTCGGTTTTCAACACCATGATGATTCCGGAACGGCTGGGAACGGCCACCATGACTATCGGTGCGGCCCGGCCCGCATTGGAAATAGCCACCGGTTACACGACCAGACGCAAGGCATTCGGCAAGACCATTAACGAGTTTCAGGGAGTGAGCTTTCAGGTAGCAGAGGCCGCCATGCTTCTGGATGCCTGTAGAGCCATGATCTATGCGACTTCCCGGGCAGTGGACGAAAACATCAACCCTGATCGTATAAGAAGAATGGTATCGGAAACCAAGCGCTTTGTTACCATGTCCTGCCAGAAGGCCGTGCATCATTCCATGGAGGTTATGGGGGGCATCGGTTATACAAACATCTTTCCCATCGAAAGGATCTCCCGCGATCTGAGGCTTGCCTCGATCTGGACCGGCACAAATGAAATTATGTCCATGATCATTGCCCACGAATGGTACAAAGAATACTTCAAGATGAAAGATGAAAATCTTACACGAGATTTTGAGACTGATGCCACGGGGGCCTTTGATCTGGAGGAAAAGATTTATGAATGAACAAATTTCTCAAAACCTTTCATGAGTCCTTATATAGGACTTTCAAAAAACAGATTGAATGGGTAGGTGATAATTTTACCTAACAGGGCAAATTATTTAGATAATAATCCCTGCCCATGCAGAATATCATGGATAGGTTATTAGCCTTGAATTTGCCGTGGCAAGTCTTTCTTGAAGCGCTATGGTCAGGGGCATTGGGTGTTTGAAATCCTGGCGGAAAGGCATTGGACACGTTACTGATGAACTTGAAGGATTCCATCATCTGACGAGAAGCGTGCCCGGGCCGATGATATTGTCACCATGTTTTTCGTAGACGGAATCGAGTGCAATGTTCAGGTTTTTTCTTTTTTGGGATGAGCCATTTTGATCAAAGAGGGCAAGCTGGTTTTCCGAGGCGGGAAAACGGAGTTTGGATAAGGAGATCCCCAGGAGCCGGATCGGCCTCCTGCCCACATCCGTTTTTTCTAAAAGACTACAGGCAATTGAGTATATCTCAGTCCCGTCATCCGTGGGTTTGGGAAGTGTTGTGGACCTGGTAATTTGAACAAAATCGCCGTATTTTACCTTCAGGGTAATGGTCCTGCCCGTAGTTTCCTTTTGACGCATGCGCCGGGCGACTTTATTGGCCAATGATAATAGTTCTTTTTTGGCCTCACCAATGTCTAATATGTCATTTGAAAAGGTATCTTCATGTCCGATGGACTTCACATCATGACCAGGCACCACGTTCCTGTCATCTATTCCCATTGATAAGAGATGCATTTCTAGGCCGTGTCTTCCGAATCTTCGTTCTAAAATCTTGACAGGCGCCTGACATAAATCTTTGAAAGTACGGACGTTAAGGCGACCCAGGGACTCCTGTGTCACTTTTCCGACCCCCCACATCTTTTTTATGGGAAGCGGGTCCAGAAACTGTCTCACCCGGTCGGGCCGCACCACTGTTAAACCATCGGGCTTGTCCATATCGGAAGCGATCTTGGCAACAAACTTGGACGGGGCCACACCGGCAGAAATGGTCAGGCCTGTTTCTTTCACAACCGTCTTTTTGATCTTTTTCGCAATTTCCACCGGGTCGCCGAAAAGATGAGTAGAACCGGTGACATCAAGAAACGCCTCGTCAATGGACAGGGGCTCAACCAGCGGGGTAAAGCGATGGAATATTTCAAATACCTGTTCGGACACCTCTTTGTATCTTTTCATCCTGACTGGAAGAAACATCCCCTCAGGGCAAAGGCGCACTGCCGTTGCAATGGGTTGGGCCGAATGGACGCCGAATTCCCGTGCTTCATATGATGCGGACGATACCACGCCTCTTCTGGGGGTTCCGCCCACGATAACCGGCTTCCCCTTTAATTGAGGGTTATCCAGCGCCTCGACTGCCGGATAAAAGGCATCCATATCGAGATGAATGATTGTTCTTGGTTTCAAAATTGATGCTCGAAACTCGTAAAAAAATTTACATAGGGATATCCCGACCCCCTCCATGAGGCTTCTTCAAAATGATCTTAATATCCTGGGGCGTTACGCGGTCAATCATGACCCCTAAGGGGAGGTCAATATTTTTTGCGGAGAGACTGATCTGATGCGTGCCTGCGGAAAACACTCCGATATCAAAATGGACCTGCACCTCCCGGTTTTCGAGCGCCTTTATGCTTTTACGCCTGCCGGAAAGGGTCAGATTGACCATTTGAGTTGAATCCCTGTCAAGCACCAGTTCTTTGGAAAGATTAGTATACCGCACCGGGGCAATAACACTGGTTTTGATCACCTGCTGGCTTGCCAGAATTAGCCAGGCCATAGTGATTAGGGCTAAGGCCCCTGATTTGGGGCCCCAATTCTGGATGAAGGCACCTTTGAAAAAACCCTTGAATGTGGGGCCGTGAATTTCCGGCAGGCTCAGCCAATCCTTGAGTTTTGCGGCTAAAGACCCGGGGGTCTCCCATGTGGTGATTTTTCCTCCCACTATTGTTGAGACCTCCCCCCGCTCTTCAGAAACCACGAGGCAGACAGAGTCGATCTGTTCGGAAAGGCCCAGAGCGGCCCTGTGCCTCGTGCCGTACTGCTCCGGCAGATCCTCCTTTTCGGACAGGGGGAGAATGCAGCCCATCCGGGTGAGCCGGCCATCTGCAAGGATCAGTGCCCCGTCATGGGCAGGGGAGTGATGGTTGAAGATGCTTTTTATCAAGATTGGATCAGGGAGAGCCATAATGTTTTGGCCCGCATGGAGGAACTCGGCAGGATCGTCATCTCTTGTGATGACTACAAGTGCACCGGTCTTTTCTTTAGCCAGCTCAAATGCCACGTCGGCCAGTTCCTTTGCAAGGGCACCCCGAAAGATACGCTTTCGTGATTTTAGAAAGCGAAGGGGACTGACCTTTTCCAGGACTTGACGAATCTCGGACTGAAAAAGGATCAGTAAGAGGATCAGGAGTACCTGCCAGAAAATCTGGAAGACCCAGGTAGTCAGAAAAAGGCCCCACATCCTGGCTAAGGAATAGACCCCTCCCAATACTACCAGGCCGATGAGGACACGAAGGGCCCTGGTACCCCGAAACCATACATAAAGCTGATAGGCCACAATGGTTAGAAACAGGACGTCGATCACATCCCGCCATGTGGGTGATGGAATAAAATTTAACAAGAACAAAAGGTTATCTCTCTCGCATTTTGGTTAACAAAAAGTTTCTCATTTTTAAAAAGGCTGTGTCAAGTATAGACCACGACCCTCTTTTTTACAAGTTTACAGGGAGGGCTCTCTGAGGTGCTGTTCTCAAGAGAAAATGTGGTTTGCATTTTTCTGTGGGCGTATTACAATTGATAAACTTGTAAAATGTCCATCAATAGGCCGAGGTTATCAAAATTGGATTGTATTTCAACCGGAAAATCGGAGGTTTAATAGCATAATGGAAAAAATCACCGTAGAGAGTGTGAACCTTTATCTGACTGAACCTGACGATGTGGCCATGTCCTGGGTTGGGCAGTCGGAATTGGTCACGCAGGTCTTAGCGTCATGGCTGGTGATAGGAGATGAGGACCTGCCCCTGAGTCCCAGGTTATTGGGTAAACCGGGCGTTGGAAAGACCACCCTGGCATATCATGCAGGGCGTTCTTTGGGCCGGCCCGTGTATCTCTTTCAGGCAACCATGGATACACGGCCGGAGGACCTGATAGTTACCCCTGTGATCTCCGAAGGGGGAAAGATCAAATATATGGCCAGCTCGGTGGTTTCTGCCATGATTAAAGGTGGTGTTGCAATCATTGACGAAGGAAACAGGATGAGCGAAAAAAGTTGGGCCTCCTTGGCCCCGCTATTGGACAACAGACGATACGTTGAATCCATTGTGGCGGGGATCAAGATCAAGGCGGACCCCGACTTTCGCCTTTGTACGACCATGAATGATGATGCCAGCACATTTGAGCTTCCGGAATATATACATTCCAGGCTCCAGCCGCAGATTTTCATCGATTTTCCGGAAAGAGACGAGGAGTTGTTGATTTTGCAAAGCAACCTTCCTTTTGCCGATGATGAGATCCTTGAATATGTGGTTGAATTCCTCCAGGCCGCACATGAGGCTGATGAGCGCTACACGGTCAGGGATGGTATCAACATTGCCCGCTATGCGCTGAAAAGACTGGTGGAAAGCGCTGAGCGTCTGACAATAACAGACAGAAAGAAAAGGACGGCACACTACTTGAGAGAAGGGGCATCCATGATCCTTGATTCAACGTCCGCCGAATACTTCAAGGAACTCATGGATGATGTGGATGAAGAATAAGAAAAAAGGAATCCAGTGGAAAAATATCCGCATGGTCCCCATCCTGCACAACAGGGTGGAATTTGCCATTGAGGTAAGGCGCCAGTTTAAGGAGTTCAAGCCGGATTGCGTGGCCGTGGAGTTTCCGGATACGCTTTCGGAAAAGATCATAAAAGGTGTAAAAAGATTTCCCCTTTTATCAGTGGTCTATTACGAAGAAAAAGATGGCGAATTTACATACCTGGTTTTAGAGCCGACCGACGGACAGGTGGAGGCCATTCGCTTAGCCCTCTCAAAAGGGATCCCCGTTCATTTTATTGACCGGGATACGGAAGGGTATCCCCTCGACTTTTCCCTCATGCCCGATCCCTATGCAGTTACAAAGATCGGGCACTTCATGTACTGCCAGGCATATCTCAAGCTTTCATCGGGAGGTGCTGCTCTCCCGGATGACACCCTCCGGGAAAAGACCATGGCCTATCATCTCAAACGCTTAAAAAGGAAAGGGGAGCGGGTACTCTTTGTAGGCGGTTTGTCTCATCTTCCCGGAATTCTGGATATGCTTGACCAGGCTCAGACCGAGGTGATCGGCCGAAGAAAACGGCATGGGGTCGGATTAGCCCATCTGCACGAGGAGTCGAGCAGGGAAATCATGACCGAGATGCCCTTTCTTGCAGCTACCTATGAGCGCGCCAGGTCCGGGGACAGGCCGGTAGATTTGGACCGGCTCAAACTAAACAGTGATTTGATCACCATTGCCAAAGAAAACCATTTGAAGAACAGCAAAGAGGAATTATCGCGCACTCAGATAAGGATCCTATACAGGTTTGCCAGGAATTATGCACTGCTCACGGGAGAGCTGGTTCCCAGTTTTTACCAGGTTATTGTTGCGGCCCGTGGGGCCGCGGACGACAATTTTGCCTACGAGGTCTGGGAAAAGGGAAGCAATTATCCCTGGCAGACCGATGAGCCCGGCCTGCCGGTGCTCAATTTGAAAGGGGAAGACCTCTTTCTTGACCAAAGGCGGATAAAATTTCACAGACGGATCAAGACCATGCGAACCCGTCTGGTTCCGGTCCCGGTAAGGAAAAGGAAAAGGGAAAAATACCCGGGAGAGTGGCGCAGAAAATTCCACCCGTTTTCCATCTGTTCCTATCCGCCCGAGGACGTGGTGATTGAAGGTTACGGCCAGTATCTTAAGAAGAGGGCACTGGAAATCAAATCTGAAGAGAACAGCAGGATCGAACCATTTGTCTGTTCCATGCTGGACGGCCTGGATATCAGGGAGACCATCAGGGAATGGACCAGTGGAAATATCTACGTTAAGGCGGAAAGGCCTATCAGGGGGAAGGTCGGTTCGGTGGTGGTAATTTTTGATGCTGATTTCCCCGATGACAAAGGGAAAGAGGCCTTTCCATGGTGTGTTACCTGGTTAGGGGAGCATGACCAGGAATCGGACATGGCCTTTTACAGTACGCCCGCAGGCGAGGTAATGGGCGGTCCGGGCATTTCAAGGTGCCAGTACGGCGGTTTCATGCTCACCTATCCGCCCTTTCGCGTCTATGACGTATGGAGGGACCCATTTTTTGAGGCGGCCAGAAATAAGCCGGAGCGGCTGCTCATGGCGGCCCTCGATTATAGCCTGGAAAATCACGTGGTCTATGTGGCGGCCACACCTCCTTCCGGGTGGTGCCAGAGCATGGCCGCGCGTCTGGGTAAAAAGATCATTTACCTTCCCATCGGTTCCTTTTCGCCGGTCACCCTGAAAAAAATCAGACAATTTCATGTCTTAGACGGACATCCTGTTAGAAAGTATGCCCGCAACTATATCTGAAAAACAAAATGGGCTAAAGCATTACAGTAAAAGTTATCCAACAATATATCCCGGCATTTTACTTTGATTTCCCTTGGCATACATCCACAAAGTCTATCTTCCCGGCCCGGAGTATTTCGAGACAGGAGAGGATCAGAGTCTTTTCAGGCATTACTGCTCCCTTGAATGAAATAATGGCCGACAGCTTTTCCGCAGCCTCTTTCTGTGGGACGTCATATAACTTCTTATGGCCCCCCATATTCCCAGTGGCAAGCCTTTCCACCGGATCGGGAGCATGGGCAAGTGGTCGATGCGATGTAATATGTTCCAGTAAGATGGCAATTCGATTTTCTAAGGCTTTTGGCGGGAGTGCCGAAAGCCGGTTGATCCAACAGGCACAGTATGATCTTTGGCAGGCATTTCATAATCTTCTGACGCGACCTCCAAAAAGCATCTTGACTATCCCTGGTTATGCAAGTAAACTAAGTCCATTAAACCAAACTCAATGAGGTGTTCCATGCAAACTGTCAATATCCACGAAGCGAAGACGCACCTTTCACGCCTGGTCGATGAGGCCGCGAAAGGAAATGTTTTTATCATTGCCAAGGCAGGAAAGCCGATGGTCAAGGTTTTGCCTCTATCCGAAGGGGAGTTGGAAGGGACTGAAAAGCTGGGGTTCATGTCGGGTGAAATTGAGGTGCCGGACGATTTTGATACTCTTGGGGAAACGGAGATAACCAGACTGTTTGAAGGAAGGTCCTCGTGAAACTGCTACTGGATACGCACATTGTCCTGTGGGCTGCAGGGCAGCCCGAAAAGCTGTCCAAACCAGTCCGCACTCTCTTGACAACATCCGAGAACTTTTTGTTTTTCAGTGCGGCCAGTATGTGGGAAATTGTGATCAAACGGGGACTGGGACGTGAGGATTTCAAAGTGAATCCACGCCGGCTGAAAAAGATGCTCATCGTGCATGGATACACCGAACTGCCTGTCACCGCGGAGCATGCCTTTACGGTCGAAACGCTGCCTTTGCTTCATAAAGACCCTTTCGATCGCTTGCTGATAGCCCAGGCCCGTACGGAAGGGATGCTGTTGGTCACGGTTGATACTGCCGTTTCCCAATATCAGGAATCCGTGTTGGCTGTTTAAGCGGCATGGATGACGTTGGCGCTTTGTCACTTTATTTCCAGCAGATTCAATCCACCCCTTTTGAGGTCCCTGTCAAAGGAATAAACCTCCTTTATTCCCTTTTTCTTTGAAAACCCAACCAGATAAACATCCACAAGATCTATTGCCCGGACTGGAGGACTTCAAGACAGGAGAGAATCAGCGTTTTACCAGGCATTATTAGCCCCTTGGATGAAATAACGGCCGACAGCTTTTCCGCAGCCTCTTTCTGCGGCACGTCATACAGTCTTGAAAGGCGGCTGTTTTGATTTCAAAGAGGGTTTACAGGATATTCAGGCGTGACATAATCGTTCACTGATTCGCCACAGTCTTTTTCTGGTTTCGACATCGTAGGAAATTCCTGAGGATTTCTCTGGCTTCATGTTTTTAAAGTATTTGCCGGTTACCGTGGATAGTTCCGGGGCGGCAGCAAGATAAACAGAGGTTTTCGCGCCCTGCGTAACCGGGCTTCCACCCATTCCCCAGCCTGCCTTGAGCAGCTTCGTGTCAATAACACCGGGGTGAAGGCAATTGACGGTTACGCCGGTTTGCTTAAGCCTTTCGGCCAGTTCGTATGTAAAAAGGACATTACAGAGCTTGGACAGGGAATAGGCTTCGTACGCACTGTAATACTTTTCCGCCTGAAGATTGTCAAAATCTATGCCGGATGCGTGTACCTGGGAACTAACATTGATTATCCGGCCTGGCGAACTCTTTATTATCAGATCAAGCAACAACAGTGTCAGGAAAAAAGGGGCCAAATGGTTGACCGCAAGGGTCATTTCAAACCCGTCCTTTGAAACCCTGTGCCTGGTCTCATAGACTCCTGCATTGTTGATGAGAACGTCCAGCCGGCCGTGCCTTTGCCTAACCTGTTCGGCCAGATGACGGACCTGGGTCAGAGAGGCGAGATCAGCTATAAAGACCTCTATATTGTCATTTCCCGTTGACTTTCTGATCTCCTTTAAAACCGTATCTGCACGGCCTGGGTTTCTGCCGTGCAAAAGCACGGTTGCACCCATTTTCGCCAGGTCCAAAGCGGTCTGCTTTCCTATTCCGTCCGTTGAGCCGGTTATAAGTATGGTTTTGTCTTTCACCTTTTTTAATGCAATCCTCTTTTTTTGCCCCCTGCTCTCTGGGTTGGGGCAGCGGCGCAGGGGGTTACGGTGGCAGCATCAATGTAAAGGTTGTTCCGTGACCGGCCCTGGATTCGAAGCTCAGTTTTCCTCTGTGCTCCTTTATGATTTTTTGGGTCACGGGTAGTCCTAACCCGCTCCCTTTGTACCCCTTTGTGGTAAAAAAATCCGTGAAGAGTCTTTTCTGGGTCTCCCCATCCATGCCTGTCCCATTATCAGACACTCGGAATCTTATTCCCCACCCGGCAGGGCTGTCGGTCTTTACGGTGACCACCCCTTGCCCTTCAATAATCCCTTCTAACGTGCATGCATCAATGGCATTACCAATAATATTCAAGAGACAACGGTGTATGCCTGTCTTATCCATGTTCACCATGGGTAAGCCCGGTTGTAGTTCACTAACCAGGGTGACGCCCGATATCCTTGCATTTTCCTCCATCAGCTCCAGGACCTCGGTGATCAGCTCATTCGGGGCTACCATTTGATAAGAGGGCTCCCTTTCGCTCGAATAGATCAGCATGTCCGTGACAATATGGCCTATCTGGTCAATGTTCCGCTCCACCATGTCCCAGCCTTTTTTTGTCAGTTCCAGGTCCTTTTTTGATATGGCGGAATTGATGACATATGCGCCGCCCTTGAGTCCGGTGAGAATATTCTTAATATAATGGGCAACGCCCGCCACGGTGCGGCCGATTGCCGCCATGCGCTCAGACTGTTCCTTTTCCTTTCGAAGACTTCGAATCTCCCTGAGATCCTGGATAAAGACCACGCTCCCTACCTCCTGCTCCTGTTCGTAGATAAGGGTGCCGGAGAGTCTCACCGGAATCTCTTCGCCTGCCTTGTTCAGGACTTTCCCTTCCATGTTGATGATCTTTCCGGGAGGGCCATATTGATTGCCGTAAAAAGCGTCCCTGATAGCGGAAGCCGTTTCCTCTGAGAGGATCTCGGGATAGGTCATTCTGCCGATGATTTCCTCCGGACGGTATCCTAAAATTTCAACGGCTCCGCGGTTGAAGATCACAATTGTTCCCCTGGATTCAGTGGCGATAATGCCGTCAATGGAATTGTGAATCAGGTTTTGAACAAATGTCTCACGTCTTTTGATCTCCAGGAGCATTTTTTCCCTTTCCGAGAAGTCCTGATATGTGACAATAGCGCCCTGGGTGTTTCCGGCATCATCTTTGATCGGTGCAGTATTGAGATAAAGATGTGTTCCCTCTTCACCCAGGTGGGGAACAAAAACCTCGGCCTCATAGCCCCCTTCCACAATGGGCGATTTGCGCAGGTTCAACTTTTTGGTGGCCTTTTTGAGCTTTTCAGAATCTTTGTCAATTATAATATCGGCCAAAAGGGGCCTTTTCCTGGAATAAAAAGGTGCCCAATGCCGGTCGGTTCCGATCATCTCTTCGCTGCGGAATCCGGTCAGTTTTTCGCAAGCCCTGTTCCAGTAAATAACCTTGTGGCTTTTATTGACCACAAACATGGCGGTTGGAGAGCCATAGATAATTCCTTCGGCGGTCCTCTTTTGCAGGCGCGTTTCCTCCTCGGATTCCTTTAACTTCCGGCTTCGTTCTTTAACCTCCTTTTCCAACCGTTTTTCAGCCTTTTCTTCGGCCTTCAACTTTTCATCTTCCAAGCGGAAAAAGTCCCAAAGCAGCCTTGTCACTGCATGATCAATCATTTGCACATTGGGCGGCTTTTTGAGATGAATTGCCTTGCTCACTTTCGTATTGCCGGTAAATTCAATTATAAGGTCCAGCTCCGGGATGTCTAAAAGGTCGTGATAGTCTTTCGAGGTGTAGATATCAAGGGCTTGGGCTCGTTTAAGCGCCGGTGCGTCAGGGTTTATATCAGCAATGCCCACAAGATTCACTTGCACCTGTTGGAAACGATCCATGGATATCAAGTCCATGACGGCCATGCAGGCCTGGCCGGCTCCAACAATCGCTACATTGAGAGTATTTTTTAATTTACGAGTCACTTCCGTGCCTTCTACCCCCTTCTGTTTTTTTCCATTGAAAACCTGGTCCTCCCCCCCTATGCGGGGGTCAGAGCTAGATGGCTCTGCCTTGGAATTTCAATATGTCGATGAAATTCCAACAAAGCAAATCCCCTCTGGGAATAGGCAAAGCCTGGTCCTGTGGACCCGGATTTTTATTGTGTTCAGCATTATTCAAGGACCTTTTTTACCAGCTTCATAAGCTTTTCAGGGTCAACAGGTTTCTCAACGACACCTTGAGGCCTCATTACCCCGCTCTTCTCACCTGCCGTCGAACTTCTTTGAAAAAAGGACTCAAGGTCGATGCCTGTCTCACCCGATACGCCGGTGACCATAATTACCGGGATCATTTTTAGACTGTCATCCTCCTTTAGGTCGGAGAGGAGGGATATCCCGCTTTTTTGGGGCATCATTAGGTCCAGAAGGATAAGGTCGGGAAGTTCTGATCTTGCTTTTTTAAGGCCCTCCTGGCCATTGGGGGCATCTATTGTGTCGTACCCATGGTCTTTAAGTACCGTGGACAAGAACAGGACCACGTCAGGATCATCGTCTACAATCATTATTTTTTTTGGCATGTCAAAAACTCCAAGAGTTATTTCTATGATTATCAAATCCGTATCTATATCTTAAACATAAAGTGGCAGGAAAGATCAAGTCAACCTTGTACCGCGAGGTCTATTCATAATAGGCAATCTCTTGTTGACATTCAAAAAAATAGACGTATTCTTTTTTAAGGGGACTTCAAAATTAGGACGCCAGGGCAGACTGGCCTTGCGAAGGGCGCCGATTTTGACTGACATAAAGTCTTCCTGCGGCGGAACAAGGTGAAACTGACATGACAAAGACAACCCCCCCACTCGAAAAGCAAACCGAAACCATCCTTGGCAGCATCGCTGATGGGGTATTCACTGTTGATCCGGAGTGGAAGATCACATCGTTTAACCGGGCTGCGGAAAAGATAACGGGCATAAAAAGGGCGGAGGCGATAGGCAGGCACTGCTGGGATGTTTTCAGGGCAAGTATCTGCGAGAACCGTTGCTCTCTTCGTCAAACCATTGAAACGGGCGAGCCGGTGGTGAACCAGGCAGTTTTTATTGTGAACTCAGAAGGGGAACGAATCCCGATCAGCATTTCCACAGCTCTTTTGAAACAGAAGGGCGGTGAGGTCATAGGGGGCGTGGAGACTTTTCGGGATCTGAGTGTGGTTGAAGCACTCCGCAAAGAACTTGAAGGCAGGCATTCCTTTCTTGATATTATCAGTAAAAATGAGGAGATGCAGCGCCTGTTCGGAATCATGGAGCAGGTAGCGGAGAGCAATACCACTGTCCTGTTAGTGGGAGAGAGCGGAACGGGAAAGGAGCTTTTTGCCAGGGCCATCCATTCCCTGAGCCCAAGGAAAGACGGACCCATGGTCACCATTAACTGCGGCGCTCTCCCTGATACCCTTCTTGAATCGGAGCTTTTCGGGTACAAGGCCGGGGCATTTACGGACGCAAAAAAGGACAAACCGGGCCGACTGACATTGGCCGAAGGGGGGACCCTTTTCTTAGATGAAATTGGAGATATCTCCCCCGCACTGCAGGTTCGACTTTTGCGTTTCCTGCAAGACAAAACATATGAACCTCTGGGTAGTACAAAGGCCCTAAAAGCAGATGTCAGAATTGTTACGGCCACGAACAGGGATCTTGAAGGGCTTGTGGCAGAAGGGATTTTCAGGCAGGATCTTTATTACCGTATTAACGTGGTAAAGCTTGCCCTGCCCCCTTTGAGGGAACGAAAAGAAGATATCCCTCTATTGACGGACCATTTCATTAGAAAATTTAACCGATTGATCGGGAAAGAAATCCAGGGGCTTTCGCCTGAGGTTGTGCCTATTTTGATGTCTCACGATTTTCCAGGGAATATTCGCGAGCTGGAAAATATCATCGAATATGCCACGGTGGTTTGCAAAAAGAGCATGATCGGCATTGAACATCTCTCAGATTATCTCCGCCCCGCAACAAAAGGTATAACAGGGGAGCTCATAGAAAAAGGCAATGATGAAGGTATTTCGTGGAACAGTTTAGAGCGCGGTTTTCTCCTTGAGATGCTGAAAAATAACGAGTGGAACAGGTCAGCAACGGCCATGGCTTTAGGTATTCACCCAAGCACGCTCTGGCGTAAGATGAAGCGCCTGGAGATTCAGGTTCCCATGCCTGGCAAGCGGGCCA
>JAFDDR010000174.1 GCA_019310785.1 Deltaproteobacteria bacterium
AATCCTGTTTTTTGTCATTTCGACCGAAGGGAGAAATCTGAAAATGTAGTAATGCCAACAAGATATGATTTCTCGCTACGCTCGAAATGACAGATCGTTTTAGTTTTCGTTCAGGCACTAAACATAAACTATTGAATGTTCTCCAGAGGTGTAGCAATGAAAAAAATTGCCCTCTTTGCCTTTAACGGCGATCTTATGTGTTTTGTCCATGTGCTGTTGAATGCCATTGATATGAATGACAAGGGGTATCAAGTTAAAATTGTCATAGAAGGATCAGCCACAAAGCTTATCCCGGAACTGGCAAGAAAAGACAACCCCATGTATCGCCTTTATGAAAAGGCCAAAGGACTCGATTCGATCTGATTGATGGGGCTTGCAAGGCATGCTCCAACAAGATGGGGACCCTTGAGGCAATCAAGAATGAAGGGTTGAGACTTTTGGATGATATGACCGGACATCCCGGCATGGCCCGTTATCAGGAAGAAGGTTTTGAAATCATTACGTTCTAATAATTGAAAAGAATTTGGAGTTTCTTTTTATGGAGCAAGTCGACTATTTCGGAAGGTAGGGTATGTAGGGAGGCATCATGTATATAAAGCAATTAATATGGATAGTAATTGGTCTTTTGTGGGTTGCCATTACGGCCTTTGATACGGGTGCCATGGCCGAAGAAAACAAGTGTATTGCCTGCCACCGTAATATCACTCCGGGACAGGTGGCTGACTGGGAATCAAGCAAAATGTCCAAAAATGGCATTACCTGTTCCGACTGCCACGGCGTGAAACACAAAAACAGTAAGGATTCAAACCTTGCCCGTTTACCGGACGAACATGTGTGTGCTGAATGCCATGAAGATCAGTTCGATCAGTTTGTCAAAGGCAAACACAATTACGGCTGGACCACATTGAACGCCCTGCCGATCACACACATGGAGCCTGACGAACTGATGGAAGGGGGCAAGGGATGCGGCGGCTGTCACAACATGGGTGTCAAGACAAAGGTCCAGAAAAAGGAACTGCTTGATAAAGGCTACCGCTACCGGGTCAACTCCTGTGATGAATGTCATACCCGTCACGCGTTTTCCAAAAATGAGGCCCAGGATCCCAAGGCCTGCCAGCAGTGCCACATGGGCTATGATCATCCCCAGTATGAGATGTGGAGCAGCTCCAAGCATGGCACCCGTTATTTTGTCAAGGAAAAGGGTAAGCTGCCCGAAAAGGCTGCAGCACCCACCTGTCAGTACTGTCACTTGCCCAACGGCACCCACGAAAACAGGACTGCATGGGGTTTTCTTGGTGTCCGGCTACCATTGCCTGCTGACAAGCAGTGGGCAGCCGATCGTGTTACTATCCTCAAGGCCTTAGGCGTTTTGAATCCTGAGACCGGCAAACCGACAGCGCGGCTGGATATTGTGAAAGCCGCTGATTTAGCCAGGTTAACCGATGATGCCTGGAAGATAGAACGGGAAAAGATGACAAAAATCTGTGCCGGGTGTCACTCCGGACAGTTCGCCCGAAGGCATTTGGAGATGGGCGACCGAATGATCAAACATGCGGATCGCCTTATGGCCGAAGGGATTGAGATTGTCGCCAGGCTCTACAAGGACGGGACTATCAAAAAACCGGATCACTACCCTTTTGCTTACCCAGATTTCTTCTATTTCAAACGGACCGGGGGCTCATACATCGATCAGGTATTATTCAGGATGTACATGAAGTACAGGATGCGAACCTATCAGGGTGTTTTCCATGCCAACCCGGATTATGCCTACTGGTACGGCTGGGCCGCGATGACCAAATCCTTGGATGAAATAAAAGAACTCGACCGCACCATGCGGGCAACTCATAAAAATAATTAGTGCCCACGGGGATTCATAAAATTCAGGATACGGCTAAAAAAAAGAATAAATGCCCGGGTTGTATTGAATGCCAAATGTGCAGCAAGAGCCGCTGCCGTCTCTGCCGTCAAGGTGTGCATAGAAAGGGCGCATCCGAACTGGGTCCAGGTTTTACCTATGGTCAATATCTGGAGTGGAAGAGGAAAAAAATAAAAGGATTGAAAGGAGCAATATCATGAACGACAGAAGAGGGTTTTTGAAAACATCGATGCTTGTGGCAGCGGGGATAGTTGCGAGCAAAGCTACAAATGCATTTGCTTCATTAGAAAAATTTCCTGCCGGTATTGTCTATACAAAGGACAAGCCCGGTAAATGGGCCAAAAAGGTGGGATCCCATGCCCCCAAGGTCAAGGTAGAGGGGAAAAAGGTGACCCTCACCACCAGGCATCCCATGTCTGAGAAGCACTATATAGTCCGACATACACTAATTTCGGCAGATGGCAAGGTCATTGGATCGAAAACCTTTTACCCTTCTGACAAAGAAGCTGTTTCAACCTATGAACTTTCGTCCACCTCCGGATCTAAGCTGTATGCCACCAGCTTTTGCAATCTCCATGATTTCTGGCTGACGGAATTCAATGTATAAATGGGTAAATGTGGAGCGAGCAGAACCTGTCGATGGCGGGACGAAAAATCCTTCAACGCTGGTGACTTGGTCCGGAATAGTAACCAATTTCGGGATAAAAGACCTATAGGAGTTTAACGAGTGTCGCCACAATTGCTGCTTGGGCAAGTAACATGCCCGCCACCCATTTGATGATCTCGACTTTGGCCTCGATAAGATCCCTTTTGGTCACCAGATCACTATTTATGATCTCTTTAAGGGTTTCTGCCTGGATCTCAGCCTGTGATTCAGGGACTCCTGCTGATTTTAATTTTTTCACATAAGAAAGCGTATCAAATGTAACAGAACTCGCCATATTGGGTCTCCTGAGAATGTGTGATAATGTTCTATTCTTTAAAATTACCATACATGGATTGTGGGCGCATGTCAAGATCAATGAAAATGAGCAATACAAGACAAGGCGGCCGCGCCCTCAAGCAAAGGGTCCTTGAACTGCTGAAATCAGCGGATTTCGAAAAGGAACTTGAGTCATTATCTCATCTTCCCGCTCGCCAGGTGATCAATCCCCTTTTTTCCTTTCTTTACAACCTTGATGAGCTGATAAGATGGAGAGCGGTCATCGCAATGGGCGAGGTGATGGCAAAACTTGCTAATGAAGATATGGAATCGGCCCGGGTAATCATGCGCCGGCTCATGTGGAGCCTGAACGATGAATCCGGCGGTATAGGCTGGGGTTCTCCGGAGGCCATGGGCGAGATATTGGCCCGCAACGCAGCTCTGTCTGAAGAGTATAACCGAATCCTTGTATCCTATGCAAAGGAAGACGGCAATTTTCAGGAGCACGAATTGATGCAGCGAGGGGTGCTCTGGGGTATCGGCAGACTCTCCCAGGTCAGGCCCGAACAAGCAAAAGATGCCTGCCCGTACATCATGCCGTATCTTAGGTCCCCGGATGCCGTTGCCAGGGGATTAGCCGCATGGATTATGGGATTGCTTATGGTAAAGGATGCCCGACAAAGGCTTGAACACCTGACGGATGATAAGGCCGAAATCGAAATATTTCTGGATCGCAGATTTGTCAAGCGCAGGGTGAAAGAATTAGCCAGGGAGGCACTTGATAAATTGATGCCTTAAAGTCATGACAAGGAGGGAGTCTTTATGGAATCGAAGACATTTTCAATACCCAACATAAGTTGCGGTCATTGTGTGATGAGCATCAAAAACGAGTTGGATGAGATTCAAGGGGTCTCAAATGTAGAGGGAAACCCCGAGGAAAAAAAGATAACTGTTGAGTGGGACACACCGGCAACCCTTGAAAAGATCAAATCGACTTTAAAGGAAATTAATTATCCGTCAGCGGATTAATGAGTGTCCATCCAGAAATAACCAATTTCTGGATAGAGCTTTCAGCGGTCAGCCAGCATGTTGTTTTCAATGTCCTTTGCTGAAAGCCGAAAGCTGATGGCTGATGGCGCGAGTCCAAAAACGTTAGTTTATGGATGGGCACTATTGAAGCACCTATCATATCTTTTGACCTTGAGGTTTTAGGAAAAGCTAATGCCAGAAAAAAACATAAGTCTCCCGATAACAGGGATGTCGTGCGCCAATTGCGCCCTTAATATCGAAAGAAATATCAAAAAACTTCATGGCGTAAAGAAAACAAATGTCAACTTTGCCACTGAACATGCAGATGTGACATATGATTCAAGTGAGATCGGAATAGGGGACCTTATAGAGAAGATTCATGATTCAGGATACGGGGTGACAAAAGCAAGCGTTGAATTACCGATTACCGGGATGACCTGTGCCAATTGTGCCATGAACATTGAAAGGACTTTGAAGAAAAAGGTCCCCGGAGTGGTTCAGGCATCCGTCAATTTTGCTACGGAACGCGCCTTTGTCGAATACATTCCGGGCATGACCACCGTAGAAGAGATGATCGGCGCCATAGAGAAGGCGGGGTATGGGGCCATACGGCCGGATGAGTCCTTTGATGGCGAAGACGCTGAATTAGCTGCGCGTAAGGCTGAGATAAGAGACCAGACTCGAAAGTTCTTTGTGGGAGTCATATTTACTGCGCCGCTTTTTTTTCTCAGCATGGGAAGAGACTTTGGACTGCTTGGATTATGGAGTCATGCCGCATGGGTAAACTGGCTGTTTCTGGTCCTTGCAACACCTGTCCAGTTTTACACAGGCTGGGATTACTATACCGGAGGCTGGAAGAGCCTGAAAAACAGGAGCGCCAATATGGATGTCCTGGTGGCCATGGGATCTTCTGTCGCCTATTTTTACTCCCTTTCCCTGCTCCTTTATCCCGTCCTTGGAAAACATGTATATTTCGAGACATCGGCCGTAATCATAACCCTGATCAAATTAGGCAAGATGCTGGAATCAAGGACCAAGGGAAAGACAGGGGGTGCCATACGCAAGTTAATCGGGCTGCGCCCTAAAACCGCAACCATCTTGGAGAGCGGTGCGGAAAAAGAGATTTCCCTGTCCCGGGTCAAGGTGGGTCACACTGTCATTGTTCGTCCCGGAGAGAGTATCCCCGTGGATGGTATTGTCATCGAAGGGGAATCAAGTGTTGACGAATCCATGTTGACCGGGGAACCTATCCCCGTTGACAAGGTTCCGGGAGACAGGATCGTAGGAGGAACCATCAATGGAGAAGGCCGTCTAAAATTTGAGGCCACAAAGGTGGGAAGAGATACTGCCCTTGCACGGATTATCCGTATGGTTCAGGAAGCCCAGGGAAGCAAGCCCCCAATTCAGGCATTAGCCGACAGGGTCGCCTCAGTATTTGTCCCGGCGGTGATCGGGATAGCCTTTCTGACCTTTATCATCTGGTGGGTGATCGGTGGTGAATTTGTACCGTCAATGATAAGAATGGTAGCGGTACTGGTCATTGCCTGTCCGTGCGCGCTTGGACTTGCCACACCCACGGCCATAATGGCGGGAACCGGTAAGGGTGCCGAAAAGGGAATGCTTTTTAGAAACAGCGAGGCATTGGAGATGGCCACCAAACTGGATACGGTTGTTCTGGATAAAACCGGCACCATTACCATGGGCAAGCCCTCTGTAGTCGATGTTATTGTGTCCGGTTCACATATCAAGGATGAGGAAGAACTTTTAAGACTTGGGGCCTCGGCAGAAAGGGGATCCGAACATCCCTTAGGACGGGCCATTGCAAAAGAGGCGGAAAAGAGAGGAATTGATCTTTTTGAACCGGAGGAGTTCAGGGCTGCAAGGGGCCTCGGAGTTCAGGCAAAGATCAACGGCCTGGAAGTCTTAGTTGGAAAGCCCAACTGGTTTGATAAGACGGAGTTAAATCTTAATGGGGCAAGAGATCGAGTCCGGCCTTTACAGGATGAAGGTAAGACCGTGATGTTAGTGGTGGTTCAGCAAAAACTTGCAGGCCTTATAGCCGTGGCAGATATGGTCAAACCTGAGTCAAGAGAGGCGATTGCAGAGCTTCATCGACAGAATCTGAAGGTGGTCATGCTTACGGGAGATAATATCCAGACGGCCAAGGCAATTGCCTCGGAAGTAAATATCGATGAGATTTTTGCAGAGGTGCTGCCGGAAGAAAAATCTGCCAAGATCAAAAAGCTCCAGGAGGATGGGCGCAGGGTCGGAATGGTGGGAGACGGTATCAATGATGCCCCTGCGCTGGCCCAGGCAGATGTGGGTATGGCCATTGGGACAGGGACGGATGTGGCTATAGAGGCAGGGGATGTGATTCTGGGCAGTGGTAGTCTGACCGGTGTTTCCAGGGCCATCAATCTCAGCAGGACAACTATGGGTACTGTAAGGCAGAACCTTTTCTGGGCTTTTTTTTATAATATTGTGCTCATCCCCGTTGCAGCCGGCGTGCTATATCCTTTTGAATTTCTGCCCGGATTTCTGAGACAATTACATCCAATCTTAGCGGCATTAGCCATGGCAATGAGCAGCATAACGGTCGTATCCAACAGCCTTGTACAGGGCAAAGATAGATTAAGAGTAACTTCACAGGTTTAAAGTTCCAGGTTCACGGTTCAATGGTTATTTTCTGAAGAGTGGACTGTTAAATTCAGGTTTTTCCTGAACCTTGAACCTGACAACCTGGGTAGCGTAAGGCTAAAGCCGTGCGCTATATTTGCCATCTGAATTTGAAAAAATGAATACCATACTAATGGAGAGTATGATGAAAAAGAGATTCCTTTTTCTCACGGCACTTTTAATGGTTCTCTTCCCGCTCGCCTGTGGCGAGAAAATTGAACCGGGTACCGCAAAAAAATCAGCTCCGGTGGTGAAGGGTGTTTCTGTGGCAACCGCGCAAATGACAGAACAGCCTCTAATCTATGAGGCAGTTGGGACTGTACAGGCCGGTATCAGCAGTAAATTGTCCAGCAAGCTCTTAGGCACTGTTGAATCTATTCGGGTAAGAGAAGGAGACCGTGTCAAAAAAGGGGAAGCCCTTATTATCCTGGACCAGCGCCAGGTAAAGGCCCAGGTCCGTAAGGCCGAAGCCGGCTTAGCAGAAGCCGGGAAGGCACTCACCGCAGCAATATCGGCCCGTGAGGCTGCGGCAGCGCAAAAGAAACTCTCTTTTGCCACCTATGAACGCTATAGAGATCTCAAAAAGCAGGCCATGGTGAGTGCGCAGGTATTTGAGGAAAAAGAAGCAGGTTATCACCAGGCGGAAGCGGCCCTGGAAAAGGCAGGGGCCATGGTGGCGGCAGCTCGTGCAAGGGTCAAACAGGCTGAAGCGAATCTGGCGGCAGTGCGTGTCACCAGTAAGGATGCGGTGATAACCGCACCTCACGATGGTATTATCATTGCAAAATTAGTTGACAAAGGGGATCTCGCTTCCCCGGGAACCCCTTTGCTTACAATCGAAACAACCCACGGCTTTTGTGTGGATATGTTACTTCCTGAGACCTACATCGGCTATGTTGAGCCTCGGCAGAAGGTATTCGTGGAAGTTCCGGCCCTGAAAACCGGGCCGTTGGAGGGAAATGTCTGCACTATCGTACCCAGCGCGGACCAGAAGAGCCGCTCATTTATTGTCAAGATTAACCTGCCCATAGAAAGGTCCGTTACCTCCGGCATGTTTGCACGGGTACAAGTCCCCACAGGCCAAACCAAAAAGCTTCTAATAAACCGGAGTGCCGTTATTATTCGAGGGCAACTCACCGGCCTCTACCTGGTAGATTCCGACAACATAGCCCACTTTCGCCTTATACGTCCGGGAAAGAGTTCCGGGGATTCCGTAGAAGTGCTTTCAGGGCTTAAAGAGGGAGACCGTTACGTTGCGGAGCCGGTGCCGGCTCTGGTTGACGGCGCCCGCGTTATTATTCAGTAGTTATTCAGTGGTCATGAATTTAGGTCGCTTCGTTCATGCCGCCATGGCGGGAGAATATTGGAGCAATGGACTATTGGAGTGATGGTTTTTTCCGTTTCCACTAACCACTACTCCAACACTCCACTACTCCAGCATTTAATGTGGTTGGCACAAATCAGTTGCCATTGAAAGCTCCATCATTTCAATTAGTTGTACAATTTCCGAGACGTTTAACAATCAATCCAAGGGAGGATTTATTGTTCAATCATAAATCAACAATCAGCAATCCCAAGGTGGGTGCGGCAGGCAAAATCGCCCGCGCTTTCATAGATTCCAAGCTAACCCCGCTTATCATAGTCGCCTCCATCATCTTAGGCATGGCTGCCGTCTATGTCCTTCCCAGAGAAGAGGAACCCCAGATCATTGTCCCGATGATCGATATTTTTGTCGGAATGCCGGGCGCAACCCCAAAAGAAATAGAAGAGCGCATTACAAAACCCATGGAAAAATTGCTTTGGGAGATACCCGGGGTTGAGTATGTCTATTCCACTTCGAGCCCTGGAATGTCCATGGTGGTAGTCCGATTCTTTGTTGGGGAAGATGAGGAAGAGGCAATCGTCCGGCTTCAGTCCAAGCTGTCGGCCAATTACGACCTGATTCCCGAAGGCGTCTCCCCTCCCCTTGTTAAACCTCGCTACATTGATGATGTACCCATCCTTGCCCTCACTTTCTGGGGAGAAGATGTGGATCATTATACCTTGCGCAGGGTCGTGGCCGAGATAGAAGACTTAGTGAAGCGTGAGGACGATGTATCGACTACCAGCATTATTGGCGGCTATAGACGGCAGGTCCAGGTACTCTTGGATCCGGTTCGCATGGCGGCTTTTAACCTGGATCTCGGTAGCATTGTGAATGCGTTGAGGGCTGCCAATCAAGAATCCAGGATTGGAAGCTTTCCTTCAAAACAAGGGGAAATCCTGGTTCACACAGGCGGATTTATAAATGATGCCGATGAATTAGGCCATGTGGTGGTTGGGGTACATGGAGATCGTCCTGTCTACTTGGAAGATGTGGCTGACATAGTGGATGGACCTGAGGAGCCGGACCAATATTTGTTCCTCGGTTTGGGACCTGCCGGTAAGGAAAAGGAGATAACCGGAAAACATATCAGCAATTCCGTTTACCCTGCCGTAACCCTTACCGTTGCCAAGCGTAAAGGCGCAAATGCCATTACGGTGGCCGAAGGGGTCCTTCGCAGGGTTGATGAAAGCCATGGAGTAATCATCCCCGATAACATCCATGTGAGCGTTACACGTCATTACGGTGAGACTGCCAAAGAGAAATCCGACGAACTCCTCTTTCATATGTTCATTGCTGTTTTCTCGGTGATATTTCTCATATGGCTTGCCCTTGGCCGCCGGGAGTCGGGTGTTGTGGCCTTAGCCATTCCGGTGACTCTGGCCCTGACCCTCGCCGTCTTTTACCTTTACGGCTACACTTTGAACCGTATCACCCTTTTTGCCCTCATCTTCTCCATCGGTATTTTAGTTGATGACGGCATTGTTGTTGTAGAGAATACGGTTCGCCATTTTCGCCTTCCTGAAAATAAGGATCGCCCATTTTTAGAAGTGACGATTGAGGCCGTAGATGAGGTGGGAAATCCTACCATTCTCGCAACCCTTACCGTAATAGCCGCAATCCTTCCCATGGCCTTTGTCGGCGGCCTCATGGGCCCATACATGCGGCCCATCCCAGTGGGGGCCTCGGCTGCCATGGTTTTTTCCCTTCTCGTGGCATTTATTGTTACGCCGTGGGCATCTCTCCGTCTTCTGAAGCAAAAAAAGAGCGGTATCCATGAAAAACATGGCGAGAAAGAAGATTGGAGCATCAGATCTTACCGGTATATGATGACACCTCTGATTGAATCGCCGTTCTGGCGATGGTTTTTTTTGGTTGGCGTGGTGGTATTGCTTATGGCGGCGTGTGCACTTGTTGCCGTGGGATGGGTGAAGGTCAAGATGCTGCCCTTTGACAACAAGAGTGAGTTCCAGGTTGTTATTGATATGCCGGAATCCGCTACATTAGAGGATACATCGGCAGTCGCATTAGAGATGGGCGATTTTCTTAAAACCGTAAACGAGGTGACTGATTATGAGATCTACATGGGCACTGCCGCCCCATTTAACTTCAACGGCCTGGTGCGGCATTACTATTTGCGGCGAGGCCCCAATGTGGCTGACATCCAGGTGAATCTGGTGAACAAGCATCGCCGCAAGGCCCAGAGCCATGATATTGCAAAGCGAGTGCGTCCTGAACTCAAGCGTATTGCAGACAGGTACAAGGCCCGAATAAAGGTGGCGGAGGTACCCCCCGGGCCACCCGTGCTATCCACCCTTGTTGCCGAAATTTATGGACCGGACTATGAGCGCCAGCGGCAAATTGCCAAAGAGGTTGTCAAGGTTTTTGAAGAGACGCCCGGGGTGGTAGATACGGATTGGTACATGGAAGAGAAGCAGATCCGGTTCAATTTGATTGTGGATAAAGAAAAGGCGGCTCTCCATGGCATCAGCGCGGCACAGATCGATCAGACCCTAAGAATTGCTCTAAAAGGGATTCAAGTGGGGCTGCTTCATAAACCACTGGAGAAAGAAGACGTAAACATCCTGCTCCGGTTGCCATTGGCTGACAGGGCCGGCATCAAAAGGCTGGAGGCAATTAAAATTCCTTCAAGCGATGGCAATCTGGTGCCCCTTTCCAACCTGATTTCCATACAGGAGACCGACCTTGACCGAAGCATCTATCACAAGAACCTGATGCCGGTGGTATATGTGACCGGGGATGTGTCCGGAGTCAAGGAGAGTCCTGTTTATGCGATCCTGGAAATGCGCAAGAAAATCGACGCCATCTCCCTGCCGGAAGGATATAAGCTCAGTCAATATACGGCCCGCATTCCGGAAAGTGACAAGCGTTTTGCCATAAAATGGGATGGCGAATGGCACATCACCTATGAGGTATTCAGAGATCTGGGAATCGCCTTTGGTGTTGTCCTGGTGCTGATCTTTATCCTTGTGGTGGGTTGGTTCAAGTCACTCAGCACGCCTCTGGTCATAATGGCTGCTATCCCCTTTTCATTAGTTGGAATCCTGCCTGCACATGGGCTTATGGGCGCATTCTTTACGGCCACATCCATGATCGGTTTCATAGCAGGGGCCGGCATTGTAGTGCGCAACTCCATCATCTTAGTGGACTTTATCGAGCTGCGTCTTAAAGAGGGTATGCCGCTTAACGAGGCGGTCATTGATGCCGGGGCCGTCCGGTTTCGTCCAATGATGCTCACGGCTGCGGCAGTTGTCGTGGCAGCCTCTGTAATCCTTTTTGATCCCATCTTTCAGGGCCTGGCCCTGTCACTCATGGCAGGAGAGGTGGCATCTCTTTTTATATCCAGAGCGGCAGTACCGATCCTATACTATATGGATAAACGGTGGGAGTCTGAGCATGGGCACAAGGATCTCATGAATGAGGCTTCTGCTGAGAATGCCTTTTTGCCTTAACCCCAAACCTTTTTAATGTCTCTAATCAACTTTGATGTACTCGTAAAAAGTCCAAACCTATGTTTCTGAGGGGCATAACTGATTGATATTACAATATGTAGTTTTTACTTTTTGTGCGTTTTGCGCCTTTTTGCCTGTCGGAGCATAGCGTAGATCCCGCTATCGGGGCCCTGTGGAATGCTAAGCCTATTCCTCTGATCATGACATGATGCAAGAGGCCGGGAGTGTCTAATCTCGCTGTTCTTGGCATGGTGGCAACATACCACCAAGACCACTCCATGTCAAGTTACTTTACTATTTAGTCGCGGTAGGAATGCCGGTTACCCGGCACCCCCCGCACAGATCCCAGCATGCACTACTAATGCACTGGGCTCCTACCTCGGGTG
>JAFDDR010000025.1 GCA_019310785.1 Deltaproteobacteria bacterium
CGCAACCGGTTGGCCCTTGAGGCGGATCTCCTGTTTGCATCGAGCAGGGGTATCAATAATGTCCTTTGTTTGACGGGTGATTCGGTTATTTTTGGTGACCACAAGGAGGCAAAAGGGGTTTTTGATCTCGATTCCAGTCAGTTGCTGATGGCAATCAGAAAATTAGAAAAGGGAAAGGACCTGGGAGGCAACGATTTGGATGGAAACGTCTCTTTTTGTGCGGGGGCCATTGTAACGCCCGAGGCCAATCCGCTGGAGCCACAGCTTATCAAGTTTGAGAAGAAGATCGAGGCAGGCGCGGAGTTCATCCAGACCCAGGCGGTCTATGATCTGGACCATTTCAAGGAGTTCATGGATTATGCAAAGCAGTTTCCCGTGAAGATATTAGCGGGCATTATTTTACTCACTTCCGCTCCCATGGCCAGGTTTATGAATAAGAATGTGGCCGGTGTCATGGTTCCCCAGGAACTGATCGATGAGATGGATGCTGCACCCAAAGGACGGAAGCTGGATAAGGGGATAGAAATTGCCGGAAGGATGATAAAAAGGATACGCGATGAAAAGATGTGTCATGGTGTACATATCATGGCTATCGGAAAAGAAGAAGTGGTGCCGGATATTATGGCCGCTGCGGGACTGGATGGTTAGCTATCTTTTCTTCCCATAACTCCACAACTCCATTATTTCAATACTCCCTGAGGATCGGAAGCCCTTTCTGGATGGGCACTAAATAGAAGTCAAGAGTTGACCCGATCCATTTCACGAAATTGGTTACAGACAATGATACACATCGATGGCTCCTGCATGGAAGGCGGTGGGCAGATTCTGAGAACGGCCTTAGCGCTTTCTACATTGTCCCGCAAGCCTTTCACAGCAGATAAAATCAGGCATAATCGCCCTAAGCCCGGGCTCAAAGCCCAGCATCTGAGTTGTATTGATGCGCTAATAAAGCTCGCTAAGGCTCAGGTGAAAGGAGCTGAGCCGGGTTCATCTGCCATAGAATTTGCTCCCGGAGGAATAACACCTGGAATTTTGTCACTCGATATCGGCACGGCAGGTTCAATCACGCTTTTGCTTCAGTCACTCCTGTTGCCTTGCATGTTCGCAGATGATCAAGTTATTCTCCACATAAAAGGTGGGACAGATACGAGGTGGAGCATCCCTATAGATTATTTCTCCCACGTTATCCTTCCTTTCTTCAGGGAATTTGTTTCGATCGAATTAAACGACATGAAAAGAGGGTTTTATCCTAAGGGCCAGGGAATTATTCGCCTGACCATAAAACCCAGGTACTGTCTGAAGGATCACGGAAGTGTAGATGATTTTTGTACTCATTTGCGGAGCAGAATTCCTGGATTCTATCTATCAGACAAATGCCGGTTGGAAAGAATTGAGGGGATATCAGCGGCGTCCGATCAATTAAAAAATGCTAAAGTTGCTGAACGTCAGGCCGAAGGGGCAACACAGAGACTAAGGGCACTCTGCCCATTAAGAATAAAGAATGAATATCAACCTACTGCTTCGGCCGGCACAGTGATAACCCTGTGGACGATCAGTAAGCAGGGGAAGGTTTCCATGGGAGCGGATGCCTTGGGTGAAAGAGGATTAAGGGCGGAAAAGGTTGGTGCAAAGGCCGCCAAAAAACTACTGGAAGTTTTTGGTTCCGAAGCGGTTGTGGACTCCAATCTCGCAGACAACCTGATACCACTGCTGGCCCTTGTCGGTGGTGAAATTAAGACAGATAAAATCACCGGACACATCCGATCCAATATTTATGTTTGTGAAAAGTTTTTAGACGTCAAATTCCTCATCAATGAAGAAAAAAACCAAATTACAGTTATGTGATTTCTCCCCCATCTTTGATTTTAACCTAACCTGTGAGGTACTGAGGGTCGAAAAACTGCTTGACATTCAAACAAATGTTTAATACAAACGTTTGTATCAAATGTGAGGTTGTTCATGGTACAAAAAGACAAGAACGAATTCCCGAGAGAACGCATACTTGACGAGGCAGAGCTGCTTTTCGCGCGCAAGGGCTATCATGCAGTCACTGTTCGGGAAATCACCACAAGGGCAGGGTGTAACCTGGCTGCGGTGAATTATCATTTCGGCAACAAGGAAAACCTTTACCTCGAAGTATTCAAGACCAGGTGGTTCCCGAGGGCCAGGCGTATAATGAACGCCGTTGACAAGGCCCTGGAATCCAGGGAGAGGATTAGCATAAGCGCGGTGATTCATGCCGTGGCAAGCGCCTTTTTAGAAGGACCGTTGACAGAAAGGGAACGTGAGCTGCATTTTCAGCTTATGGTCAGGGAACTGGCTCAACCCACGGAGGCGTTCGAGATTGTGGCCGGTCAGATCATGCAACCTTTTTTTCAGAAACTGGGGGCGATAATCAGTCCGTTCTTACCCGGTAAAATGGATGAAGAGCAGCTCATGTTAAGCATGTTCAGCGTTTTTTCCATGATATTACACCTTAATTTTGCCAGGGTGGCGGTCACGCGTCTGACGGGACGTGAATACGACGCTGCTTTCAGGGCAAGGCTGGTGGGACATATTGTCGAGTTTTCACTTAACGGGCTTGGCGGGATCTATAGAGAGGAGTCTGAGTGAAACGTGTGTTTTGTAATATGATGGCAACCTTTGCCGCACTTATCATTGCCGGTGGTTGCATGAAAATGGGCCCGGATTTTAGCACACCCGATACTGGTATCCATATCCCAGGGGTCTATCACCATGCCCCTGCGCCTGTTGAAGGCGTTACGCCCCAATCCGAAGACCGATGGTGGGATGTTTTCGCCAATCCGGAATTAAACAAGATTGTAGATGAGGCATTAAGGAACAACTTGGACATCAAAAAGGCCGGGGCCATGATTTTGGAGGCCCGGGCCAGGTTTGTCCGGACCAGGGCCGACCGCTTCCCCTTCTTAGGCTTCCAGGGTCAGGCCCGGCGGCAGAGACAAACAGTTGAAGTATCTGTACCGACCTTTCAGGGCGGAAGCCTCAAGTTTGAAAGTCAACAGCAACGAGTGACCATTGATTCCCACAATCTTTCCCTGCCCGCGTCTTTTGAGCTGGACCTGTGGGGGCGACTTGCCCGGGCCGAGGAAGGGGCAAGGGCCGACCTGCTTATGGCCGAGGAAGGCCGTCGTACCGTGGCACAGACCGTGGTGGCCGAAACGATCAATCTCTATCTATTAGTGGAAGCCTTGGAGCGGCGCATACAGATTACAGATGAGAGTATTGCAAATTTCCGCCGGAGCCTGGTCTTGGTAGAACATCGTTACGAAAGGGGCCTGATATCTATCCTGGATTTGAGGCAGGCCCGCCGGATCCTGGCCCGGGCAGAGGCATTGCTCCCGTCAATGCGCCAGGAACTGGGTATCACCCAACAGAAACTGGCCGTGCTGTTGGGACGCTATCCCAAAACACGATCCGCGCGGTTACACAAGGAAGACTACTTCAAACGCTTAGCCCCGGTTCCTGCGGGGCTGCCCTCCGAACTTCTTATGCGCCGGCCTGATATAAGGGCTGCCGAGGCACAGTTGAAGGCATTGAACGCCCAGGTGGGTGTGGCCATGGCAAGCCGGTTTCCACAAATCACACTGACTGCCGGTTTAGGATACTCAAGTGATGCATTAAGTGAACTCTTCCGGCCCGAGAGTGAGTTGTGGAACCTTGCCATGGGCATTGTTCAGCCGTTGTTTGACGCCGGTAAATTAAAGGCCGTCCAGCGGGCCGCGGAAGCGAGGTATAAGCAGGGCGTGGCCGAATATGCCAAGGCCGTGCTGGGCGCATTTTCCGAGGTGGAAAGCGCCCTTTTGACCCGCAAGGAGCAGTTGGAACGTAGGTCCCGGGAATTAAATTTTTTGGAGGAGGCCAGGGCCACACAGGAAGTGGCCGAGACCCGCTACGAGCGAGGTCTGGTGGATTTCCTGACCGTATTAGATGCCCAGCAGACCCGGTTTCAGGCCGAAGATAATATAGTCCAGGTTGACTTTGCCATTTTAAGTAATCGCGTTACCTTGCACCGGGCATTAGGAGGAGGGTGGGGTGGATATTGAAAACGATAGAGGGTCAAAAGCCATGACCAAGACAAAGAGACGGCTTTTTCAATTTGTTATTACTGTCGCCCTGATCGCTTTGGGCGCTCTCGGCATGAACAGATTGATGGCAGGTAAAACGCAACTCAAGAAACAAAAACCTTCCGTGCCGGCGCCCATGGTCAGGACCATAAGGGTCGAAACCGGGCCGCAATCGGTCCGTATTACGGGCGAGGGTACGGTGAGACCCTTGCGGCAGATCAACCTGGTACCTCAAGTGGGTGGCAAGGTGGTTTTTGTTTCTTCCTCTCTAATCAATGGCGGCGAATTTAAAAAAGGCGAAACATTACTGCGCATAGACCCGGAGGATTACCGGTTGGCCGTTACCTTGGCAGAAGCAAAAATTAAAGACTCGGAAAGTAAATTGAGGTTTGTGGAGGAAGAGTCTGCCGCAGCCAGGGAGGAATGGTATCTGCATCGTCCGGGCGGTTTCAAGACAAACAAAAAACCGCCGCCATTAGTGACTAAGGAGCCGCAATTGGCCGCGGCCGGGGCTAAGGTTGAGGCCGATGGTGCAAATCTCAGGAAGGCCCTGCTAAACCTGGAACGGACAGAGCTTCTGGCCCCCTTTAACGGCAGGGTGAGTCAGGAAAATGTGGATATAGGCCAATATGTTTCACCAGGGCCGGCATTGGCCGTCCTATATTCCACTGATGCGGCGGAGATTGTCCTGCCCCTGGAAGACGAGGACTTATTCTGGTTCCATGTGCCAGATTTTACTCCCGGCAAAGGCCCTGGTTCGGCAGTGACGGTCCGGGCCCGTATTGCAGGCCATGACATGTCATGGCCTGGAAAGGTGGTCCGGGCCGAAGGCAAGTTGGATGAGCGCACCCGTATGATTAACGTGGTTGTACGGGTGAAGAAACCTTATGAAAAAAAACCGCCGTTGGCCGCGGGTCTCTTTGTCACGGTTGATGTTGAAGGCCGCAGCCTGCCCAAGGCAGCGGTTATCCCCCGTTCTGCCCTGCATCAGGGCCATGTGGTATGGGTTGTGGATAATAACGGTCTGCTGCATTTCCGGAAGGTGGGTGTGGCCAGGATTCAGGGAGATGGCGTTCTAATTAAGGCCGGTCTCAAAGACGGGGAAATGATTGTCGTATCCCCGCTCAAGGCGGTCTCAGACGGCATGATTGTGAGGACTGTACCGGTTAAGGAGGAAAACGGCTCATGAAAGGCATGGTAGCCTGGTTCACGGAAAATCATGTGGCCGCCAACCTGTTGATGATCTTTTTGTTGCTTGCAGGGGCAGTCACGGGTCTGACCATGAAATTAGAGGTTTTTCCCGAGTTTTCTTTGGACCGTATTACCATCACAACAGAATATATAGGCGCGTCCCCTGCCGAGGTGGAGGAGGCCATCATCCGCAGGATCGAGGAAAAGGTGGCAGGGCTTGCCGGAATAAAGCGGATCGATTCCACGGCCAGGGAAGGATTCGGTACTGTAATCATAGAGGTTATGAAGGACTGGGACCTGAAGGCTCTTTTAGATGAGGTAAAGGCCGAGGTGGACCGGATCACCACGTTTCCGAAAGAGGCGGAAGAGCCCATAGTCCGGGAAGTGACCAGGCGAAGCCAGGTGATCAGCCTTGCCGTGTACGGGGATGCGCCCGAGGCGACCATCAAACACTTAGCGGAAAAGCTCAAGGACGAGATCACTAATCTGCCGGGTATTACCCTGGCCGAGCTTTTTGGCGTGCGCCAGGGCGAAATCCACGTGGAAATCTCTGAAAAGACCCTGCGTCGGTACGGGCTTACCCTGAGTAAGGTGGCCGATGCCGTGAGAGGGGCCAGCCTGGACCTTCCTGCCGGCAATGTCAAAACAGCAGGCGGGGAGATCCTGATACGGACCAAGGGACGGCGCTATTATGCCGAAGACTACCGGGACGTGGCCGTAATTACCCGGCCTGACGGCAGCAAGGTCACTTTAGGACAGATCGCTCAATTGAGCGACGGGTTCGAGGACGTGGATCTTTATGCCCGGTTCCAGGGAAAGCCGGCCGCTGTGATCCAGGTTTTCAGGGTGGCAGATCAAAATGCCCTTACGGTCGCTGATACGGTCAAAAAATATGCGGAGGAGGTCAGAGTCAGGCTCCCTGCCGGGGTGGATGTCGGATTATATCAGGACATGTCCAAGATATTGCGGAGCCGTATTAACCTGTTGTTAAAGAACATGGGCTTTGGCCTTATTTTAGTGAGTATCCTCCTCGGATTATTTTTAAACCTGCGATTGGCCTTCTGGGTTACCCTTGGGATTCCTATCTCCTTTTTAGCGGGGCTGTGGATTTTGCCCAACTTTGATGTGTCCATCAACATGATCTCCCTGTTCGCCTTTATTATGGTTTTGGGTATTGTGGTGGATGACGCCATTATCGTGGGCGAGAATATCTTTCGCAAGCAGGAGGAGGGTCTTGACCCTGTTAATGCCTCGGTGGAAGGCACGATAGAGGTGGGGAGGCCAGTGATTTTTGCCGTCCTTACAACGATAGTGGCCTTCTGGCCCCTTCTGTTGGGGGGCGGCACCATGGGCAAGATCATGCGCAACCTGCCCATAGTGGTGATCCTTGTGCTCTTAGGCTCTTTAGTGGAATCCCTGACAATACTGCCTTCCCATCTGGCCGGTGGCAGGCGCCGACAGCTCGGACTGAAAAAAAGGCCCAAAAAGGAAAAACTCGTTGCCCGTTGGCTGAAATGGGTCATCAGCGGGCCTTATGCAAGACTTGTGGATTTTTGTGTGCACTGGCGTTATGCCACAGTGGCATTCGGCATTGCAGTGCTCCTGTTGAGCTTGGGAGTATGGAAGGGCGGATTGATCAAGTTTACATTTTTTCCGAAGGTAGAAAGCGATGTGCTGATATGCTCCCTGACCATGCCCGCAGGAACACCGGCGGCACGCACCGTGGATATGGTGGCCCACCTGGAGCAGTCCGCAAAACAGGCATTGGACGAAATGGACGGGCAGCGTGCAGAGGATGCAGCCCCTCTTTTTGAATACAGCGTGGCCCTGATAGGGGTTCACATGCGCAGGTTCTCGAAGGGGAAAAGCGGGACGTGAGCGCAATGAAGCTGGTCAAGTTATGGCGCAAGAAGGTGGGGCTTATCCCGGATGCCGAATCAATCACGTTCCAGAGTGAACTTTTCAGCGCTGGAACTCCCATTGAGGTTCACCTGTCTTTGGATGATCACGACCAGCTCGTGGCAGCAGCCGATGAACTCAAGACCGAGCTTACAGGCTATCCCGGTGTTTTTGATATAAGCGACAGTTTTATGCCCGGCAAGGAGGAAATGCAGCTTAAACTGAAGCTTGCGGCCCGAAGTTTGGGCCTGACCCTCAACGATTTAGCCCGGCAGGTGCGGCATGCCTTTTACGGGGCAGAGGCCCTGCGGTTGCAGCGGGACCAGGATGAGGTCAAGGTCCTGGTCCGCTACCCCGAGTCGGAACGCAGGTCATTAAGCTATGTGGAAGAGATGCGTATTCGTGCGCCGGGCGGCATCGAAGTGCCCTTCAGTCAGGTGGCGGAGGTGAACATGGAGCAGGGCTATGCCGCCATTCAGAGGGCCCAGCGCAGGCGGGTGATCAAGGTCACAGCGGACGTTGATGAAACGGTTACCAATGCCAATGAGGTGAGGACAGCCTTGGAGAGCGGCTTTTTAGAGCAATTGAAAAACCGATATCCGGGCATCCGGTATACCATAGAAGGGGAGGGCAAAGAACAAAAAGAATCTTTAGGCGATGTACTCAGGGGGTTTTCCATTGCCCTTTTCTGTATTTACGCCCTTCTGGCCATTCCCTTCAGGTCGTTTACCCAGCCCCTCATCGTCATGGCGGCCATTCCTTTCGGTATTGTCGGGGCCTTGTTGGGCCATCTGATCATGGGTTTCAATCTCAGCCTTTTAAGCCTGTTCGGTATCGTGGGCCTGGCCGGGGTAGTGGTCAACGACTCTCTGGTGTTGGTTGACGCCGCCAATCGGATCAGGGATAAGGGTTTAAACGCCCATGACGCTGTTACTAAGGCCGGGGCCTTAAGGTTTCGCGCCATCATCCTTACCTCCCTCACCACGTTTGCCGGGCTTACGCCGATGCTCCTTGAACGAAGCCTACAGGCCCAGTTCCTTATCCCCATGGCAGTGAGCCTCGGGTTCGGTGTCCTCTTTGCTACCGGAATCACCCTTCTTCTGGTCCCATGCGGTTATGTGATTTTGGAAGATGTGCATAATCTTTTTGCTAACCTGAGAGAAAAAATAGCGCCCCGCCCCGATCATTCATAGGATTATAAAATCCTTGCCTTTTCATTTATTATTATGTTATATTAGCATATGACATGATTAATTTTGTAATAGTTAATACCATTGTAATAGCTCAATATCCTGGGGCTTTCACCCCCACCCCGACCCTCCCCCGTGAAGAGTGAGGGGGATCCCCCGATATATTGAGCAGATACGGCTAAATTAATAGAGTGTAGCCTTTTTTCGTAGCTACGAGAGAGAATGCACGCACAAAGGTTACATTCAAATGAATAAAGATTATCTGTAATGTAATGGGGAGCAGAATGGCAAGGATAGCTGTAATTGCGGACATACATGGGAACTTTGAGGCCTTTGGGGCCGTTTTGGGGGATATAGATAAACAAAAGAATATTTCCAGGATCTATTCTCTTGGTGACAATGTCGGCTACGGCCCAAGCCCGGTTCAGGTTTTGGAAAAACTGGAACAAAGGGGTATCAGGTCCATAATTGGCAATCATGAGGCCGCGTTAATGGGTATCCTGAATTTTGAGGAGATATTTAGCAGCGAAAATGCAATAAAAGCAACCTATTGGACCATTGATGAGCTGAAGAACCATAACGTGGATTTAGAAGAGTCACCTTACTTTAAGAAAGCAGGCTTTGCTATGATGCCGAGTCGTCTTCCTCACGTCGGAATGACACATAGTACATTAAGCAAACCGGAACTGTATGAATATGTTGTAAGGCCGGAAATCTCCGAAACAAGAAAACTGGCTGTTAGAGAGTTCGATTATATGAGAAGAGAAAAGATCCCGCTGGTGTTTTTCGGCCATTCACACGAAGCCCTTATTGTTAGAGCGGACTATGGCGTCGGTACAATTGGAATAAATATCCCTAATTTCAAGAAGGGCAAAAGATCATATACATTTCATCCCCCGGAAGAAGAAATGTGGATGGTAAATGTCGGAGCAGTCGGTCAACCCCGCGATGGAGACCCGCGGGCATGTTATTTGGTCTATGACACAAAAAGGGAAATAATTACCTATTACAGGATTGAATATGATGTCGAAAAAACTGCCAATAAAATAATAAAAGCAGGTCTTCCGGATGTGTACGCAAAGAGACTGAGGGCAGGAAGATAATTATTTAGAATACCTACAGACCTCGTAAAAACTATTTATTTAGTGACTGCAATCCTCATAGTTTTTAGGACTTTGCTCAAAAATTGGACATTAGGTCGGTCTGGGTTATGAGGTTCAGGGTTCAACGGTTCAAAGGTTTTAACCCCTGAACGGTGAACCCTGAACCTTGAACCTAAATCTTGAGCTAAAAACGCACCCTTTTGTTCAAAAAATTACCCCAAAATCAGCCAAAATTTTCGAGGTCTGACCCATGACTCCGCCTTTAAGTAAAACACGATTCACTGAATTCCTTGTCCGGGAAAATTCTTTGGGTGAGTGCGGTTTTGAGGAATGGATCTTTTATCCGGGTATGTTGTTCAATGCGCCGGACAAATGGTGGGGCGATCAGGGAAAGCGAGATAAACCTCACGAAGGGTTAGATTTATTTCTATACAGGGATCAACTGGACAGGATTCTTCATCTTAACAAAAAAACGAAGATCCCGGTAATGTATGACGGAGTAGTTGTCGGAATTGTCAATGATTTCTTAGGCAAATCTGTGATAATGGAACATGGTTTCGCGGCTAAGGATAACAGGAAGTTTTGTACTATTTATGGTCACACAAACCCACATGATGGTATTCACGTCGGCAGGGTAGTCAAACAAGGGGATATCATTGCGACTTTAGCTGACGCAGGCAGGTCAAAAACCGGCATCTCTACTCATTTGCACATCTCGGCCGGATGGATATTCAAGTCTATCTCATATGACCGGATTGACTGGGAGACAATAGGCGCTCCAAATACGATGACGTTGCTGGACCCCCTGAATGTTATAGATCGCAGTTATGTTTCGATATGAATGACAAATTTGAAGCGATAATCAGGACCTTGATCAGTAAGACAGGAGAACAGGATCCCTTAACGGGCATTGATATTATTGATCAATTCCGTCCCGAGGAGACGACTCCCGAGTCCGCAATCAGGAATTTGAACTCAGCCTTCCTTATCTCTCTATGCGGGCAATCTCACCCTTTTTATTCCCATGCCGAACATTTTATCAAAGCTTTGGGAAAAGAGCGGCACCTTAAGGACGCATTTGATTTTTATCGTGATGGTTTAGCCCTTGTTCGTGGTGAAATCAAAAAAAGGTATGCCGGGGACACGGATTTCAGAGAAAACCTTGATAAGCTGTATGATTGGATCAAAAAACCGGATAACTTCTCACGACACATAGAGACTATTGACATGGTCTGGAGGGTGTTTTTCCCCGAGGGGGTCTCTCTTTTAGAGGACAGAGTGCAAAACATTGAGGCATTGCGCAAAAAGAGAAGAATACGGATTCACGGTTTGAATCCCGATCCCATTCAGGAACCGGCCAAAGAGATATTATTTACATCAAACGTTCTCTTAACTCTCCCTTTGTCTGCCATGCCTATCGACGGGCTGGCCCTTTCCGACAAGCTGAAACAGAGACTCAAGCAGGTAAAAAAAGAAAGTCAGCTTTACTGGTATGATCATCCGATCCCGATAGGTGTGGACCCTGCAAAAAATGAGGTCATATATGGACTACAGGCCCTGGATGAGGCCATAGCGTTTGAAAAAGAGCGGGGAACAGTTGAAAAAGATACAAAAGCCCATTGTATTCTGTCCATTTCGGTGACCCATGCCGGGCTTCAGGATGTGGCAAAGGCATATCTTGAGGAAATGTTTAAGGATGTTGAGGGCCTTGATCATCTTCGCATTTACGCCTTAACCGAATCCGATACTTCAAGACTGGTAAGCGAAGTGTTCGCGCCCGCTGCCAAGCATTTTTTTGGTCTTGAGGATAGTCGCCTGCTTCATGAGATCATTGGTGTGGACGGAGAATATGGCAGACACTACAGCCTTCTCAAGGCGATAGCGGCATTGTGGCAAGTTTTATTAGACCCATGCATCAAAGCCACGTTCAAAATAGATCTTGACCAGGTTTTTCCTCAACAAGAATTAGTAAAAGAGAGTGGACTATCAGCCCTGGACCATTTTAAGACGCCTTTGTGGGGTGCCGAGGGGGAAGACGGGGATGGAAACCGGGTAGAGTTGGGGATGATCGCAGGGGCACTGGTCAACCAGGAAGATATACCTCGTTCTTTGTTCACGCCTGATGTTGTTTTCCCTGATGAGACTATCAAGGGGGATGAATGGATCTTTTTCAGCCGCCTTCCACAGGCCCTTTCCACAGAGGCCGAAATGATGACCCGGTACGAGAATGGTCTCTTGAATGGGCGCGACAGGTGTCTCCAGCGTATCCACGTGACCGGAGGTACCTGCGGTATCCTCGTTAAAAGCCTGAGAAGACATCGGCCGTTTACGCCCGGTTTTATTGGTCGCGCAGAGGACCAGGCCTACATTTTGTCCGTCTTGTTTCGGGAATCAACGGGAAATTTGAGATATGTCCATAAAGACGGACTCATTATGCGTCATGACAAGGATGCCTTTGCGGTCGAAGCAATCAGATCTGCCAAAACCGGGAAGTTGATCGGTGATTACGTGCGCATACTTATGTTTTCTCACTATGCTAAGGCATTACCCTGGCCTGTTGAAAAGACAAAGCACTGCATTGATCCCTTTACAGGCTGTTTTGTCTCCCATATTCCATTTACAGTGGTCTATCTTCGATTAGCACTGCAAGGGGCTTTATATTTTAATGAGGGGAAGCCCAAGGAGGGTTTTGAATTGCTGCAAATGGGAACAACCCGTTTGCACAGGATCATCAAAGAATTAGGTAAGACGCCGGATTACTTGAAAGAAAGGTACATGGCGGAGAAAAAGGCCTGGAATACCTATTATGACATATTGGACAGGATTGAAGATGGGATAAAGGAGCGTGACCCGTTCACCCTTGATATGAAGGAAAAGGCAGAAACATTGACAAAAGACTGTGAAATCGATTTATAACCGGTCCCGGAACTTAGGACTCACTCAAAAATAACTTAACATTTTCGTATCTCATCTTCAGAGTGCCTTTGTACGGTTCTCACTCACAAGGTCCTCGAAATAGTTCACTATTCCTGTGGCCTTGCTCATTCGAATCGCATAAATCCAATCCAAATCTGAGCGCCAATTCTGCTAAGTTATTTTTGAGCGAGCCCTTAACGGTTTACCTATATTTTTGTGCATATCATTCACATCGGTGTGATTGATTGGTTATCTTCTCTTTTTCATTGATTTTTTTAGATTGACACTGTTCGACTGATGACGTAAATAGAGTTATTTTTAATTGACTGTTAGGCGGATATTCCCTTAATTTTTATAAACGGCGACTGTCAACGTGTTAAAAGGGTAAACAATGAAGGTCAAATTTTGGGGAACAAGGGGTTCTATACCGGTCCCGGGAAAGGACACCACGATTTACGGGGGAAATACCACCTGTCTTGAGATTACGCTGGAAAGCGGAAGAAAGTTTATAATTGATGCGGGAACCGGTATCAGGCCCCTGGGTCAGCAACTTGCTGCTGCCGGAGGAAAAGTTGACGTTTACCTCCTCATTACCCATATCCACTGGGACCATGTTCAGGGGTTCCCTTTTTTTGATCCGGTCTACGATCCTGAAAGCAAGATAAAAATCGACGGATTTCCAAGCTGCATGAAGGGCCTGAGGGTCCCTTTCGATAATAAAATGGGAGATGGTTTTTTCCCCCTTAAGTTCGATGACCTCAAGGCCGAAATGAGTTACCTCGATACATTGAATCATGGGCCTCTGAAGGTTGATGATGTGGTCATTGACAGCATCCCTCTTCAACATCCCCAGGGCGGATTCGGCTTTCGTTTTCGCGAAGGGAAAAAGAGACTCGTATTCATCACTGATAATGAACTCACGGAAGAGGCTTGGGCTGAAAGACATCCTGATGATTTCGCCCGGTTCTGTAAAGACGCTGATATTTTAATCCATGATGCCCAGTATACTCCGAAAGAATTAGAGAAACGCAAGGGTTGGGGCCATTCGGACTATGTTTCCACACTCGATCTTGCGTTGAAGGCGAATGTAAAGAAATTAGTCCTTTTTCACCATGATCCTTCCAGGAAAGACCCGGATGTGGCGTCTTTCAAGGCTCACTGCGAGGAACTTGCCCGGGAAAGCCACTCCGATATGATAATTGATGCTGCGAAGGAAGAGAGCGAGTTGACGGTTTGATTTCCAGTCTCTGTCTTCATCAAAACAATGGAACATTCCCTCCATTTCCTTTGATCTGAAATGCCTGAATCATCCACAAAAGAATTTATCTTTGTAATGGGGGGCGCCAGGAGCGGCAAGAGTTCATGGGCGCTTCGCTATGCCGAGGAACACTATGGTTCTTATATTTATCTTGCCACGGCAGAGGTCTTAGATGAAGAAATGGCTGAGCGAGTAAGATTGCATCGGGAATCGCGCAGTGCAAAATGGGGACTGGTGGAGGAGCCATTGATGATCGCCGAGGCCCTTGAAACAAAATGTGCCGGAGTAGATGCCGTTCTTATTGATTGCCTGACTGTCTGGCTGAGTAATGTCCTTCTCAAAATGGGCGATGAACAGGTTGCCACTTATGAAGACAGGCTCCTTGAAACAATTTCCCGAAATAGACAGGCGATAATCGCTGTGGCCAATGAGGTGGGGACCGGAGTGGTTCCGGAATATGCATTGGGCAGAAAATTCAGAGACCTTGCAGGATCGCTCAACCAAAGAATAGCCGGCATGGCCGATAAAGTCTTTTATATGATCGCGGGTCTGCCCATGTGCCTTAAAGGGAATCAGGATTAGTTTTGTGGATATCATTAGAATAGCCGTCAATTCAAATAATAAGAGCGTTTACGAGACATGCCCGATATTTTCAAAATCATAGAGCTTCACGAAAAAAGAGAAAATAACAAAAGGGGTGTTTGCATAGGTATTGATGTCAGGATTGCGAACCGAGAAGTCTCATGTCCTGTTTCCGGTGTGTGCTATTCAGAAGGGGAATTAGCCATTGAGGCCAAGAGGATTCAAGAGGATCTCAATCGAATAGCATATACGTGCAAGGGGTTGTTCGGGGTAGATTTACCCGACAAAGGATTACGGATTACGCCTGAAATGGCCCCTGAAGAGATCTGGTCAATCCTGTCGGAGATCGCGGAAGACGACCTTTTTGTCGAGACTTACAACGGCCTGGACCCAACCAGGAGAACGGAGGTGGCCGAACACGTCCTTTCAAACTGCAATATTTTCTCGGGAAAAGCGGCTGTTTTTTCCGCCCGTTATGATAATAAGACAGGATTGATGGAGTAAGGGCTTGCGCAAAGATAACTTAGCAGAATTGGCGCCCAGGCCAGTTTTTTGTGTTGAAAGATGTAATGCATCAGGCTATATTAGGCAGCATGAAGGAAGACGAGTCTACAGTTAAAGTCAACCCGCTTTCTGCCCAGAGATCGGAGTTATCAAAGACCACTCCCATTTTGAGAAAGGCGGTGCTGGAAGATATTGCTGTCAGTCGATATGCATATCTGGAGATCATTCATCCCGGACTGGAGACGACCAGGGTTGAACTGGAGGAGGAAGATACCTTTATCGGCCGTGGTTCCCTGTGCCGGGTCCAGCTTCAATTTGACAACACCTCCCGTCTACACGCACGGATCACCTTCCGTGATGAAGAATATCAGATCGAGGATCTGGAAAGCACGAACGGCACGTTTGTAAACGGCGTTCAGGTTCAAAAATGCGTGCTGCGCAACAATGATCAAATCCAGATCGGCGATGCGAAAATCCTGTTCATCGAAGGAAAGATCAGAAAAGAGCGATGACCCCTGCCACCCCATCTAAAATGTATGTGACTTTTTGGGGCACACGTGGCTCAATTTCGACGCCGGGCCGCAATACGGAAAAGTATGGAGGCAATACACCATGCGTTTTCGTTCAATATCAGGACACAAATATTATTTTTGATGCTGGTACAGGCATACGGGGCCTTGGCCTCCAGTTGGCGGAACAACTTGAAGATAGGAAAGATAACTTCTCCCTGCACCTTTTCCTAAGCCACACGCACTGGGACCATATTCAGGGGCTACCTTTTTTTGAGGCTGCCTACATAAAGGGGACCGAGCTGGTCATTTACGGTAGTTCGAAAAAGGGGCGATTTTTAGAATCTATCCTGAAAAGGCAGATGGACGTGGATTATTTTCCGTTGGGTTTATCAGAAATGGCAGCCGAAATAAAGATTCGGGAAATATCCGAGGAGACCATAAGCCTTGGATCAGTGGTCGTGGACTGGCAGGAACAGATTTTCCACCCAGGCGGATCTGTTCGCTACCGTTTGACGGCAGGGGATAAAAGGGTGGCCTATGCCACGGATGTTGAACTTGATCGTATGTTTGGACCTGGATCCAAAGATGCAAACAGCGATGGAGCTTTGCGGGATTATCTTGATTTCATTCAGGGTGTCGATCTCCTGATTGCGGATGGCCAGTATACGGGGGAGGAATACCAGGAAAAGGTGGAATGGGGACATACGTCTATCCCGGTGATATTGGAATTGGCGGAAAGGGCCAACGTGAAACAGCTTGCGATCTTTCATCATGACCCCCAGCATTCGGACAAAATACTGGATAGCCTGTGGCATGAGTGTCACGCGAGAACCGGTGATCCCGAATTTTGCATGAATGTTTTTTGGGCCAGGGAGGGCATGACTCTCGCTATTTGAGTTGGTCAGGTGGACCGCACCTATTACATTCAATAAAAAAAGGCCAACCATCATGGTTGGCCTTTTTTGAATTTTCTGGTGGAGCTGAGGGGGATCGAACCCCTGACCTCATGACTGCCAGTCATGCGCTCTCCCATCTGAGCTACAGCCCCGAATCGGTAAAATATAGCAATGGTATCAGGCCATGTCAATATCATATTGACATCAATTTCTGATTTTAATTATACTGCACAATCAAGACATTTGCCGGAGTGGTGAAACTGGTAGACGCGCTGGACTCAAAATCCAGTGGACCTTGCGTCCGTGTCGGTTCGATTCCGACCTCCGGCACCAAATAAATTTACATTTGCATATGATTTGGTAAATCGAAACCCCACCCCTTTTCAACCAGGATCTCCATGATTTCCCAGGCGCCGGAGAGATGCTCTTCATCCCTCAATACTTCACGTTTGATGGACTCGTAAAAAGGCCATCAATCCTGCAGAGCGGAGGGGTAATATCTTATGGGGTATGCTATGCCGGATAAATTTGAAGTAAATCGAAGACTCAGCCCCATGGAGAAATACCTCTGGGTTGTCGACAGGGTGTGCCGCATCAATTTCATCATGCATGCCCGGATCCAAGGCGTACTGGATGAAGAGATCCTGCGCAGGGCCCTTAACGCCATCCAGGCAAGGCACCCGCTGCTTCGCGTGCGGATCGAGAGGGACGGGTGGAGCAATCTAAGGTTTTGCTCGGGTCGAGTGCCCGAAATTCCCCTAAGGGTTGCGGATGCCCCGACTGAAGACTGGACAAGGGAGGCGGAAAAGGATCTGAACGCCATTTTTCAGACCCGTGTTGGCCCCCTGGTCAGGGCTACCCTTGTGCGGCATGACACGGACAGTTCAACTGTCCTCCTTACTTTCCATCATTCCATTGGTGACGGAATGTCAGGGGCCTATCTCATGCGTGACCTGATTACCTCGGCAGCCCTTGCCGCCACGGGCAAGGACCCCGGGCTCCCATCACTTGAACCAACAAAGGAACTCGAGACCTATTTTCCTTCCTGGGCTAAGGGTTTTAGCGGGCGCTGGAAAAACATGGCGTTTGGCGTGCGCACCTTTGCCCCCATGTTGTACCGGGGCCGTCCCACTGTCCCCGTGTTTGACCGGAAGGCCCCTTTTGAAGAAAGGAAGGCGTGCATTCTGGCGCGCACGCTTTCCACAGAGACCGTGGGCGCTCTGCACGAAACAGCGCGCAAATACGGTACCACCCTGCACGGTGCCCTCCTGGCCGCCCAGGTCCTGGCCATTGCCCGTGACCGAGGTCTTACAAAGAAGCGAGTCTTCTTTGTGGGTTCACCCGTAAATCTTAGGTCGCGCCTTACGCCTCCTGTGGGGGAGGATGTGGGCTTTTTTGTGACCATGGGTGTCTCCATTAACCGTTGCAAAGCCGATTCCGAGTTCTGGCCCTTAGCCCGGGAGATCAGGCAGTCCCTTTGGAACTGTGTTGAAAGTGGTGACCCTTTTGTCTTCAGATACCAGCAAAAGGACCTGTCAAGGATTTCGGCCATAACGGGTCTAGGCCCCCTGGGTGACAAAATATATGCCGCCCTCTCCAGTAAATTATCCGCCGGGGGCATGGGGTTCAGCAATATAGGCCGCGTACCCATAGAGGCAGTCAAGGGGCCTTTCAAGATCGAATCCCTCGGGTTTGCCGCATCAGGATCCACCTTCAGCCCCTTTGTAACATTCGGAGCGACCATTGAATCCCTCACCACATGGAATTTTGTGGGAATGGAGCCTTTGATGGGAAGGGAACATTCTCAAAGGATTGCAGACTTAGCCGTGAAAATCCTCAAAGAGGCTATTTAAAACCTGCCCTCCGCCTGCCGCGAGATAGCGTATCAGGTGAAAACAAAGGGGTCTTCATCCTTCCTATCTGCCAACTTCATATCTGAAGAGTTTCGCGGTACTCATTAACCCGATGAACCCCTTTTAATCACTCAGGAATTTGATCCTGTTCGTATGCCCTGAACGGCTACCAGTGAGACCAGGCTCATGAAGGCCCCGGCCACAAAGGGTATGCGGTAATCCACCATCCAAAGGATGCCTCCTATGGCAGGAAGGAAAACCGCTGCAATGTGGTTTATGGTGAAGCCCACGGCCATACTCGGCGCGATGTCCCTCGGGTCCCCCACCTTTTGAAAGTAGGTCCTGATGGCCATGGCAAAGTTGAAGAAGATGTGGTCGAGGATGTATAGAATCGCGACCACAATCCTGGACTCAACTTTGGCATAGGCGAGAAATATGAATATCAGGATCGAGTATTCCAGAGACAAGACCTTTCTTTCTCCAAACCGGACAATGGATTTCCCGATGAGAGGCGCCAGAAAATAGTTTATCAGGTTATTTATAACAAATAGGGCGGTTACCTCCTGAACGGAAAAGCTGAATCTCTTCACGAGCAGGAATACGGCAAAGGCCATGAATATCTGCCTTCTCGCTCCACCCATGAAGGTGAGGAAATAAAACAGCCAGTACTTTCTGCGAAAGATCATCCTTTTCCGCTGAGGCACGATGTCGCGGTCCGTGGGCTCCTGAAGCAGACCCCACACTGCCGCTGCTGCAATAAGACCGCCGATAAGAAGGTAGATTTGAATGAAGCTCAGCAATGGGGCCACAAGGTATATGAAGATTCCCACTGCGATGCTGGAGGCCGCGGCCAGGCTTCTCAGCCTGCCGAAGACCCAGGGAGATGTCTTCTCGTCAAAGTACTGCAGGGTGAGGGACTGGTTGGTTGTCTCGTAGTAGTGGAATCCGAAGCTCATGATTATGGTGGTTATCAGTAGCCCGGAATAGGATGGAAAAAGGCCGGTTGCGCCCAGGCCTAATCCCAGAGAGAGTATGGAGATAGCCGATAGACGGTGCTCCCTGACGATCAGCATGACATAGACGGCAAGCAGTGCCAGGAACCCGGGGATCTCCCTTACCGATTGAATCACCCCAATGTGTTTGCCTTGAAGCCCGACAACCTCCACGGCGAAGTTGTTGAAAAGGGTAAGCCATGCCTGAAGTCCAAGCGTTGATGCAATGGTCAGCACCACCAGGAAGCGGTACATGGGCTTTTGCTTCACTTGATCCATGGGGTTGAGACGTTATTCGTTTTAAACGGCCGTGTAAAGAGGTTTTATTTGCCATGAAAAAGTCCGCCTGTCCCTTTTTCAATTTTATGAGCATAAATGAAGTGGCCCTAACTGAATATATCTTTGAATTAATCGATGATATCTTTTGCTGTAGCATGTGGATTCGCATTCAGTAAATTGGTAAAGGGGTCACAATCTATTCTGGACTCATAACGAATATTATATCTATGTTTTCATCAACTTTTTTTCTCATTTCTTTTTTTTCTACTCACCTTTTTCTCGGCCAATTGCTACAATTTCCAATTGAAAAGAGTTAGAAAGAGTCAAGAGTAGACGTGACCCCTTTACGTGACCCCTTTACAAGTTTCTCTCCTCTAATGCGCCTAATAAGAAAAATGGCAACATTCCTCGGTTACGTGTACATATCAACGACTTCTTTAAGAAGCTCGACAAACATGGAGTAATCCTGTTTCTCTAAGAAAACAGATTCCCCTCTTCGTCTTCTGTTCATCACATGGGACCATGCGTCCGGGTACTGTATTCTTAATGGTCTGCTCATAAGATCCAACTATCATATCCAGAATAACAGTCAACAGCGACCTGACCCCTTGTTCACTGTTATGTCAGAGGCTTAACTTGTTTCGACCCTGCCCTCACGGAGTTTTTCCAAAATATCTTTCTCCGCAAATAATTCCCTTCCTATGAGTTCACCGAGTTTGCGGTAGGATTCAAACTGAGCCTCATCGAAAAATTGATCCGCCGTAGTTTGATCAGGGAAATCCGGGTTTTTTCGTCTGTATGCCAGCAAATCCTCTGGCTCATCTCCTGTAAGAGACGACTTGACATAAAGCAGGACGCCTTCCTTGCCATCCGGATATAGGATAGCGGCTTTTACATAATGTTTGGCCGTATTTGCGGTTTCCGGGTCGGGTCGCAATAGCTCCATATCCTCCATTTTAATGTCTACTCCCAGATCGATACGGGCCTTTCTTTGTAAGTTGGCCAAGTCATTCATGGCGAAATTTGGATCTGCAGCAGCATCTGAGGCGATTATAAATTTGCAGCGACGCTTTAAGAGCGGATAGATTCCCAAATTTTCATGATGGCCACCGTCCGATAGATTGAGAAGCCCGTCGGTCTCCTTCGTCTTACCCAGAATCTCCTTCACGAAGTAGTAAGGCCAAACCTTAATTTTAGAGCGGTAATCGGGATCTGGGTTCGGCATCCATCGGTTTAAGCGTATGTTCAGCAGGGTCATGACAAACCTTAGAATCGGGTTTGTCGAGGAACCCATTTGCGGACTCGCCGCCGCGCCCGAGATAGCCATGGCTGTGGCCAGCAGCGTCTTACCTTTTTGATATGAAATCGAGGGCATGTAACCCGTGGATTCGGATCCAATGAAGAGTTTGGAGAAGAAAAAGAAATCCGCACCACGGCCCCTCAGGTAACGGTCAGCACTGCCGGGGACATTCAAACTGGTGTTAATGAGGTGGTAGGGCGCACCATTTTCGCAATCATGTAGACGGGAAAGCCTAAAGGCGTCATTTGACTCGATGACATCCAGCTCATTCTCCGTCTTGACCCGCTTGATAACATAAGCTTTACTCAGACGATCCCTATAGAAATTATGAAGGGATATGCGATTGGTGTTAAGAAACAGGCTCACAAAAAGTAACACTAGAGCCACAATAAAGATCTTGAAGGTGTGGTCTTCAAATATATCGGTTGCCCACAAAACCCTCAGCAACCAGGCCAGAAGAACAGGTATCACCGCAATCTGTCCAAACCGCAAGGCCACCTTAAGCACGCCTTGGAGTCGTTTACTTTGACTATTGAAAAGCCCGACAACAAGACCAAGAACCGATGCAATTGATAGGCCACCCAATATGTCCTTGGCCGGGGCGGCTATACTCTGTAAATGGATGGAGAGGTAGATAATCCAGGCCGATAATCCAAAAAGCAAAGAAACAATCACAATGGCGCCATAAATCGATCTTAATCGCTCACGCCCCGCAAAACCGATCTCAGGAAAGGCCCCAGCTCCACGAATCGCAACAACCATCAAAAGAGAGAATAGGGAGATCCAAAAACACGATTTCATAATCATGCGGGCGCCTTCCCAACCAGGAATGAGGCTGATGCAGCAGCCCAGGAGTATCACGAGTGCGATGGAGACCAAATTGGTAAGGACCAGACCGGACAAATAAGTCCCTATCATTCGGGCATAGTCCGAAAGGCTCCCTTTGACGGCCAAATAGTTGCCATGTTCGCGTAAATACTTAACCTCTTTACGCTCATCCGGCTTTTTGGCACGTTCGAAGCGGAAGGGAAAATGCTTCTCCTTTCCGTCCTCGTCACGCATGTCCTGAACGGCTGCACTCTGATTGTCGAGGAGGGAACTGAAGCAGGAACCGATGTAGCCCCCTCCTGATACAGTCGATAGATAATCACAGAACCGAAGGACTCCCTTCCTCGCCATGCCCTGGAGCAAGCCCAGGTTGAAAGTAGCGGACCGGATACCACCACCGGACAGCGCCAATCCAACCAGGCCGGCATCTGAATCCGGTCTGATATCGGTCTGCGGCGTTTTTCTTTCCGAGTCGGGGATTTCGGATGTGACCGATTTTTTGGACTTTTCGGCTAACTGCGCTAACCTCTCATGCTCATGGGAAACCTGTTGTGAATCCAGATCTACCTGCTCCCTGCGTTTTTGTAGGTAGACCAACTCAGCCAGGAAAACATTATAAAAACGGGGCGTAAAACCTGATTTTTCCTTTAAATTCTGCATGTCTACCCTCCATACATATGTGGTAGTAAAGGAATCAATTCTACTCTTGAGTCTTATTTGGTTTCTCTTAAGATTTTAAAGTGGTTATTGTTTTCCATTCTTTCTCTTATCAACTTTTGCCATTCAATTTTGATGTTCAGCCATTGCGGATTCATGCATAAAGCAGCATAAAGACTCAAGCGTAGATTTGGGACCTTTATCAGGGTGTTCCTGTTACTCTCCCCCCCATCCCCATTTCAGCTCCATTCCTAAGTATTGTGGGGGCTGGGTGGGACCCTGGAACTAACGATCAGGCTGGCCTTAGATAATCATCATATGTAAAAAAGACTTGAAGCGCTAGAGATCTTGGGCCGCTTTTTTCAGCGCAGTAATGGCACGCATTACGCTCTCAATTTTGGACTTGATGGCTGCCTCGTTGGAATCTTCGTCCAAAAGTATATCTTTCGCTTCATTGAATGCCCCTATCGCATCCGTCACCGAGTCAATGGCATTGCGAACAGGGATCAGGCGGAGTTCCTTGGCTTTACGTTCGTTATCCGCCGTTTGCTGTCTTACTGCCTTCTCAAGTTGGTTGAGTTGGGATACCCGGTCCTGCATGTGACTGATAATCGCATGGACCGAGTCACCAAATATCTCACGCCGTGCCCCGTCTGCTGCTTGGTCAATTTTGCGGATATTCTCGACTTCATCCGCGTCAAAAAAGTCTTTGGGCTCCGTCCGATTGGTGAACTCGACGAGCTTTCTCGTCTCGGTCAGCACCGCCGCATGAAGTTCATCTGGCCCCTTTTCTCCGGAGGCTTTGATGTTCTCCGCGATCTCATCAAGAAGCCGTTTCAGTTCTTGGGTACATGCCTCGAATCCAATAATGTCACTCATAGTTCACTCCACCTTTGTATAAGGGTTCTAATCTCGACAACCGCCGCTGTGAGCGATTCCACAGAAACAGGTTTACGTTCCTTCACTGCTTTCACCAATTGCTGATGTGCCATTCCCCAGGCGGCAACGGATTTCTCTGTGGCCCCAATAACGCTGCATCCCGCCCTTTCGCGCTGGTGGATGGACTGTTTCATCGCTTTGTACTCCACCAGATGAGGCGCGACCATCTTCCGCCCAGCCTCAACATGGGAAATCATGGCCTTCGCCTTGGCGATATCATTCGGTTTGTTGTCCTTGATCCCATGGACAAGTAGTTGTGTGGCTAGGTCAGCCGTTTCTTCCAACTCACCATGACGCTTTATCCAATTCCCGAATCTAGTGCCCACATCCTCAGGTGTCAGTGCCGGCGATTGTAGAAGCTGGACCTGGGCCTCGATTTGTTCGACAAACAAACGACGCGCATCCGCGATTTGTGCTTGAACCAACGCAGTGATCTTGGCTATCGAGGGGCCGAATTTATCCAGTGCTTCTTCCAAGGATTTTGCGGCAACGTGCTTGCTATACTCCCCATAGACGAACGCGACCGTATCTGCCGAAAGTTCGACTATTTTTGCACTGGCCCCAGTTAGCGCATCAACTTTGACAGCGTCGACCAAATTCTTGACGGAATCCGCCACCTCGTTGGCGCTTTTTGCACCCTTATTTCCCGCATCAACGATCTCTTCGATGGACTGAGCATGGGCCACCATCGCATCCAAGGATCTCATGGTTGCTGCCCAAGCAGCTTTTAGATTCTTGACCGATTCGTCGTTGGCCGTTGTGGCTTTCGCTTTGATCGCCGACTTGAGTTCTCCCTCGACGACGTCACCGGTGGCCGCCACTGCCTGCTTGACTTGGATTGTGGCGGCTGTGTAGCCGCTCGTGTCAGGCAGGGACGCGCAACCCCCCAATAGGCTGACGACCAAGAAAAGTATCGCAAAGCCACACCATGATGCATTGACCATGTTCATTCGGCATATTTTGGTCATTACGATCCTCCCGCAAGTAAAAGGGGACATGGTTCCAAAACAATTTATTGGCCTGATAGTAAAGGCATTTTATTATTTGAAGAACAGACCTTAAGAAGAGATTTAACTTAAAGCCTCATATAATGTGATTAAGATAATAGATACATATTTTCATAAGTCATTTTGGAACCAACGCCCCCCCCTTTTACCCATTTATCTCCGGCATGAATAATATATACAGCAAAATTTATGCCATAAGGTGGATTCAGTAAAATCAACAGGTTAACTCAACTTACTCTTTTCGATGCACATTTTTTTGTGCAACCATGCCCTGATTTTTGTGCATCAGTGGTTATGGCGAATCTTTTGAGTGCGAAAATACTGGCTTGTCAACTAAAGTCTGATCTGAGGGGTTTGTTGTGTGTAAGGGAAAACCGTAGTTACGGTTTAATGAGGGAGGGCCGGCGAAGGATTCTATGGGTTAGCTATTGAGGCACCGCCGAACGAAAGGCGCGGAAACAGATGGGCCGATCCCTAAGAAAAGGGTCAAAAGGGGTCACAAATCTGCTGTTGACTGTTTTATAATATCTTTTCTATGTTTTTTACGCGGGCCTTTAGCCTATGGAGTAATCCTGTTTATCCAGGAAAACAGATTCCCCTCTTCGTCCTCTGTTCATCACATGGTACCATGCGTCCGGGTACTGTATCCTTAATGGTCTGCTCATAAGATCCAACGATCATATCACAGAATAACAGCCAACAGCAGATTTGTCCCCTATCCCTATGTCTTCTTATATCCCTCCCTGCTTAGCGTCCTTCATAGCCTGAATGAGTAGATCATGAACTCCTCGTTGATGAGCCATGTGTTCAAGATACGGGTAATCAAGCTGTTCTCCCTGAACTTGAAGCACGCCTAACACATCTGTCCATTGCCGTTCTGATACACTTCCACTTAATTGATACCAATAGAGTTTATGCACAATCACATCTTCTGCACTGGCTAAAAAGAGCCTTTGGTTAGACGTGTCTGAGATCTGATACTGCCCTCGCCGCCTCATCTCTTCCTGTGACGCTACATCGTCTTTCAAGACAAAAATATCCACTTTAAACATGGTGGCAAGATGAATGACATTGAAGGAACTCCGATTCTGAATCGCCTCGTGAATCATCTCGGCATCAATTTAAAATTCTGTTTCCAGAGCATTCACAAGGTCGGGAATATGCTCAGACATTATGTCGGCAACTATATCCACATCGTTGGTTGCTCTGGGAATACCATGCAATGAACTTGCTAACGATCCTCCGACAAGATACTGAATTCCAAGCCGTTCAAATTCCTGGACAAGGCGGTGTGTGATTTGGATGGGTTCTGCCAGGAGCATATTAATAGCCCTCCTTCAGCGTATCCCAATGAAAAACACGCTTCATGGTTTCTCGGTCGAGCCACAAGGACGCTAATCGAAGATGTTGTTCGCGTTCCGAGAGAGGGCCATAGTGTTTTCGGATGCGGGCAAGCGCAAGTTGTTGCACGGCGAGTGTCAATTCACTAACTCGTTTGAGCTTTTGTTGAGGAGACATCTTGCGATATCCTGCAATGAGCATCTTCTGAATATGGGGCGGTGTATCATGGGCCTGGTTGTGCATCTCGTTCTCCTTCCAATACGGTTATAGTGTATTATCTGATTTTGTGTGGGCAACGCTGACCAGTTACGTTTAACATTACAAAAGGAGAACTTATTTAAAAACAGGAATAAAAAATTATCAACAAAAAAAGATAACCGGACTAATCCACCACCGCGCTGGCAGTGCCTACCACCGTCTTTTCGCCGCTGAGGCTCTCGCACCATACATCACAATTAAGCCTGACTGCCGCGCCTTCCTCTATCCTTTCCCTTACCACTCCCATGGCCTTAACCACATCCCCCGGTAAGGTGTATCGAATGAACTTCACCTCGATCTTGCCGCCTTGAAGCCAGTTTTTACCGAAGAATTGGGTGAGCATCTCGCAAAGATAGGCATGGGACATCAGTCCCTGGGCGATGGGTGCCGGGAATCCTCCCTTTGTAGCTACCTCCCAGTCCGTGTGGATATTTCTGTTGCTCCACATACTGAAAAGGCGAATGTTCTCAAAGGTAACTTCCTTTTGTACGGGTGGTAAGGCCTGGCCCACTTCCATGCTTTTTCTGGCGATCCTCATGAGTCCACCTCCGTCTTCTTCCCGAGTTGGGCAGTACTTGAGGGTGGCACATGGAGTAGTCCGTACTTCGCAGCCTCTTTTACGCGCTCATCGTCGATCATGGCATGGTTTCTGGTGCGCATGATCTCCACGCCATCCTCATCGACAATCAGAGACTCAATGACAATGTACCCCTTGTTCCGTTTCACATATTTATCGACAATCTTTGTGAAGATACGGGCGGGCTTGCCTAAGGGAAGCGGATTAATGAATTCGGTCTCCTGTTTCGCGTGAACAAAACTGAAGGGATACTGATAGCAATGCATGGCCGACTCCATGGGCGCGTCGTCCAGGAGAGGGTGATAGGTAACGGGTCCTCCCCAAGGAGAGTCACTATAGTACCATGGATTCTCTTCCTGGAGGGCCGCCAGGAATCTCCCCTGCATATCCTCATCGTAAAGGATTTCCATTTCAGGTAGTTCCTGACCCTTTTCCAGTTTATCGATCTCCATCACCGGACCGGACACTCTCGCTTTAAGTGGCATTTTCTTACCTCCCATCTAACATTTTCATTCGAATCCTCACTCCGCAAACAGTTCCGGCTGGCCCCCCGTGTGAAGGAAAAGGACCCTTTTGCCTGTCATCTCTCCACTCCTGATCCCGGCTAACAGGCCTGAGGCCGCCTTTCCCGTGTACACCCGGTCCAGGAACACCCCTTCCTGCCTGGCAAAAATCCTTATGGCCTCCTCACCCTCGGGTGTGCTCACGCCGTAGCCGGGCCCTATAAACCGGTCGTCCACCAGGACCGATTCCCTGTCAACCCTTCCACCAAGCAGGGCGGCCGTGTTGGAGGCGAGCCCGTAGATTAGCTCCTCCAGTTCCTCTTTGCCCGCGGAAACCGATATACCGCTGATCATGCCCTGCCAACCCGTGAGGGCCTTGCCCGCCACAAGGCCGGCCTGGGTTCCTCCGGAACCTGTTGCGTGTATTATATGGTCAAAGGACACGCCGAGCCGCTCCTCATCCTTCAGGATCTCTAAAAAGGCGGACACATAGCCTGTTGCACCTGTGGGGACGGAGCCTCCGATCGGTATCTTGAACACCTTTCGGCCCTTTGAAGTCAGGTCCTCAACCAGGGCATCGCTCTCCGCTTCCCAGTCGTCCCAGCGTGATGAAGACACATAATGTATGTCGGCCCCAAGCAGGCGGTCCAGTATCAGGTTGCCCGTCTTCCTCTCAGGGCGGCCCCCGCCAAGGATCAGATGCACCTGCATGCCCGCCGCAACGCCTGCCGCGGCAGTGAGGCGGCAGAAATTGGACTGGACACCGCCGCAGGTTACCAGGGTGTCGCACCCCTGCTCCATGGCCTCTCCCACGAGGAGTTCCAGCTTCCGGGTCTTGTTTCCACCCAGACCGAAACCGGTCAGATCGTCCCTTTTGCAGTAGATTCCCAGACCCAGGGTCTTTGAAAGCCGGTCAAGGCGGTGGCAAGGCGTGGGCAGGAGGGACAGGGGGAAGCAGGGGAATGTTCCGATTCTATCCTCGAGGTATTCCATTTTTTCCTTTTCCAGCATGATCTGTTTCCGAAGGGTTTCCGGTGAAAAAATAGGTGAATTTACAGGATAAGGTATGATAACACGTTACTTTTTATGGGAAATACTGTAGAGGAATTCCCCTTGTGCGTCAAGGAAAAAGGCCACAACATATGTGGTATTACGCTGGATTGGAGTTCTGAGGTTCTTCAGGAAAGGATAAGGTTGCAGGCCGTTGCGGTCAGGATATGGAATTAGGCGGGTAACGAATGAAAGGGATTGAAACGTGATGCCAAATCAGGTATCCTGGGCCATCCTGGCGGCAATTCAGACTGGAGGAAGCCATTCTTGAAACACCGCCGGAAAATGATGAGGGATGAAGAATGACTGAGGTCGCTGATGACCTGACCGATCTGCTACTTGATGAAGGCCTGAGCCGGGAAATTCTTTCAGGTAAACGCAAGAAGAATTTGAAAACAAGTTTGAATTGATATTACTTGTGAAAGGATTGCGTCCCTATCTGCGTTCATCTGAGTAATCTGTGTCCTATTCTTAATTGGAATTGACCTGCTATACAAAGGGATTGCACATCCATGGAAGAAGTAGCTAAGACCCTTCGGGAGAAAAACAAATGGGATTTTTGAAAATATTTTCCGGCAAAGGACCTGAAGGATATGAGCTGAAAGGGGACTCATTATTCAAGGCCAATGCCTATGGTGATGCAAAGCTTGAATATGAGGCGGGTTTGGATAAACTGGAGAAAAAAGATTCAAGTAATTCAGACCTTAAAAAGCGGTTTCAGGAAAAGATATTACAGACCAGGGAGGCCCCGGCCCTTTATCAAGCGGAGATGTTCGGATCTCTTCCTTGAGCGTGGACTTAGACCGTGAACCCTTGAGCCCACCTAAGGTCTATACTTATGAACTTCCCGGCGGCTGGACTGTCATGGTCGGAAAAACAGACCGGGATAATGATCGCCTGAGTATAAAGCTTGCCCATCCTAAGGACTGGTGGTTCCACGTGCACGGTATGCCCGGAAGCCATGTCCTTCTCAAGGCAAAGGAAAATGATGAAGAGCCCGGACCGGAGATTATCAAGGCAGCCGCTGCGATTGCGGCATATCACAGTAAGGCCCGCAGCGGCGGGACCGTGCCGGTTTCCTGCACCCGGGCACGCTATGTTACCAAACCGCGCGGCGCCAAACCGGGTACGGT
>JAFDDR010000175.1:0-765 GCA_019310785.1 Deltaproteobacteria bacterium
ATAATCTCCGCGAGACAGCCGATGTGATCCAGGTGCGTGTGGGTCATGATCACCCTTTTGATGTCTGAAAGCTCGATCCCTTCCTTAACGATAGAGTCGATTTTATACCGGCCTTTTCCCATCAACCCCGCGTCAATAACGCTGAGATCCCCGGTACCAGGTTTTCCTATCACGTACACATGAGAGTCCGGGATAAATTCGTCCTGGCCCTGAATAAAATACACACCTTCTGTGACCTTATGCATGTTTTTTGTCTCCTCGTAATATTTTAGCTGTTTGAAAAATTGAGCAATATTGCAACTTCACTGCAAGGGTGAGGCAGCCAGGTTTAGATATTGCCTTGAAAAATGTCTTACCCTTGCAAAGAGCCAAAGTATAATGTCTCCCTAAGAAAAAATTTTGTCCACCATAACTCATAAGGCCTCTATGTTCAAGCATTGTTGGAAGACAGGTTCTTATACATAACAAGCGCATCCTGTCCCTCGGGATAAAAATTCTTCTTGATCTCGTATGGGGCAAACCCGTGTTTCCTGAAAAGCTCCTGACCCGGCATGTTTTCCACTCCCGTATGCAGGACCATTTTCTCTATACCCAATTCCTTAGCCATCCTTTCAATCTCCGATAGCAGGAGATTACCCGTACCGTGTCCCTGCCTTTCCGGTTCCACTGCAATGGCCAACAACTCGCATGCCCGGGGAAAAACCCAAGTTTTAACCGGTTGCGTGAACATGGCGAATCCCACGGGCTTTTTCCCCATCAAAGCCA
>JAFDDR010000175.1:795-7640 GCA_019310785.1 Deltaproteobacteria bacterium
GGACCATATTGGTGAAACACCTTTTTGCTCAGATATTGAATATAATCCACCTCTGACTGTCTGGCCGGCCTTGTTGTGACCTGAGTTTTCGAGGATGTCTTATCCTTGTGATGTGCGGGTTTCCGGGGTGAACTAATCCTTTTTCTTTGCATTTGGCCCTGAACGTTTTTGGATTGTCTGAGCCGTTCAATCCTCTTTTTCTCTCCATATTTGCCGAATCTGCCGTGTTTGGTCATACCTAAAACGATCGGTTCAAGGTTTAGGGTTTAACGCGATAGCTCTTTCCAGAACCTTCCATGAACCTGGAGAACCTGTTCTATTGCGCAATCGAGTTTTTCCTGGTTTGCCCGGGATGCCATATCCTCAATACCGGTTTCTGATAACCCGGCCAGTTCCTTTAACACTGATTTAATCGAAGATCTAAGGCCGTTCAGATCATAGCCTCCTTCAAGTGTTATAACGACCTTTCCGCTACAGCATTTTTCTGCCACATCCATAAGCTGACGAGCATACTGCCTAAGGGATCATTCTCGTAGATGTCAATTCCCGCAGAAACCAAAATCAGTTCCGGATTGAATTCCATAGCAACCGGTTTCATTATTTTTTCAAAAATACCAACATACTCGCCGTCACCATGCCCCGGGGAAAGGGGTACATTAACGGTAAAACCCTCACCCTTGCCCCTTCCGGCCTCATGAAATGCGCCGCTACCCGGGTAATAGGGATATTGATGGGTTGAGAAATAGAGGATGGAGGGATCCTCTTCAAATGAATGCTGGGTGCCGTTCCCGTGATGCAGGTCCCAGTCGACAATAAGGACCCGTTTGAGGGCAGAAACCCATGGCCCGGCTCTTCTCTGCATGATGTCCGGGTGGCCTCACTAATGCAAATGCATTGTTCAGCTCGCCCTCTATGACCATGGAAATGGCCTGACACAGCCCACCTGCGGCCAAAAGTGCGGCCTCGTAAGAACCGGCAGAAGTGGAGGTATCTGGGTCCAGGGACTGGGAAGCCTTTCCTTCCGTGGCAGCCACCATGTCCACGTACTGGGGAGAATGGATCAATAGAATCTCCTCCCTTTCAGCCCTTCTGACCGGAACTTCATGGAATTGACCGGACATATCCGAATCATTAAGCATGTCATAAATCACTTCTAAGCGCTTGTGACTTTCGGGATGATAAGAACCCGGCCGGTGATTCATATATCGCTCATCCTTGACTATTCCTGTTTTCGTCATTTTTCACTCTCCTGACTTGGTGGTTTACTATGCCGCATTTAGTGGCAAAATCCGAGAAAGTTCTTCACAGTAACGCTGCTCAGATTCCCACAAATCTCTTGAAATTTGAGCGCTAAGCCAAAACTCAGGTGAATTTCCAAATAGACGGGATAACTTTAGCGCCATTACAGAGGTTATTGCGCGTCTTTCCCTTAATAGCTCATTAACTGTCTGTCGAGATACGCCCAAAGCTGATGCAAGTTTAGTTGCAGTTAATCCATAGTCAGGCAAGAAATCTTCCCGCAACATTTCCCCGGGGTGTGTGGGTGGAATTTCTCGTTTAGTTGTGTTTGGTATAGCCATTGGTTAACTCCTTAATGGTAATCTGTAATTTCAACATCATACGCATCACCGTCAATGAATCCAAAGCAAATTCGCCACTGATCAGTGATGGATATCGAAAACTGTCCTTCTCGATCTCCTTTTAGGCCATGCAAACGGTTGCTTAGCGGCACCCTCAAATCATTCAGAGTTTTCGCCAAATGGATATATTCCAAACGTCGAATTGCCCTTTTAATCAAATCCGGGGGCAGGCGTTTTGATTTCCCGGTAATAAAAACCTGCTGTGTTTCCTTATCAGCGAATGTCTGAATCATAAATACATTTGTAATGTGTCACGAGACAATTGTCAAGAGCTATTTAGCGGGCACACTATTTCAAGTTATAAGATTGATGGACTCGTAAAAAGTCAAAAAACACCGTTTTTCGTCATTCCGTCCCGGATCGGGGTCCGGGATGACGGCCAAGCCCGAATCCAGTGTTTTCAGATACTTATTACTGACCTGGACCCCGGCCTTTCGGCCCTGAGCTCAAGGCCGAAGGGCTTTCGTCCACCCTCCATAGCATTGCGGAGGACGGGCCGGGGTGACGACTTTTTACGAGGTTATCAAACTTATGACTTATATTTGCAATCTTGATAAAAGTTTAATAAAATTAAAGGATCGACTATTGGCAAGAAGTTAACACTCTTTCAAAAGGGTAAGCCAAACGAAGATCTGAATCTTAAAATGAAGCTGGGCGGCAATCTTAGGATTGTATTTCTGTATATCATTCAAAATGAAGAGATATACAGATCTGTGGAATAACTTGTTAAGTTTTAAACGAGGTGTAAACGCAAAATGAGTGAATTAAAACAGAAAATTGCATTATTTATAGATGCAGATAATGCACCTGCGAGTAAATTTGAAGAGGTCCTCAGCGAAGTTGCTAAATATGGTATTATAACAATAAGAAAGGCTTATGGGAATTGGAAAAACTCTTCCCTAAAGCCTTGGGAAGATCTTTTGCACGAATATGCGATTCAGCCGATACAGCAATACGATCTTACAAAAGGGAAAAATGCGTCGGATATTGCCCTTGTGATAGATGCCATGGATGTAATGTACACCAAAGATATCGATGTGATGTGTTTCGTTTCATCGGATTGTGATTTTACACCTATGGTTACACGCGCCCTCGCCGAAGGTAAGGTTGTTTTAGGTTTTGGGGAGCGCAAAGCCCCTTCTCCATTTGTGAATGCATGCTCCAAGTTTTTATTTTTAGACCAGGAACCCAAACAAAATGGTGCGGTACAAACAAAATCTAAAAATATTAAATCTGACACCAAACTTATAAATCTGCTGCGTCAAGCAATTGAAGCAACGGAAGAAGATAACGGCTGGGCGGCCCTTGGGCCTGTTGGGTCACATATATCAAATAAAACCTCTTTTGATACCAGAAACTATGGTTACAAAAATTTGAGCAGCCTTATTAAGGCAATCGATTTGTTTGAACTCAAGCGCGGGCCAGGAAACTCCTATATGGTGAAGGATACTCGAAAGAAAAAATCAACTTAACCAGGCGTTTAACACCGCTCCACTACGTTCCGCTCGGACTCGCAAAAGCTCGCCGGTTAACTTAACGATTGCTCTCAAAAGTTAAAATAATTACCGATACGTACTTCCTGACCACCCCAAAAAGTGACGTTTCCATCTGGTATCCTTAAATCCTTTGCGATTACCATTTCTGTGAAATTCTTTCCTCAAATCATCTTTCTTAGCTTCAAGTATAGCCACCCTTATGTTGTTAGTTTATGTTGTGAGTATTTAGTTCCACAAATATAATGCCCTCGATTTCTTCATGATTGAAGCCGGGATTATTTTGGGCAGGCAGGGGAGACGTGAATGTTTTCGTAGTGGCTTATTTTAGACTTGCATCAGGAGCTTTTCATGGAGTTCAGCCTTTCGCGCGCCTTTGATGCCTCCTCAATGATGTCGGCCATGATTTCCCTTACGGGCTTTATATCCCCTGCCAGGCCGATGCCCTGGCCGCAGGCAAGAAGGCCGGCATCGGTATCTCCCTGGAAATACATTTTCTTTGCCTGGTCGCCCGATATCACCTGAAAAAGCTCTTCCAGCGTCGCACCCCTCTCTTCCATGCGCGCGGTTGTTTCTGCGGCCTGGTTTTTCCAGACTCTATGTGTATTGCCGACGCTTCTCATGACCAGCATTGTGTCCATCTCCGTGGCAGATGCGAGGGCCTGCTTAACCGCGGGATGAAGGGGGCATTCCTCAGCCAGGAGAAACCGGGTTCCCATGATCACACCGTCCGCTCCAAGGGAAAGAACGGCCGCCATCCCTCTGCCGTCACATACTCCTCCCCCTGCTATAACCGGCACAGTGACATTGTCCACGACACGGGGGACCAGGCAAATGGTGGTGATGTCAAGTACTCCCGTGGCCCCTCCGTTTTCATATCCCACAACGGTCACTGCATCAGCACCCAGACCCTCAGCCTTTCTTGCATACCGGACCCCGACACACTTATGAATGAGTGTGACTTTACCCTCCTTGAGCCTGGCCATGTATTCCTCGGGCGCCTTGTGTCCCGATGTCTCCACGATTCCCACGCCCTCTTCGAGGATCACATCAATATAAAGATGGTTGTCCAGCCTCTTTCTTGCCGGAAACATATTCAGGTTAACAGCAAAGGGCCTGTCTGTCCTGGCCTTGATGTTTCTTATGGCCTGTCTGAAGGATTCCTTGTCCTGGTAATTGGCCGAGGCCAGGATACCCAGACCTCCGGCCTCCGAAATTGAGGCAGTAAACTCTGAACGGCTGAGGTGCATCATGGTGCCGCAGATTATCGGGTATTGAATGCCTAAGAGTTCGGTTATCCTTGTTTTGAACATGATTGTCACTCCGAAAACTCGACTTTTGAAACGTTAGGGTTTATGTATACTATAAGTGTTGTTGAAAATAAAGATGTAAGGTATCGCTCAATATTTGGGGAAACACGAATTTATACGGACATCTCTTGAATAACGACCTGCGTCAGGCAGGGCATGCGGAACTCTTTTCAAAGAGCCGCATAACCTTGCTGTGGCTCGAATCACGGCGGTCCTCTTTACAATTCGGCCCTGGACAGCCCCTTCGATGATAGCTCCTATTATGTTTGGCTGTCCCGCCTGTCGGAAGCCGACTGGTTAATGTATCTGGGGCGTGGCAGATGCGTTGTAGAGATAAAGATGCGCCTCTTTGAAAAGAGTTCCACATGCCCCGCCATTATGGGCTAATGCCGCTACTTTTTGAACTATTACGTTTTAAGGACGCAAAAGATTGGTGAGGTACACATGCTATCAAATGATGCAAAAGAGGAAATAAGGGACTTTGCGGACAGGATTACGCCTAAGAACTGGAACATCATCCTTCATCCACTTGATGCTCAGTTCAAGCCTCGTGTCTTCAACCTCTTTATCAGTATCGGAGATGAGAATGAGGAGATGCCTGAGGACCAGCGGGTGGAATATGGACATGTTGACGAGGAAAACCGGCCATGTCCAGGCGGGGTTACGGGCGGGGTGCTCTTTTCTGACCTCAGGGAGCGGGGATTCGAAGAGGGGGGCAAGGTCTCGCAGGCGGTCATACAAATCTGGCCCTACAGGGGGGACTGGAGATTGAGGCTTGTGAGGGAGTTTGCCCTCCTTACAGCATACCGCCGAAAGGCCCTCGGGTTGAAGGCACACAAGGGGGAGGAAACCGTGATCGTAAGACCGGAATTTCCCGATGAAAAACTGAAGGACCGCTCATTCAGTAAAGCGTATTCCCTGTTTTCAAAAAGGAGCGAGGAGGCGTTTGGGCATAAGATGCCCTCCTTGAAAATATAGATAGGCGAGTACGGGCCTTTAGACAAAGCTCAAGGCCGGCGACGGAAGACAGTGAAAAATGGACTCAAGCCAGCCCTTAATCCTTGTTGTTGAAGTCGGTTAATGATTGTCTCATTTAAATCTTGAGAATACAGTACGGTCAATATAGAATCCAACTGTATTTAGTGGAAACATTAACATCTTCCTTTGCGCATTTGATCAAGACAGTTTGATAAAAAAGTAATATATCTCTCGCAGAGGCACAGAGAACGAAGAGTACTAAAATGCTCTCCTTGGTATAAGGACGAATTTCCACCATGTTTTTCTTTATTGCAGGAATACAGCCTAAGACCGTGAAACTTGATGACCATCCCAGGATGTGCCCTTCATGCGGACTTTACCAGGCACGTCTGAAACGGGTGGACCAGTATATTTCCGTCTTCTTCCTGCCGATTTTTCGAGTCAAACAAGGGATTCCTTTTGTGGAGTGCCAAAGCTGCGGCAGTTTTTTCCAGGAATCAGGAGAGGTATTTGCAGGACCTTCGCAAAGGTCTGTTCGCACATGCCCCAATTGCGGCAAACCTTTAGAACCTGAACACCGGTTTTGCCCTTTTTGTGGAAAATCCGTGTAACCCCTAACGGGTAAATTCCGAATGAGGATTTGCTCTGTGACTCGTGCCGGAAATAATGAATTTTAAAAATGAACATACAACGGGAAACCCTCCGGGTCTCTGGGACCGTCCCTTTGTCTTCTTAAACCTCTCCTTTTTCCTGGTATTCACAAATATCGCCTTCCTCTACCTCTATCCTCTTGCTCTTGAAGCCATGGGGAGTGAGCATCATGTGATCGGGCTGGTGATGGGGATTTTTTCCGCGGCCGCGGTTATATCGAGGCCTTTTTTGGGTAAACTGGTTGCCCTGAAAGGGGAATACCGGGTCATCTCCTCAGGCATGGCAATATGTTTTTTTTCATCTCTAAGTTATAATGTGATAACGGCATTCGGCTTTAACATGTTGCTTGTCAGGGTGGTTCACGGGATCGGTTTTTCAGCCTTTATTTCAGCCGGTTTTTCCCTTGCGGCCAAGGCATTTCCTTCGGAAAAACGGGGAGAGACATTTGGGATTTTAGGGGCGGCTATTATGGGAGCTGTGGCATTGGCCCCACCATTTGGAGAAATTCTGATTCGCAAGTGGGGGTTCAATGGTCTTTACTTAGCAGCATCTGCATCCATTGTCTTAGCATGGATTGCCGCGTTTATGGCTACTCATCCAATGTCCCCTTGTTCACCGGGGGAAGATGACAAAACAGATGTCAGCTATCTCAGGCTCCTGAAGAACCGGTCCTTCCTTTTTCTCCTGATCTCAACAATTATCTTTGCCCATTGTCAGTCCACTGTTCCGAATTTTCTTGCCCTGATTGCCGCTGAAAAAGGCACGCAAAGCGG
>JAFDDR010000176.1 GCA_019310785.1 Deltaproteobacteria bacterium
GGCACGCGTCGCCGGATGGCTTGGCTTCAAGAATGTTCGCGGATCGTCAACCCGTGGAGGATTCAAGGCGCTCAGAGAACTGATACAAAGGATAAAGAAGGGTGAAACCGGAGGGATGCTGGCTGACGGACCTCTGGGTCCGGCCCGCGTGGCCAAAATAGGCTCCATAGTCCTGGCACGCAACTCAGAAGCAGCTCTCATTCCCATACTCTGGGGGGCCGATAGATGCTGGACATTGAATACCTGGGACCGGTATCTGGTACCAAAACCCTTTGCCAGAGTGGTCATCTATTATTGTGAACCCATCTGGATCCCCCGCTCTGCAAGGGGCGATGAATTGGAAGAATATCGGCGACTTTTTGAGGAACGGTTAAACGCTGGGACCCGCTGGTGTGATGAGCAGTTCGGCCCGGAAAGGCCATGGCGAAAGGTTAAGAAGGAGGGCGTGCCGGAGATCGGACCTTTATGAGCTTCTGATTAGTGCTATCCATAGTAACCATATGTTCAAAAAAATGTTTTGCGTAGGGGCAGGCATTGACCTGCCCATACAAAATCATTTGAGACCTTTTTTCGTAGCGCAGAGCTTTAGCTCTGCCATGCTGATGCAGGGCTAAAGCCCTGCGCTACGCTATGAGAGAGAATGCACACAAAAACGTATCTGCTCAATATTTGCGGGTAATAGCTCGGATTCCCGCTTTCGCGGGAATGACAAAAGATAATGTTTTTCGTTTTTTGCGAGGTTGTCAATTTTCCCTTGATGTCAATTCGGACGATTATGGCCACCAGTCCACCGTCAGAGACATATTCAGGCCAGTTCTCTAACAACAACTCACGGGCCCGCCATGATTCAGGCCAGTTTTTTATTCGAGGACAAATAAACACCTCTTGACTTATTCTTAATTTTGCCCTGCCTTTTTGCCTTGTAAATATAAGTTCGGATCTGTTTGTCATCAAACCCTGTTTTTTCTCTAATCCGGGCGACATTAACGCCTTTTCTGCTTCTCCTGACAATTCCAATAACCGTGTCAAACGGAGATTTGGCTTTTTTCTTCGGTTTAGCCTTTTTTGGCACTGCTTTCTTTGCCTTCTTTTTGGTTGCAGCCTTGCCTTTCACTTTTTTGGTTACACTGGTTAATGACTTCTTCTTTTTTGAGGTCCTTTTCCTAACCTTTGCCTTTTTCTTGGATTTCGCCACAGTCTCTTCCATATCAATACCAAACACATCAGCCACATCCGATTCTGAAATAACTCTTGTGGTTTTCTTTTTGGCCTTTTTGAGCAACTTTCGTGTCTTATCTTCCACGGCCTGGGCTACAAGGTCTTTCATTTTGACTTTTCTGAGCTTGAAAAACAGGCCCGGTTCGTCATCAAGCCTCGCACCTATCCCATAAAGGGTAGCAGCCACATGTTTGCACATATAGGCCCAGTCCGGACAACTGCAGCTAAAATCAATCTCTTTCGGCGAGGGGAACAGTCCCTTCCCCTGGGTCGTAAATATTTCACCAAGTGCCTTTGGAAATTTCCCTGCCAAAAGCTCCTGAAGAGATTCCAATTTGCCTTCACAGGCAGCCTTGATCTCCTGCCAGATCTTTTTATTAACGCCTTTTATCTTTATGCTTACAGAATATGGTTTTGATCTCGTCCCCTGAACAAGGGATTCGACCTTACCGGAATTTATCTGAAGATCCAGCACTGCGCCGTGACGAACATAACTCCTTCCCCGGCCAATACGGTTGGAGTAGTCTGCATAACTTTCAAGGTTGCGATTCCATGACTTGCCCCACCATGTTTTTGCGATAGCCGTTCCTTCAAGAAGGACCGGTTTGATGTCCGGGTTCTTCTTTTTAAGCTGTTTAAGCTTTTTTGCCGCCTTTGCCCTCTTCTCCGAAACAGAAACATAAGGCGGATAATATCCCCAATAGCCCATAATTCTCACCCCTCAATCGCATTTGTTCAATAATTTGATTATATAAAACACTTTTTTTAAACGTAGCGCAGGGCTTCAGCCCTGCATTTTAACGCCAAAGCAGGGCTGAAGCCCTGCGCTACATGCCTGCACCGAAGATGCGAGCAAGTATTATCATGGGACACAGTACATCGCGATGGCCCTGTAAAATCGCGAAACCCATTTTGATGCACTCGTAAAAAGTCAGAAAGCACCCGTTTTCGTCATTCCGGCGAAAGCCGAAATCCAGTTTTTTCAGATACTTATGACTGATCTGGACCCCGGCTTTCGCCGGGGTGGCGACTTTTTACGAGACCATCAGTTTTATAATGACAATTTAAAAAGATCCATTATTTCATCATTTTTCATTTCCGTTATCCAGCCCTCACCGGTGCCGCCAATAACGTCCTGTGATAATTTGGATTTATCCTCCAGCATCATATCGATTCTCTCCTCCACCGTCCCTTTTGTCAAAAACTTGTGAACGATTACATTTTTCTTCTGCCCAATCCTGAATGCCCGGTCTGTCGCCTGATTTTCGACCGCAGGATTCCACCACCTGTCAAAATGAATTACGTGATTTGCCTCTGTCAAATTCAAACCTACACCGCCGGCCTTAAGGGAGAGCACCATAAATGGGGCATGATAGTCCAGGCTTTGAAATTGCTCAATGATCTTCTTCCTTTTACCCACGGCCACACTTCCATGGAGGATCAGGCCTTTCTTATGAAAGATCCTCTCCAGAAAAGCGTGAAGAGCTTCCGTTATCTCCTTAAATTGCGTGAAAACCAGGACTTTCTCTCTTTTTTCATATATTGTTTCGCAGATTTCACGAAGCCTCAAAAACTTGCCGCTCTCCTTTTCTTCATATCCTCCGGTCCCCAAATACTGATCCGGATGATTGCAGAGCTGCTTGAATTTCATGAGAGAAGAGAGGATAATTCCCTTCCTCTGAATCCCTTCTGTCTCAGCAATTGTTTCCTTTATTCCTTTAACAATCTGCTTATATAAAAGGACCTGTTTATTACTGAGAGACGCATAGGTCTTCATCTCAACTTTATCCGGCAGGTCCGATATGATCGATTTATCGGTTTTCAACCGTCTTAGGATGTAAGGGCTGATGAGCCTGCGCAATCTTGAATAACCTGTGCGATCATCGTTTAAATCTTTTGAAAATTGTTTAAACTCTTTTACGTTTCCAAGCAATCCCGGATTTAAGAAATCAAACAGGGACCAGAGGTCCGAGAGCCGGTTCTCAATGGGGGTTCCCGTCATGACAACCCTGTTTTGGGAGGCAAGTTTTTTTATTGCCCTGGTCTGTTTTGTGCCGGGGTTTTTAATGGCTTGGGCTTCGTCTAAGATAATATAGTTCCATGAATAGGATTGAAGCCATTCGTATCTTTTTGCCAGGGCATAGGTAGTTATGACAAGATCAAACGCATCTAATGACTTCTTGCCTTCAATCCCCACATTTGTCTTTGAATTGGCCCCGGGATGCGCGACGTGAAATTTGATTTCAGGGGAAAATCGCCTGATTTCATTTACCCAGTTGGAGATTAGGGAGGCAGGAATAATCAGCAGGCTTGCATTGTTGGATTTCCCCGCTTTTTTAAAATCAGCTTTTAATCTATTTAAAAAGGCCAGTACCTGGATGGTCTTGCCAAGGCCCATGTCATCTGCCAGGCAGGCCCCGAACCGGAGTGAATGCAAAAGATAGAGCCAGTCCAGTCCTTTCTGTTGATATTCCCTCAGCCTGCCCTTGAATGCCTTGCCAGGTGTTACCGAGGTGATCAAGTCAGGATCCAGCAGCTTTCGGAAGATCGATTCCAGCCATTTCCCGTTTGAGACGCTGCTCTCTATGTCTGCTGATTGAGCACCAAGGTATTTTTCAGGCCTGAGTTGCAGTCGCATGGCGTCTTTCAGGCTCAGGCCATCATCACCCATCATCTCTTTCGCTTTTTCATAGGCATCAAGTGTCTGTTTCAACTTTTCCGGGTCCACTGCCACCCACCTGTTTTTTATAAAGGCAAGCCCCTCTGATTCACTTAATAATTGTCTTGCCTCTTTTTCCGAAATTCGGATATCCCCGAGAAACAATTGGGCATTAAAATTCAAAATTGCGTCCATCCCGACAAAGGAAGGCCTTTTATCACCTACACTGAAGTTTAGACTCACACTCGACTTATTACTTTTCCACCAGTTTGGAATTCTGCACAAAATACCGGATTCATCGTAAACAGGGATCTCCTTTAGAAAAGAAAACGCCTCTTTGGACGTCCAGGCAAGGGGATGAAAGAGTTCTCCGGTCTCAAGAAGATCTGTAATTAGAGGACTTTTTTTTGCGGCCATATGAACCGTTGCAAGAAGTTTTAACAGCCTTTCATTATCGTTTTCATATTCCTGCAATGCGTGTTTGAGCGGGAGATGCCTGGACTTTCCCTCCCTGTTCAGCCTGGTGGAATAGGTTGCCATAAAAGCAAACGGATAATCTTCGCTCTTGTTTTCAACGAGATGGAAATAAACCCTGCCCACGAGATGTACATTTGGGCTGTAAGTCTTAATAAATTCCTCAACGGTTCCGTCGTAAGCCTTAATTGCCCGGCTAAAGGCATTGTTTAACCCCTCCCATACCGCTTCAAGCAGATTCACACTCAGATATTCCGAACCGATCATCATGGGGGCACGATCTAAATGCGTCCTTAATTCATATTCTTCCATCAAAACCTTAGCATTGTGGCGGAGTACTTCAAGATCGGGCGTCTGGCTCAATCTTTTAGCATAAACCCCGGTGAAATTTCGCCAATAATCAAGGGAAGGGGAAACCAATACCTGGTGGTCGCAAAACCCTAAGAACAAAAGCCATGAATCGGAATCCTCAGAGAAGCGTTTGTATATTTCGTCCTGCAACAGCCTGCTGCTCTTATTTATGGCATTTTGCGCGCCAGTCCATTCCAATTGGAGTGAACCGTTCGGCATAATAACAACATTCAATTCCTGGTCCATCACTTCCTCAAGGGGCTGACTCTAAAATATACAGGCACGGGCGACCCGGCTTTAAAGTAAATATTCAATATTTTGTAACTGTACTTTTTGAGAAGTTATGTGGAAGAAACGTAACAGCTCAATAAATTGGGGCTTTTTGTACTGGATTCCCACCTGCGCGGGAATGACGAAATAGGTTAAGCACCTTGTCATTCCCGCGAAGGCGGGAATCCAGAGAAGTCGGTGGGCCAAAGAAGTTACCTCAACTTATTGAGCAGATACCAAGAAACTTTTTATAAGTTCATCAACTTTAGTTCACTTTAGTCACTCAAACGCGAAATGATCTTTTCCACATCACAGTGGGCCTCAAAATGATCGGCAAGGCGGTCATACTGGTGAAAACGTGCCAGCCTTCCCTGTCTTGGCGTTCTCTCCTTCATGCCTTTTTTCCTTCGAAGCGTATTTAGAAACTCACCCCTGAAGCCGGGTGAATCGAGTATTCCGTGAACATAGGTGCCCGCAACCCGGCCGTTATCAATAACCCAACCATCAGTCCATGCATACCTATCTCCGGGTGGATGAATCTTTAGGAAGGGCTCTCCGCCACTGCCTGTGGGCCTGCTCCGGCCCATATGGATCTCATATCCGCTTACCCGTTTTTGATTTTGCAGACACGTACCCATCACCCTGCGAACGACCTTTTGCCCTTCGAGAGTAGTTGTAACGGGAAGAAGTCCCATGCCTTTTACTTCCTCACGATTCGATTCCACTCCAGAGGGATCCCAGATCTTTTCACCCAAAAGCTGATACCCTCCGCATATACCGAGGACTCTTTTCCCTGTTTTTGCAAACGCCCTGATACCCCTTTTCCAGCCGGTTCGGCTTAACCATACCGCGTCCTCCATAACGTTTTTTGCACCAGGCAGGATAAGGCAGTCATATTCCCCTGATAGGTGCCGGGAACGGGAAAGATAATTGACTATCACATCAGGCTCCCTTTGGAGTATTTCAATATCCGTAAAATTGGAGATGGAAGGGAGTTTTACTACAGCCACGTTTACCGTACCCGGACCCACAGACTTGAATACCCGTTTGTCCTCCTGCACTGCCACCGAGTCTTCGGAATCAATGATAATATCCTTATAAAACGGGACCAGACCAAGAACGGGCTTTCCGGTTTTTTCCTCTATGTATTCGATCCCCGATGAGAAGAGACCCGGATCTCCGCGGAACTTGTTGATCAAAAAACCAATGGTAAGCGCTTTCTCTTTTCGGGTCATAAGGTTGTATGTGCCGATGATTTGAGCGAACACGCCCCCGCGATCTATATCCGCAATTAGAACGCATGGCGCGGCGGCCGCCCTTGCCATCGGGAAATTGACCAGGTCATTCTCCTTGAGATTCATCTCACAACAACTCCCGGCCCCTTCCATGACAATTAGTTCGTATTCCTCAGCCAACCTGTTATACGACTCCATTACGGCTTTTTTCAGCCTGGGTTTGAAATCATGGTAGGCCGATGCATCCATCTGTCCGAAAACCTCTCCATGAAGGATAATCTGGGCACCCAGCTCGGTAGAAGGCTTAAGGAGAATCGGATTCATGTGTATTGACGGCAGTACTCCGGCAGCCTCGGCCTGAACCACCTGGGCACGGCCTATCTCGCCGCCTTCTATCGCCTTCTATCGTCACATATGAATTATTGGACATGTTCTGGGCCTTGAAAGGTGCGACCTTAAGACCCCTTCTCTTAAATATCCGGCAAAACGCCGCCGCGACAATGGATTTGCCCACATCACTGCCGGTCCCTAAGAACATGATGGCCTTAGATGTTTTTCCCATTCCACTGTGCCCCACTGATGAAAAAGAAGAAAGGTATCTTCTCGAT
>JAFDDR010000026.1 GCA_019310785.1 Deltaproteobacteria bacterium
TCTGTCCCTGGTGGCTTGCATACACATTTGATAACCGATTACGAAGCCTTATTCACAGGCCCGGGAAGGTCCTCTCCCCCTATATCAGGCCGGGCATGACCGTCATGGATGTTGGCTGCGGCATGGGCCATTTTTCTATCGGCATGGCCGGGCTTGTGGGAGATGAGGGTCTCGTGATTTCCGTGGACCTCCAGGATGAGATGTTAGGGGTGGTTAATAGGCGCGCTGAAAAGGCAGGTGTTAATCATCGCACTCGAACATACCAGTGCACAACACAGGATATCGGGGACCATGGCGCGCTGAAAAGGCAGGTGTTAATCATCGCACTCGAACATACCAGTGCACAACACAGGATATCGGGGACCATAAAAACGTCAACTTCGCCCTGGCCTTCTGGATGGTACATGAGGTCCCGAGGCCAAACGACTTCTTTGAACAGATTTATTCCTGCCTCACGACCGAAGGAATGCTACTAATAGCAGAGCCGAGATTTCACGTTCCAGCGAAGTTTTTCAAGCAGCTTATAAACGGGGCGGAAAACGCCGGGCTCAGTCTTAGTGAAGAACCCCGTATCCGCTTCAGCAGAGCTGCCGTTTTTTCCAAGGATGGAATCTAATGAAGAGGGGCGCACTGTTAGAGGGAGTACAGGCCACTATATATCCAGTGCCCTAACCCCTATCCCCTATGGGAACATAATTTCTTTTTTTTGACCCGATATAGAGTTGTCTGGGGCGGTGGAGCTTCCATTTGGGGTCCTCAATGCTCTCCTTCCACTGACTGATCCAGCCGGGCAGGCGGCCGATGGCAAACATGACAGTGAACATGTCCAGCGGAATACCGATGGCCCTCATAACAATACCGCTGTAAAAGTCCACATTGGGATAGAGATTGTGGTCAACAAAATAGGGATCTTTTAGGGCAACGTCTTGCAATTTCCTGGCAATATCCAACAAGGGATCCTTTTTCTTCAGTTTTTTCAAGATCCTGTTGCATATTTTTTCCATAATGCGGGCTCGCGGGTCATAGGTCTTGTATACACTATGGCCAAAGCCCATCAGGCGAAAGGGATCCTTTTTGTCCTTTGCCTTACGGATAAACGGGGCCGGGTCGCCGCCGTTATCGTAAATCCCCTGGAGCATCTCCACCACGGCCTGGTTAGCCCCGCCGTGTAATGGCCCCCAGAGTGCGGATATGCCCGCCGAAATTGCCGCATACAGGTTTACCCGCGCACTGCCCACCAACCTAACGGCCGCCGTGGAACAGTTCTGTTCATGGTCGGCGTGCAGGATCCAGAAAACCTCAAGGGCCCTTATCAAATCCTTATCAAGTTTGTAAGGCCGGACAGGAGAATCAAACATCATGTTCAAAAAATTGGCGCAATAACTCAGCTTGTGGCTGGGATAAACCACTTTATGCCCTAAAGATATCTTATAGGACATGGCCGCCAGTGTCCTCACCTTTGAAAGAAGCCTGGCAAAGGTTATGTTTACCTCCTCTTCGTCCGTCCTCTCCGGCAGCTCAGGGTAAAATGCCCTCAAGGCATTCACCATGGAGGAGAGAATGCCCATGGGATGGGCCCTTCGGGGGAAGTTCTCAAAAAAGGCAAGCATATCCTCGTGCACTAAGGAATGGTCATTCAGTATTATTGAGAACTTGGTCAACTCCTTCCTGGTGGGGAGCTCAGCGTTGATCAGGAGGTAGGCCGTCTCCACAAAGGTCGCATTTTCCGCTAACTGTTCTATCGGGATCCCACGGTAGCGCAAAATTCCTTTTTCTCCATTCATGAAAGTGATGCTGCTCTCGCAACTACCGGTATTTGCATAGCCCGGATCAAGGGTGATAAGACCGGTTCTTTTGCGAAGGGTTGAAATGTCAAGGGCCATTTCCCCTTGAGAACCCGTCACAACAGGCAAATCATAGGTTTGGCCGTCAATAATAATTTTGGCGGTTTTTGCCATTTCTTTTTACCTCACTCGTGTTAATATAAAAGTTTGAATCTGCACAGTATCCAGGATTAATGCCCCAACTCAAAGGAGTCGGAAAATTGCCGAAGACTCAATCCTGATCAGTTACAAGGTATTTATTATATCAAAACACTTGACTATGGGCCAGAAAAAATAGAATTGTCCTAAAATACTCGAAAAAATTGCCGAAAAGGAGAAAGAATGGCGTATGAAGACCATATTGCAGGGCAGATTCTGGCCGCTCACCTGGAAGAGGGTGTGCTCGAACCGGGCAGGGAAATAGGCATTCGCATAGACCAGACACTGACGCAGGATGCGACCGGGACACTGGTTTATCTGGAATTAATGGCAATGGGAATCGATCGGGTCCGAACTAAACGCTCTGTCGCTTATGTGGATCATAACACCCTCCAGACCGGATTCGAGAATGCGGATGATCACCTTTTCCTGCAGTCCGCTTCAGCGAGACACGGAGCATATTTCTCCAGACCGGGTAATGGCATCTGCCACCAGGTGCACTTAGAGCGTTTCGGCATGCCGGGTCAGACCCTTTTGGGATCGGACAGCCACACACCCACGGCGGGTGGTCTGGGCATGCTGGCAATGGGGGCCGGCGGCATGGACGTGGCCCTTGCCATGGCCGGGGCCCCTTTTTACATGACGGCACCTGAGGTTACGCTGGTACGGTTGACCGGGGATTTCCGGCAATGGGTGGGCGCCAAGGATGTGATTCTTCACCTTCTGAAAAGACTCAAGGTCAAGGGGGGGCTCGGAAAGATCATGGAGTACGGCGGCCCGGCAGTGAAGACTCTGAGAGTCCCGGAACGTGCCACCATCACCAACATGGGGGCCGAATTAGGGGTCTGGACTTCCATATTTCCTTCGGACGAAGTCACGAGACGGTTTCTCACGGCCCAGGCCCGGGAAAGTGAATGGATTCCCATCTCGGCCCGCCAGGGGGCGAAATACGATGATGTAATTGAGATTGACCTTTCCGCTCTGGAGCCCCTGGTGGCGTGCCCTTCCAGCCCGGATAAGGTAAAGCCTGTGCATGAGCTTTCCAACGTAAAGGTCGATCAGGTGGCCATCGGCAGCTGCACCAACTCATCCTACCGGGACCTGAAACTGGCTGCACAAATCCTGCGCGGCAAAAAGGTTAATCCCGAAGTGAGTCTCGTGATCTCCCCGGGATCCAGGCAGGTCTTGTCCATGCTGGCTAAGGAGGGCGAACTTGCACATCTGATTGACGCGGGCGCGCGTATCTTGGAGGTGGCCTGCGGCCCCTGCATCGGTATGGGCCAGGCCCCGCCTTCCGGCGGGGTGAGCGTACGCACATTCAATCGAAATTTCAAAGGCCGGAGTGGCACTCCCGACGCCAGTCTCTACCTTTCAGGCCCCCAAGTGGCGGTTGCTGCGGCCATTACGGGACGGCTCGCGCATCCCGCTATCCTGGGCAATGCGCCAAGTATTGATGAGCCTGAAAATTTCATAGTGGACGATTCCATGATTATCCCCCCGCCTGACAACGGGGAAGAGGTCTCCGTACGCATGGGCCCCAACATCGTCCCGTTACTTGAATTAGAACCTCTTCCCGACTTCCTGAAGCTGAAACTGCTCCTGAAATTGGGAGATAATATCACGACCGATGATATTCTGCCTGGAGGAGCAAAAGTGCTTCCCTTAAGGTCCAATCTCCCTGCAATCTCCCGCCACGTATACGCGTTAAGGTCGCCCGGATTTGCCGACAAGGCCCGTGAGGAAGGGGCCGTGGCCATTTTAGGAGGAGAGAATTACGGCCAGGGATCCAGCAGGGAACACGCTGCCCTTGCGCCCCGCTACTTAGGGATCCGGGCCGTTTTTGCAAAGTCCTTTGCGCGTCTTCACAGGGCGAACCTGATAAATTTCGGAGTCCTGCCCATTTGCTTGAGGGATGAAGAGTATCAACACATCGGAGAAGATGACTATATTGAAATTTCAGACCTTCACCGGTCGGTTTTGGAAGGCGAGGAAGTTTTTGTAAGGCTTCCTGATAAAGGCGTTGATTTCAAGGGCAGCCTGGATCTTTCCCTTCGGGAGCGGCAGATTCTATTGGCTGGTGGGCGTCTCAATTTTGAGGGACAAAGACTGGCAGGGAGAGCGGATCGATGGAATACAAAAACATGACCGAAAATATCATAACCTGGAATGCCAGTGGACACCCGATTGTTCCGGACAACCCGGTAATTTCATACATTGAAGGGGACGGAATAGGACCGGACATCTGGGCGGCTGCCCTGCCGGTATTTGATGCGGCAGTCGCAAATGTCTATGCGGGCAAGAGGCGTATCCTCTGGCATGAAGCTTTAGCCGGGGAGAAGGCCCTTAAGGCATACGGGCCCGACAACCTGCTCCCCGAAAAGACGGTTGAAGATATCACCCGATATGGCGTCGCAATCAAGGGTCCCCTTTCCACACCGGTGGGCAAGGGTTTCCGCTCCCTCAATGTGGATCTGAGGCAGAAACTGGACTTATATGCCTGTGTGAGGCCTGTGCGCTATTTTCCGGGTGTCCCTGCCCCGGTGACTCACCCTGAGCGGGTCAACGTTATTATTTTCAGGGAAAACACCGAAGACCTTTATGCGGGGGTGGAATGGGAGGCGGGGTCGAATGCTGCCAAAGAGGTACTGGAACTGGTCAATGAAAAGCTGAAACAAGACGGCAGGCAGGGGCTCTCTCTTGAAAGCGCTGTAGGGATCAAACCGATGAGCAAGTTCAACTCCTGTCGCCTGGTGCGCCGGGCTATCAGATATGCCCTGGAAAACGGTTATGAGAGTGTCACCCTTGTTCACAAAGGCAATATCATGAAATACACGGAAGGGGCATTCCGTGATTGGGGCTATGGGGTGGCCAGAGACGAGTTTTCAGAGCAGACCGTCACCGAGCCGGAATTATTCGAAAATTTTGATGGGAATATTCCAAAGGGCCGGGTCATTATAAAAGACCGCATTGCGGATGCCATGTTTCAGCAGCTATTGCTGCGACCGGAAGAGTACGGTGTCATCGCAACACCCAATCTGAACGGAGATTACCTGTCCGATGCGGCTGCTGCCCAAGTGGGGGGCCTGGGTATGGCGCCGGGAGCAAATATCGGTGACCGGTGCGCCCTTTTCGAGGCCACCCACGGCACAGCGCCGAAGTATGCCGGTCTCGACAAGGTCAATCCCGGCTCCCTCATTTTGTCGGGAGTGGAGATGCTGCGCTTTATCGGATGGGCGGAGGCCGGAGAGATTATCGTTAAGGCCCTTACACGGACCATTGCCGATGGAACGGTCACATATGACCTGGCGCGGCAGATGGAGAGAGCAAGGGAGGTAAAGTGCTCGGAGTTTGGCGCGGCCATTGTAGAAAACATCAGGAGGCTGACGGCCTGATTCATGAGAGCGGAATGGCCCTCTATCTATCATCCCATTAAAACTCTTTGAGATTGATCCGCGAAAAGCTGACGTCATGAGAATAAAATCTTTAAAAAATGAACAGGAGGAAAAGAATATGGACGAAATTGAAACCGGGCTTAAGAGGCAGCACGGGTTTGTCGACTTTCTTTACTGGAATATGGTTGTTGCACTACCTATTGTAACGGCATGTATCGGTATTTTCAAAGACTCCTTTCCTTGGATGGTTTTCTATCTTATAATATGCATCTTTCTTGTGGCGGTTATCTACAGGTTTTATTGCACCCATTGCCCACATTATGTTGAGGGCGGAAAAACGACAAAATGCATGTTTTTCTGGGGAATGCCAAAATTTTTTGATGCAAGGCCAGGACCCCTAAACCTGTTTGAAAAGACCGTCTCCTTTGCCGCACCAGTGGTTTTAGTGCTGATCCCTCTCTATTGGCTTATCTTACAACCGGGTCTGTTGGCGATTTATGTCCTATCCGTGGCCGTGCTGGTTACAACAATAAGAAGGAATGAGTGCAGTCGATGTATCTATTTTCATTGTCCTGCGAATTGTGTCCCTGAAGATATAAAGGTTCAAGAACAATTTTATGGAGGCGCCAATGTTCCCTGAAAGCAGGCCTTATACCGTCGACCGCATCGTGCGCATTTCAATAACCCTGGGATTCCTGTGCGGGCTTGTCTGGCTGTTGGGGTATTTGAGCGACGTCCTGATCCCTTTTGCAGCGGCCTTTCTTCTGGCCTACCTTATGAATCCGTTAGTGGTTTTGGTTCAGAAAAAGGTCCCAAACCGGGCCGGTGCAGTGTTTATCAGTCTTTCCGCCGTGCTGGCGGCGGCAGTGCTGTTGGCCTGGCTGGTGATTCCCATGATCGTGAACGAGATTGTTCATATGGGCCGGATCCTGTCCGAGGTGGTAACCAGCTCAGACATAGCAGAGCGCGCCGCTAAGCGCCTGCCGCCTGATCTGTGGCAGGCCATTAAAGATTATGCGGGACAAAAAAATGTACAGGCGTTTTTCAAGACCGACAATTTTTGGAAGATCGCCGAGGCCGTGGCCCGCAAGGTCTTGCCAGGGGTATGGGGAATAATTTCCGGGACGGCGGGTTTTATTACTGGCCTGGTGGGCCTTACGGTGGTCGGGCTTTATCTGGTCTTTTTGCTCATGGATTACCGGAAGATGAGTCAAGGCTGGAAGGACATGCTCCCTGCCGTTTACAGGGAGGGAGTCACAGGCTTTGTCGGCGATTTCGACTCTGCCATGAATCGCTATTTCCGGGCCCAGGCATTGGTAGCATCCATTGTAGGAGTGTTGTTCGCCCTCGGTTTCTTGCTTATCGGTCTCCCCATGGGCATTCTGCTGGGTCTGTTCATCGGTCTTTTGAACATGGTCCCTTATCTTCAGATGATCGGGCTCATACCCGCATTCCTTCTGGCACTCGTTCATGCCTTAGAGACCGGAAGCAACTTATGGATGGTCATGGGTTTGACCGGCCTGGTCTTTGTGGTGATTCAGATCATTCAGGACACCCTGCTGGTTCCGAGAATAATGGGCCGCGTGACCGGGCTTAGCCCGGCCATTATTTTGCTGTCCTTATCCATATGGGGAAAACTGTTAGGCGTTTTCGGGTTGCTCATTGCCCTTCCCCTGACGTGCCTGCTTTTGGCATACTACCGGCGCTTTGTGGTCCCGGCTGAGCCCGAGGATACCGGGTCTGTCCCTGAAGAGGGCTGAGTTTAAGTGAATGTTTTGCTTGGATTTTTGACATTATCGCATAATTTGATATAATTTAAGAGGTAACTTTGGAATTTAAGACTTTAAGAGGCTATATCAGAACGTGTATCGAAATTTTTATAACCTGCATGAAAAACCGTTTGATCTGACGCCGTCCCCTCGATTCCTGTACTTAGGCGAAAGCCACAAAGAGGCATTAGCCCTTTTGACTTACGGGGTTGTGGAGCGAAAGGGCTTTATTCTTTTGACAGGAGAGGTAGGCACGGGTAAAACAACAATGGTTCACGCACTCCTGAGCAATCTGGATGACAGTGTCCAGTACATCTCTATTTCAAATCCCCTCTTATCCCCGGAAGATTTTATAGATTATCTTTCCTTTTCAGCCTTTAAAAATAGGGCGCATTTTAAATCAAAAACCGCGTTTCTCTTCGAGTTTGAAGAATTCCTCAGGAAATGCCTGAATCAGCAGAAAAATGTCATTTTGATAATTGATGAGGCACACAGACTCTCTTTTGACTTATTAGAAGAGATCCGGCTGCTCTCCAACATGGAGTTGGCAGACGAGAAGTTGATCAATATCTTTCTGATCGGCCAACCCGAACTGAATGAAAAACTGAGTGATCCAAGGTGCAGGGCTCTTCTGCAGCGTATCAGCAGCCGTTATCATATTCCCCCTCTGGATCTGAGAGATGTCGGCGCCTATATGGCCAACCGGTTGAAAATAGCAGGTGCGAAAGAAGGGGATGAGATCTTTTCCAGGAATGCCATCAAGGCGATTCATCAATATTCCGGGGGATATCCAAGGATGATTAACATCTTGGCGGATAATGCCCTGCTTCTTGGTTATTCAAAAGAGAAAAGGAAAATCACCCCGGGAATCGTCAAGCAATGTTCCGATGACCTGAGCCTGGACGGATCTTTTTTGAAAAAAACCACGGAAACACCGGAAACGCCTGAGACTAAAATGGTTAGGAGAAACAATGTCCACCATTATTGGAAATGGGCAGGAGTACTCTTTTTCATGATTGTGATCCTGATTGTGGGGGTAAGCAGGATAGCACGGCATACCGATTCCGTACCCCTGCGTCGTCAAGCCCCTGCCGAAGATGTTATGAAAAAACAAGCCCTGGCAGAAAAGGAGCGGGCCCTGGCGGAGAAAGAACGGAGCCTGGGAGAAAAAGAACGAATACTGGATCAAAAGGAAAAAAGCCTGGGAGAAAGGGATAGACCTGACCAGGATACAGCAGAGGAGACAGTTCCTCGCATTATTATAAAAGAAGAGGGACAGGCCGTCTCCGATCATGTAGTCCAACCAAAAACGGTGGAAGAAATTGATGATATTATCCCTGAGACGGACAAGACCGTTTTTGCACATATTATTGTGAAAGAAGGAGATACCTTAGCCCAACTGTCAGCGCATATTTATGGTCGGGCTAACGACAGAATTCTGAGACTGGTAAAGGAGCATAATCCAGATATCAAGGATGTCGACCGGATTGATGTTGGCCAGAAGATTGTCTTTCCATCAATTTTCCCGCCGGTTCAAGGTTCAACCTTTACCGTACATATCGCCTCTTTTAAGCCCTTCAAACATGCTCAAGCTTTGTTTCAGGAATTAATGAGGAAGGGCTATGATGTGTATATTATACCTGCATATAATACCCAAAAGAGAAAGGTGTTCAGCGTTACCATGGGAAATTTCAAAAGCCGGCAGGAAGCAAAAGAATATGCATTTGAGGTCCGGAAAAAGGGGGTATCGGATTATGCGGAAGCCATGCAACTGGAGATGAGGTGACAAATGGTGAAAAGTGTTGTATAACTGTATGGAAATGAAGATTCAGTTTCCATAGTTTCCGTTACATGTATAGGAATGGATAGTTTCCTATGTAGCCTCGTTATTTCAATAAAGGAGTGAGATAATGAAATGCCCGAAATGTGCTTATATCAGCTTTGATCATAACCAGGTGTGCCCAAAATGCAGTAAGGATATTAGTGCCGAACAAAGAAAATTAAATCTGCCCGCGTTCAGACCTGACCCTCCTTCCCTGTTGGGCGCATTGACCGGGGAAGCCAGTGATTCAAACGTCGGCCTTAATATATACGGGTCCGGGGAAATATTTACCGAGGGCCAGGAGACGGCCTTCAGCCCGGAAGATTCCCAAACCATTGAAGCCATGGAAGAGGCATTTGAAGATAGCCAGGGTCTCGAGATGCAGATTGAAGCCACGCCCGAACCGGGAATTCACTTTCCCGCGGACGAGGGCGCCGAAGAAGTTTCATCAGACCTGGAAGATCTTGTCCTTGATGCGGATGAGGCAATTCCAAAGGCTGGTGAAGTGGTCGAGGAGGAAATTGTATCCCTTGATTTTGACGACCTTTCAGGTGATGAGACAGAGATAGCCTTTGATGAAGAGTTGACTGAAGGAACTCCCATATCTGATCTGGAATTGGGAGATGGTGAAGATGAAATATCCTTAGAGCCTGAGGCCCTCTTTTTGGAAGATACGGAAATCTCGCCTGCTACCGAAACCGGGGACGAGGAAAAAGAGATTTCCCTGGATTTCAGTGATCTTTCCATCGAAGAATCCGAATCAGATAAAGAGACCGTGGTGGAATCTGAAGAAGAACTGGCAATGGATCTTGATGATTTATTGCTCGATGAGACCGAGCCCGAGGAGGAAGTCTCTTCAAAAGGGATTTCATTAGACACAGGGGAATTGGTCACTTCGGAAATTGACATGAAAAAGCTTAAGGACTCGGACGATAAGGAAGATTTTGAACTCGAATTAGAGCCATTAGAGACTGAAGACAAGTGATAAAATCGCTTTCGCGATTTTATTAAGGTTATAACTGCGAAGTAAGCATGGCCTTTTCAATGGCAACTGCCAAGGGCCCGCTTAAAGTATTGAGCAGCAACAGATCCTCTTTTCTGAATCCATACGCTTCCCGAAACGAATCCACATAGATAACTCCTCGAATTTGTGAGTTGCTGATCATGGGGACACACATGATGGACCCGAGTTGCAGGGTACTCATGCTGTCTGACAGGCTATCAGGGTCCTCATAGGTTGTATTGGACATCCGGATCGTCTTTCCCTCCCGGATTACGCGATCCACTACTGATCGACTGTAGCTGACACCGGCCTTCCCATCACCCTGTTTTGAATTAGAAATCACGTCCTTTATTTGTCCTTCTTGAATATCGTAAAGCAGGATGGCTGACGTGTCTATCCTTGGGAGGGCTTCGGAGATAAACTCCAATACCTTTTCAAGGAATTCATCAATGCTCAAGGAATGTTTGAGAAGTTCCGATACCTTGTAAATCATTTCAAGGCCTTTGCCTGATCCGGAGCGCCGCTCTCTTGGGACCTGGCCCTCTTCATTCGAATAGACCCTGGCGGGTCGAGACTCAAACTCATCTGTGCCCAAACCCTTACCTGTTGAAATTCCATCCAGCCGGATCACGGTATGTCCGATTGAGACGGGATCTCTTTCTTCTATCTCATAGCCTTCGCCAGGAGTAATTATCTCACCGTTAACCATGGTGCCATTGGTGCTTCTTAAATCCTCAACAAAATATTTTTTCCCGATTCTGAAGACTTTCAAATGTTTTCGTGAAATGGCGCCATCTTTGATCTGAATATCATTTTTTAGTGATCTGCCGACAAAGGCCGTCTCTCCCTTAAGTTCAAAGCTCCGGCCTAACATAGGTCCTTTAATCACTACAAGCCTGGGCATAACGGATTCCTCGACTCGTGATTTGCGCTGACGGAATAGGGATTTTTCGATTCCGTTTAAATTCCGTGTAACATTTTATCACTTTATCCTCAAACTTCAACGTTTAGTTTCATATTACCTGGTCTTATCCTGATGTATATTGTCCTTGCTTACAAATTGATACTAAAGTAAAATCATACAAAGATCGGAGTAAGATGTAACAAAAATGATCATGATAAAAATCTGAAAGGAGGAAAGACATGTTTGATCTAATTAAAAAAACCATGTTCACAGGTTTGGGCCTGGCCTTTTTGACAAAAGAAAAAATTGAGGACATGGCAGAAGGTTTTGCGGATGAGGGAGAGATCAAGAAAAAGGACATTAAAAAATTCATTAAAGATCTTTCAGAAAAATCGGAGGAGGCTAAGAAAAAGGTAGATGGTCGAATAGAGAAGATAGTAAAGGCCATCCTTGAGAAAACGAATCTTGTTTCCAGAAACGATTTTTTGAAACTGGAAAAGCAGGTGAAACAGTTGCAAAAGGCCCTGAAGGAAAAGAAGGCAAAAGAGTAGATGCTGAGTATCCGAAAAATTGGCGTCATTGGACGTACCTACCGCCATCTCAATCGCTACAGGCAGATCCTGCGTGTGCTTTTTAAATACGGCTTCGGGGACCTTGTCGACATCCTGAAAATAGAGCAGTACCTGGAAATCGGCCTTCAGATGATTTCCAAAAAACGACGGGAAAAGATTGAGAAACTAACCAGGGCAGAAAGGCTCAGGATGGCACTGGAAGAGCTCGGCCCAACTTTTGTAAAACTGGGTCAGATACTTTCAACCCGCCCGGACCTGATTCCCCTGGAATACATAAAGGAACTTTCAAAACTTCAGGACCAGGTCCCGCCGTTTCCCTATGATGATGTGAGGGAAACCATTAAATCGGAGACCGGGAAATTCCCGGAAGAGATATTCGGGCGCTTTGATGAAAAGCCGCTTGCCGCCGCTTCCATCGGCCAGGTTCACCGGGCAATACTAAAGGATGGAGAGGAAGTTGCAGTCAAGATACAACGGCCCGGCATCCGGAAGATTATTGAGGTTGACCTTGAAATAATGCTCCATTTGGCCGGCCTTATGGAGCGACATCTGGAGGAGTTGGAAGCATATCGACCGACCCGAATCGTTGAGGAATTCGCGCGCAGTCTTGAAAAGGAGACAAATTACAGGACCGAGGCCTCACATATCGAGCGTTTTGCCCGGCAGTTTATGGACGATGAAACGATCTATATTCCCAAGGTCTTTCGTCAAATGAGCACGAAACGTATCCTGACCATGGAATATATCGACGGTATCAAGGCCTCGGAGGTGGATCGTCTTCAAAAGGAGGGTTACGATCTACCGGAAATTACGAGACGCGGCACTGATTTAATTATGAAGCAAATTTTTGACTTCGGTTTCTTCCATGCCGACCCCCATCCCGGAAACATATTGGCTTTGCCGAACAATGTAATCGGGCTGCTTGATTTCGGGATGGTGGGGCGTATCAGCCGCCAGGAGAGGGAGGCATTTATCGATCTGGTCACACAGGTTGTGCGCGGGGATGAAAAAAAGGGCGCGGATGCCGTGCTAAATCTCACCTATTATGATAAGGACCCGGACAGGATCGAATTTGAACGGGACCTGGCCGAACTTATTGACCAGCATCTATATCATTCTTTGAAGGAATTGGAAATCGGAAAGCTGCTTCAACAACTCTTAGAAATACTCACAAAGTATCGCCTGAGGTTAAAACCGGATCTGTTTCTTATGATGAAGGCGCTCAGCACTGTCGAAGGGCTTGGCCTCATGCTGGATCCGGATTTTGAACTGATAAAACATGCAGAGCCTTTTATCCGACGGATACAGTTGCGCCGGTATAACCCGAAAACTATTGCCGGAGATATGGTTGACACCGGTGCCGAGTTGTTCACCCTTCTGAAGGAAATCCCAAGAGAAGTGCGCACAATTCTCAAGCAGGCAAAGGAGGGCAAGATCAAGATAGAGTTTGAGCATAAGGGGCTTGAACCGCTGCTTTTCACGCATGACCGGACCAGCAACCGTATTGCCTTTGCCATTGTCCTGGCAGCCCTTATTATCGGGTCTTCTCTCATCACCCTTTCCGACATCCCTCCAAAATGGAACGATATCCCCATTATCGGTCTTGCGGGATTCATTGCCGCAGGTATCATGGGGTTCTGGCTACTGGTAACAATCCTGAGGCGAGGAAGGATGTAGGAAGGCTATGTCAATGTTTGGTTTGTTCAATATTCCTTGAATTCAAGGTCCATGTGGCCGGTTTTCTCCTTGATACGAAAAAGAATTTCATTCCTTCTATTTCGGGCCCATTCCGGGAACTCTTCATCCCATCTTCCAGGTGATGGTATATGCATGATTGACGAGGTTTTTAACCCCGGATCGACCTGAAATTCAATAGATTTTTCAGCCTCTATATATTTTATATATCGAAAGGTGATAAGCAGGTCATATTTTTCGGATTCCGGCCTTTTGGGTCCGTCTTCCGAAACAATCGATTTTTTCTTCTCCTCTGGTGGCCGGTCTTTGGATTCCGTACCGTGCCTGCCGGTCAGGTTGATTTTCTCATCAATTTGTCGAATTCTTGGGACATGACGCCCGGCATCAAATGGCGTCTTGAGCCAGATGTCTACGATCTCAAGGGCCTGTTCGGATGAAATCATTCTCGCCCCAAGCGACAACACATTCGAATCATTGTGTTTTCTGGCAAGAAGCGCTGATTCAATGTTCCAGCACAGTGCGCAGCGGATGCCGTTTATCCTATTGGCCACCATGGCTTCCCCGTTCCCCGAGCCGCCCAGGACAATTCCCCTGTCATATTCGCCTTTGCGAACCGCCACGGCTACGGGGCGGATAAACAGGGGGTAATCAACGGACACTTCAGAATGGGTGCCGAAATCATTAACCTCATGTCCCTTTTCCTTGAGAAATTGTTTGATCTCCTCCTTGTAATGGTATCCGGCGTGATCAGAACCAATTGCTATTTTCATTTTATCTCCCTTATGTTTGAGTAAATCCTTTTAATAATTTCATCACCTCAATTTCATACAGTTCACACCACTTTTCATAAATACAATTTAAAATGGCCGGAACAATTTTCACCGTCAACCATCAAACACCTTTTTATTATGGGATTGACGTCATATTTTATCCCCAGGCTCTCAATCCAGCACTCAATTCTATAAATAACACCGCATTCATACCCGTCGATTACGCCGATAGTCTTTATTCCCTTATACGCAAAGCAGTTTTTCGGTTTGAATTGCCAATGTAAAACGTTTTCACGTGGAAAACTCATGGTGGCATTCATAAAGGCGGGGATGCATAATTCAGAAGCTCCTTCAAAAAATTCCTTGAACTCCTCAAATGTCTCAATATGTTCTTTTTCTATGCCTAAGAAATTTTTTATTCTGCCGACCTCTATGGGGGCCAACGACCGAATGGCCGCCTTGTTCATCATATTCGCTTTTTGTATGCCAACCTCTTGAAGGCACTGATAAAACCACATGGCGTCATGCGTCATCCAGCATTTGTTTAAAAGTTCGATTAATTCCTTTTTTTCAAGTCGTTCCATGTTTGCATACCACCGATTATGTGTGGAATAATCATAACGATTAAACCTGATGACATGATGGACCAAAAACCAAAAAATGTCCATAATTTTTGGGTGTTATGCCCTGATGCTGTTATTTGCTCTGGAATACCCAAAAAGAACGATGAGCGTTATCTACACCGGCCACAGAAATTTGCCTTTTTTGAACAATGTGTCGGGGCTATTAGCGAACCATAGGAACTTGCCATATAAATCTGCATGGCCTATGATAGAGATGTCTTTCTTGCATTTGTTTCCGATATTTTCATGGGAAAATGCCCGCTTCACGCCCTGCCATCTGGTACGCAGTGAGCGAAACATCTGAAACGGGTTTGCAGATGGGCTTATCTTATACAATAAGGAGCATAAATAATGATAGAGAAGGATCAACCGGAGCCAGAGAGGATGGAGGCATTGAGGAGCTTACCCGCGGAAATAACCAAAACCCTCACCAAAGAAGAAGTAAAAGCCTTTTTGTTTGATGATAAATGGCCCGATTCCCTTAAGGAGAAGCTTAAGGATTATATGGTTTGAGTACGTTAGAGATTTATTACTCAGATTCTCCAGGATCTCAAAAAACTTGAGGCTGACTCCGAAATTGGGCAAAAAGGGGCGTTTTTCTAAGGTCTCTTATTGACTTTACAGGCCAGATAATATACTGCAAGATTATTTTGTATCACGGAAGTGACGATCATGAAAGACATACAAAAGCATAAAGATAACAGGAATATAGACATTGATCAGGTTGGTGTGAAGGGCATTCGCTATCCTATTACGGTCCTTGATAAGGACATGGGCAAGCAGCAGACCGTTGCCAAGATCAACATGTATGTCAACCTGCCCCGTTACTACAAAGGGACGCACATGAGCCGCTTTGTCGAGATCCTCAACGAGCACAGCAGGCGCATATCCCTTGAGAATTTCGTTTCAATCCTGCAGGAAGTAAAGGACCGGCTGAACGCGGAAAGCGCACACATGGAAATCACCTTTCCCTATTTTATAAACAAGGCGGCACCTGTGAGCGGGATTGAAGGGCTCATGGAATACAAGTGCACGTTTAAGGGGTCCTTAAACAAGGGAAGCGACTTGGTGATCATGATCAATGTTCCCATAACCACGCTCTGTCCCTGCTCCAAGGAGATCAGCGATTTTGGGGCACACAACCAGCGGGGCGAGGTTCGCCTCCAGGTGAGGTTCAAAAAATTTGTGTGGATAGAAGATTTGATCAAGCTCGTGGAAAAGGCGGCGTCCAGCGATGTCTATTCCGTCTTGAAAAGGGAAGATGAAAAATATGTCACAGAGGCTGCCTATAACAATCCCATGTTTGTTGAGGACATCGTCAGGGAAATCGCGCTCAACCTGAACAATGATCCGAATATCACCTGGTTTGCCGTTGAATCCGAGAATTATGAATCAATACACAACCACAATGCATATGCATATGTAGAGAAACGAAAGACTTCATAAAATCGAATGGCGATTTTATTAAAAGGAGAAAACTATGGCTGAAGATCTCAAGAAGATGTACCGAACCGTAATGGATGACCATTTCCCTCCCGACATAACCATTTCTTTTGGTGATCAGACACTGGTTTACCGGAAAAGGTCCTGGAAAATTGCCGACGAAAAGGCAGGGGAAATTATCGAAAAGGGCCTTCGCTACGGTGAAAATCCGGGACAGGAGGCTGCCTTATACGAACTTGTAAACGGTAACCTGGTTTTGGGTGAGTGCCGGTTTATTGAGCCGGGAAGCGGGCTTGTCTCCGCTATTACGGAACAAGATATGATCCAGAGCGGAAAGCATCCCGGCAAGACCAACCTGACCGATCTGGATAATGCCTCCAACATAATGAAATACCTGACTGCCGGGCCCGCGGTGGTGATTGTAAAGCACAATAATCCCTGTGGTGTTGCCTACGGTTCCACACTGTTAAATGCATATGAAAAGGCGGATATGGCGGACAGAATCGCCGCATTCGGAGGATGCGCTCTGTTTAACCGGCCCATGGACCTGGACACCGCCGAAATGGTCTCAAAAAACTACCTCGAAGTGGTTGCAGCACCTGATTTTGAGGAAGGGACAATGGAGATCCTGTCCAAAAGGGTCAATCTGAGGATCATACGAATGGCCCGAATGGACAGACTCTCGGAATACACAAATACGAGGTTTGTGGACTTCAAGGGTCTGATAGACGGCGGGATTATTGTCCAGCAGTCCCCCCTCAACCGGATTAAAACCCCCGAGGATTTTACCGTTGCCACAACAGAATTCGAGGGGAAGACCTATGACATAGAACGAAAACCTACCCCGGAGGAGTATGCTGACATGCTTTTCGGCTGGCAGGTGGAGCAGGGTATTACCTCCAACTCGGTCATATATGTAAAAGACGGAGTTACCGTGGGCATAGGGACGGGCGAACAGGACCGGGTAGGCGTGGCGGAAATCGCTATTTTCAAGGCATACACAAAGTACGCTGATAGCCTCTGTTTCAAGAAGCACGGTGTGCCCTATAAGGAATTGGAATTGGCCGTGGAAAAGGGCCGGAAAGACCGGGAACTCATAAAGGAGATTGATGAGGAAACAAAAGAGGCAAAAGGCGGGCTCATAGGTTCCTCAATGATCTCGGACGCCTTTTTCCCGTTCAGGGACGGGGTGGATGTTGCCATCAAAGAAGGGATTAGTGCAATTGTCCATCCGGGCGGATCCCTCAGGGATTTTGAGGCCATCCAGGCGTGCAACGAGGCCGACCCTCAGGTTACAATGGTGTTTACCGGACAAAGGGCGTTTAAACATTAATAACTTGATTTTATTTTAAAAAAAATTATTATTATAATTAACAATAAATGTGGCCCATTTATTGGTGTTCGGGTTTCGTTTCAGGGAAAAATCCATTTGTCAGAAGTGGCGACCTGAAGCTTGATGGCCTCGTAAAACGCCCATCAATCCCGCAGAGCGGGAGGGTGGGGGTGGAACCATTTGAATTCACTTCAAATGGCGGGGGAGGGGTAGCCCTCCTCCGCCTCGTAAAAAGGCGCGGAGCGATTTTTTACGAGGTTGTCAAGTTTGGAACCGTGATAATTTATTTGAAAGGAGGTTGTCACTATGGCTGATGGAATCGTGAAGTGGTTTAATGACCGCAAGGGCTACGGCTTTATTGAGCAGGAAGACGGTCCTGATGTATTTGTTCATCATTCAGGAATCACTGGGAGCGGCTTCAAGTCCCTTAGAGAAGGGGACAAGGTTACCTTTGACATAGAGGAAGGTAACAAAGGCCCCTCTGCAGTAAATGTCACGACAGTTTAGCAACTGTTCTAAGCGGAAAAAAGGGCATTTCATCATAATTCGATGGAATGCCCTTGCTTATTCTGATCTAAAAAAATTCAAGCTTGGTGTAATTTCTCAAAAAGTTGGGGTAAGGCCATGCCGGAGGCCCCGATAGCGGGATCTACGCTTCGCTTCAACAGGCAAGCCATCTTCGTGGGCGGGTTCGGATGCCCCCATTTGTTTAGAAAATACAGATTGGTTAAGTTTGATGGACTCGTAAAAAGTCGTCACCCCGGCCCGTCCCCCGCAATGCTATGGAGGGTGGAAGAAAGCCGGGGTCCAGTTCAGCACGCGGCGCAAGCGCCTGCGCTGCGCGTCATAAGTTTCTGAAAACACTGGATTCCGGCTTGGCCGTCATCCCGGACCCCGATCCGGGACCGAATGACAAAAAATGGGGTTTTTTGACTTCCAACGAGATTGTCAAGTTTGACTCATTAAAACAGTCCCAGTTGCTTGTGCGCCTTGCCTTTTGGTTTCCACTTGCGTCGCTCTAAGGGACTGCATATTCCATCCGGTATGTCATCAAGGAACGGTGAAGGTTGCATGGCAAGGACCCGGCCATTGAGGCTCCTGCGGCTGGTATGGGATAAGATGAGCCTGGAGCGGGCCCGTGTCATGCCAACGTAAAAAAGCCGCCTTTCCTCTTCATCATCCGCGCTTCCGAATAGCGAACATGGCATCAGTTGGTCCTCGCAACCGGTGATAAATACCACCGGCCATTCCAGGCCCTTGGCCGCATGGATGGACATCAAGGCCAAGCGATCACCCATAAGTATGGCATGATCAATCCCCCTCTCCAGGGAGAGGGTATCCAGGAATTCCTCCATATTCCCTTCAAAACCTTCTGACATCTGCTTGAGGCGGCGCACGGCCTCAACGGATTCTTCTGAAGAACAGTCAAAATCATGAAATGCCAGGGCCCGCTCGATAAGTTCCGGGAAATCGCCATCTGTCTCGAACGCCCCGGGTCTTTGCTCCCTTGTGACTGCCGCTTTGGACAGGGACTGATCATACATCTTTTTATAATAAGTATTTTCCGGATACTGAAGTGTCTGAAAGAACCGCCACAGGATATCGACCGGATAGCGGGCAATCAGAGGGGTTTCCCCGGACCTGACAAAGGGGATTCCGGCCCTGTCCAGTGCCTCCTCTAAGGCATCACCCTGTGCATTGAGCCGGAAAAGCACCCCAATGTCGCCAAAACCAAGAGACAATTCACCCTCATAGGAGTCCACCCTGCCGCTATCCAGGGAAAAATAGGTTGTACCGCCTATGAGCCTTTCTACCTGTTCTACGATCATCTCTGCCTCTTCCGAATCGGTCCTGCAGGTTGCAAGAAAGACAGGCGCCCCTTCAGAGGATAGGCACTCAAGGGGCCTTTCCTTTCCCATGAGACCTGCAGCGCCTTTAAGTATCTCCTTTGTGGAACGGTAATTTTTCGTAAGTACAATTTCCTTAGCCCCCGGGAAGTCCTCGCCAAAACGGTTGAAATTGCCCACGTCCGCCCCACGGAATCCGTAAATGGCCTGGTCCGGGTCACCAATCACACAAATTTGATTATTCCCTGTTCCAATGAGGGCTTTCAGTAGCTCGACCTGAATCGGGTTGGTGTCCTGATACTCATCCACAAAGACCCAGGGGAATTTCTTGCTATAAACCCCGAAAGCCTCGGGATGGTCCCGAAAGAGTCTCAATGCCTCCACTTCCAGGTCGTCAAGGTCCAGCATGCCCAGATTTCTCAACTTGTTCTGGTATTTCTTGAACAGGGACATGAGTTCATGATCATCGACAGAACCTGCTTTCATATACGGGAGGGCCTTCAGGAATTTGCCTGTGGCTCGTTTGCCAGCGCCCGATCCGGCAAGGACCTGTTCTGCAAGGCCCCGTACATCGACTTCAGGGCAAAGTGTAAATTCTGTGGGAAGGCCGATCTTGTCTCCCTCGCTTCGGAGGATTTCTAAGCAGAACCCATGAAAGGTGCTTACACGAACCGAATGGGCGTTAGAACTATCAAGGAGTCCGGCGATCCTTTGCACCATCTCTCTTGCGGCCTTTCTGGTAAATGTGAGGGCCAGGACCTGGTCCGGTTTTGCAGAGCCTTTGCGGATCAAGTAGGCGATTCGATGGGTCAGGGTCATGGTCTTCCCCGTTCCAGGACCGGCCACTATGAGCAGGTGCCCACCCTCATGAATAACCGCCGACCTCTGCTCCGTGTTCAGGGGATCGAGGATTTGGTCCCCTAATGAAACAGGCTTGGCAATCTTCTTTTTTTTCTTTTTCTTGAGGGATTTCCTGGGTTGAGGCGCTTTATTCCGTGGCCTGACGGCCTTTTTTGTTTCTTGCGCAAACAGGGCCATCTGGCCGGCAAAGACCTGCCTTTCCTGGTCTTCAAACAGGTGAATTACACCGTATTCGCCGTCATAACCCTCTTCCCGAATAACTTGATTGCGCCGCATTCTGGCAATGGCCTCGGCCAACATGGGGCCGCCCGCGAGATCGATGTCGTTTATAGGCAAGTCCATGAGGATTTGAAGTTCCGGGCCAAGCTCCAGAAGAAGTTTTTCATAGAAGGCAGCCACTTTTTTTGTGGCAGGGCCGCAGCTCAGGAGTTCGGAGAGGACTTCAGGTAGGGGGACGAGGCTGAAAAAATCCTTGGAAAGTTCGGGTGTGTCACGGTCCGCAAGTTCGTGTATCCGGTTGAGGACCCCGACTGTCAGGGCCCGCCCGCATACCGGACAGACCCCTTCAAGGTCCCTGGTTTCTTGCGGATGGAGCCTGACCCGGCATTTCCGGTGGCCGTCCAAATGGTATTTGCCCTCCTCAGGGTAAAACTCGATGGTCCCCATAAAGCCTTTGCCATCGGTCATGGCCCTGGTCATATGGTTGTAATCCATGTCCGTGTCAAATAGATTGGCCTCCCGCCCCAATTTTCCCGGGGAATGGGCATCGGAATTGGAAACCAGGAGATATTTGTCCAAGGCAGATAAAAGACGATTCATGGGAGGATCGGTCGAGAGTCCGGTCTCGAGGGCATAAATGTGGCCCGTCAAGTCTTCAAAGCATTCCTCCAAGGTGTCAAAACCGGATTTGGATCCGAATACGGAAAACCAGGGGGTCCAGACGTGGGCGGGGATGAAAAAGGGACTGTCACTTGCCTCTAATGTGATCTCAAGGAGGTCCCTTGAGTCAAGACCTAAGATGGGCCTGCCGTCTGATTTGATATTCCCGATCCGGTCTAATTTTTCATTAAATCTGACCACCGAGGCCATGTCCGGCATGAGGATAAGGTGGTGTACCTTCCGGGTCTTTCCGTTTTTCTTGTAGATACAGCTTATCTCACCCGAGAGCAAAAAGCGCGCAGGGCCGGGACATGAAGGGGGGAGCCCTGCATCCACGGTTTTCTGAAGATCGGGCCTTAACTTAAAAAGCCCATTCTCCGCCTCAACAAGCTTGTCCTTGAGTTCCGACACCCAGCCAGGATGGGTAAAATCCCCGGTGCCGACTACGGAAACACCCTTTTTCTGGGCCCAGAGGGCAAGGTGTTCCGGGTCCAGGGTCTTGGATGTGGCCCTGGAAAAATGGGAATGGATATGGAGATCAGCAATAAATTTCATGCTGCCTAAGAAACTACATCCAACAGGTCATGTCAACCTTGCAGACCTTTACCGCAGGGAAACGTCAAAGGATTAGTCCCTGGTTCAACATTGAATGGGGAGTTCCGATGCCTTGCATTCCTGCCAGAGGCTGTATCGACAATATTCAGCTATAACCCAATATTGTCAGTCACTAAGAAAGTAGTATTCCGTTGAAGTTCGAATGGCATGGCATTATTTAAACGGATGCCCTTGGAATCAAGCATGACATCATAGACCATGATCTCCACACCAGTTCTTTGCCATAGGCCGGATCGATATGGTCAGCCGGCCTGAACAGCTTTGCATCCATGCGCTGAATAAGATAAAACATGACGGACCGGTCCCCTGAACGGACCTGGTTTTGCAGCTCCTTAAGATGCTTCAGTCCACGTGAAGTCACCGCGTCCGGGAAACAGGCAACGCTATCGGTTACGAGGGTACAATTCTTTATCTCCACAAAACAGCGCTCATCCCCCTTTTCAAGGAGTAGGTCAATCCTGGAGTTTTCTCCGTATTTGACTTCCGGCCGCACGTGACCAAAACCCGAAAGACCCGGTATCTTTCCGGCTAAGATGGAGGCCCTTACAAGCCGGTTTGGGACCATTGTGTTGACGCCCACGAGTGAATTCTATCATCTCCCAGGTATATTTGAGCTTCCGTTTCGGGTTGTTGTGGCGGGAGAGATAGACCTTACTGCCCGGCTCGGAACATTCCATCATGCTCCCTGAGTTTGGACAGTGGGCCGTTACCACATGACCGTTTCTGAGTTTCACATCGGCCATGAAACGCTTATACCTCTTGATAAGGGTGCCCCGAATAAGCGATGGCCATTTCAAATATCCTGTGGCATTTTTTTGAGCGTTTTTCTTCATAGAATTTTCGTAATAGTTCACCTACTAAAAAACCTTTAGACAGGATAACAGGATAAACATGATTTCTGTGTCCTGTATATCCTTATCATAAACCCTTTATTTCAACAGTATCCGTTTCCCCGGGCATTTCTGGTAAAAATTGATGGTCTCGTAAAAAGTCGTCACCCCGGCGAAAGCCGGGGTCCAGGTCAGCCATAAGTTTCTGAAAACACTGGATTCCGGCTTTCGCCGGAATGACGGAAAAGGGACCTTTTCGACTTTTTACGAGTCCATCAAAATTGGCTAAATAAATACAGTTTCTATTATGTGAATGTGAACAGTCCAATAACAAATTGTCTCAAAACAGGATATGTGTTCCGATTTACAAGATAAAATTAATCCAGTTCATCCCGTTAATCCTGTCAAAAAAAATCATCCTTCCCACAGCGCATCTCTCAGGCCGGATGCGCGCAGGGTGCGCCGGCCTATCCCTTTAACAAAAACATCTTCAGCTCCCCATATTTCAACATTCTGTCTCGCACGGGTGATACCCGTGTAAATGAGTTCCCTTGTGAGAACAGGGCTGTGCCTGTCAGGCAGAATCAGCAGTACACTGTCAAATTCCGATCCCTGGCTTTTGTGCACGGTCATGGCGTATGTGGTTTCATGCTCGGGCAGCCTGGCCGGCAGGAATTTTCGCAGGAGGCCGTTTGCGGACATGAAAAAGGCGCGAAGGTCATGGCCGGAGGCCGGATCGGGAAGTATGATGCCAATATCGCCATTAAAAAGCTCCAGGTTGTAATCATTCCTGGTTATCAGCAGGGGACGGCCTCGATACCAGGGTCTGTCAGGATTTATCAGTTTTTCCATTTTAAGGACCCGCTCCACAAGGGAATTAAGGGCCGACACGCCGAAAGATCCTTTTCTGAGGGCGCACAGGATGCGGAATCGTTCAAACAAATGAAATATCTTTAGGGGATCTTCGGCCTTCAGGTATGGTTTATGCCACTCTATAACCGTTTCCCTTAATGCCCTTTCGAGGACATCCGGTGGTGGAAGGACCTTCCATTTGATGTCATTATATTCGCCATTCTTTAGGATACCTGTTGTGGAATCTGTATCTCCCTCGTTGACGGCTCGGCAAAGTGCGTGGATTCCGCTGTCTTTTCCAAAGCGATAGCTTTTTTCGAGCTGTACCACACAATCCTGAATCTTCGGTTCACTACTGCCTTTTGGCATCGTATCAATCCGGTCACCGGTGACTTTCGAATATGTTTTACGGAACTCTTGAGAAAAGCCTTGCATATGGCCCGTATTGCAGATATCCCCTAACACGGCGCCCGCCTCGACCGACGCCAATTGGTCCCTGTCTCCCAAAAGGATCAGCCGGGCATCAGCGGGAATAGCCTGCACCAGCTTGGACAGAAGTGCCAGGTCCACCATGGAGGCCTCATCGATGACGACTACCTCGACAGGAAGCGGATTTTCAGCGTTGTGACGGAAGTACGGTGAGCCGGCAACAGTACCTAACAGCCTGTGTATGGTAGATGCTTCGGTGATAATGGCCTCTTTGAAATCATCCTCTGCGGGAAGCATTTTTTTACCCTTTTGAATGGCCTCCTGAAGGCGGGCAGCGGCCTTGCCCGTGGGTGCGGCAAGGGCGATGCGGATTTCGCGGTCCCCGGCCTGCTCAAGGATCAGGCCCAAGACCTTTGCTATTACCGTGCTTTTTCCCGTGCCCGGCCCGCCGGAGATCACGCAAAAGCGTTTAGTCACTGAAACATAGGCAGCCACTTTTTGCCAGTCCGTTTCAGCCTCTTGTGTTTTTGCAAAGAGTCTTGAGAGCCCATCCTTTAACAAGGGTACATCAATCTCATCAATTTCTCTGGCCACCCGTCCTCTGATGTCATCCGCCAATCTCTTCTCATATTCCCAGTATCGGTAGAGATAAAGCCTGGATCGGTCATCTAAGATAAGCGGTCTGTAATCGCCCGGCCTTCCCACAACGCCCTTAGCCTCAAGCACCTTACGCCACGCCTCTAATTCCGGACAGACAAAAACGCCGGTGCCCGGTCCGTCGGTGAAGAGCGGTTTTCCTTCCATCGCAGAAAGGTCCAGACAGATATGACCTTCTCCGGTTGCCCGGCTTACAAGGGCCGCGGCAAGAAACAATTCCGGCCGGAAAAAATGCCGTGTTGCAGCAGATGTTGGATGTCTTTTTCGTTCACTCTACTAATTCCATTCTCATAAAAATTACTCAAAGATACTTCCTGAGCAGAAGCCACTGGAGAAGGCCGGCCTTAAGCTCCTCGTTTCCCGCATCAATGTGCCTGCGCATCAGAAAGCCTATGGTCTGTGTATTTCTGTGTGCGTCTGTGGCTAATATACCAAGGGGAAGGGGTTTTAG
>JAFDDR010000177.1 GCA_019310785.1 Deltaproteobacteria bacterium
GGAGAAACCTCTTTCAAATTTTTCAGGGAAAACACGTCACCCTCAACGGGAAGCCCTTTTTGGTTCCAGTACCGCAACCCGCCCTTAAGGATCCGGACGCGGTTAAAGCCGGTATCCTTCAAATTCCGGCATTCCCGCTCCAGCGGGCCATAGTTAAATCCCTCATTGATCAAAACCAGTTGTTTGTGCTTGAGGAAGGTCTTTGTCCTAAGGGCGAAAAGCGGGATGTTTATGGAGCCGGGAATCCTGAAGCTTTCAAAATCGCGTGCATCGCGGACATCCACAAGGACCATGTCTTGTTTTTGTTTCAGGGCATACAAAACAGTTTCAGGGGAGACAAAAAGCGAAGGATCGTGTTTCTTCAATTCCCAGGAGGGCAATTCAGGAGGGAACTCTGCTGTTGCATTGTCCTGCTCTGCCGGGTTACAGGGATGGACAGAGAATCCGAGAAAAATACAAATCAAAAATGTAACGATACAGCTTTTGGACATCTTAGACATGTCTTCCCCTTTTTTTATTCCTGCCGTAATCTGTAGCCATGCTGCCAGGTCAATATAGGAGGCTGAGGTATGAAGCCCCGATATGAAATAATCACGCATTAATCTATAGCAGAATCCATGCCAGTTGATCAGAATGAAAAATATTGTATTTTTTCAAATAGTTAATAAAAATGACTAATTCAGGGGAAAGGGAAAATGCACAAAAGAATGTGCACATGCACAATTTTTTGTGCATGTTTTCAGAAATGGCTATAGTCGCGGTATGATAGAAAACGTCTGTTTGGTTTCTTTCTCAATACGCAAAAACCTTTTGCGTGTAGCCTTTTTGCGTACATTCTTTCTCATGGCGTAGCGCAGGGCTTTAGCCCTGCATCAAAATGGCAGAGCTAAAGCCCTGCGCTACGAAAAAAAGTTACACCCAAATGATTTTGTAGGGGCGCTGCTTTAATTCATTTATATAGTACGTCAGCAGAATTTTTCTCAAACTCTCGCGCAAATTGATGTAGTGGTTGAGGCCGTAAAAATAGGCGAGGACTAAGAATCAGGCCGCAACCCTAATTCCTTTAGTTGCGCTTCGTCCACGCGGGACGGTGCATCCGTAAGGAGGCAGGTGGCGCTGGTTGTCTTTGGGAAGGCAATGACCTCGCGGATAGAGTTTACGCCAACCATAATCGCCACTAAGCGGTCAAACCCCAAGGCCATTCCACCGTGCGGCGGTGCCCCGTATTTGAGGGCCTCCAAAAGAAACCCGAATTTGACCTGTGCCTGTTCCGGTGAAATTCCCAAGATACCGAGCATCCTTTCCTGAAGCGCAGGGACATGTATCCTCACGCTCCCCCCGCCGATTTCCGTACCGTTTAAGACCAGATCATAGGCCCTGGCCCTGACCTTTTCCGGTTGATCATCCAACAGTGGAATGTCTTCCTCTACCGGAGCCGTAAAGGGATGGTGGACCGCCTGGAGCCTTTTTTCGGTTTCATCGTACTCCAACAAGGGGAACTTTGTGATCCATACAAACTCATAGGCGTTAGCCGGGATGAGTTCCATTCGTCGCGCCACCTCTAAGCGGAGAACCCCAAGGGCCTCATTGGCAATCCGGCGTTTGTGGGCCACGATCAGAATGAGGTCGCCGGGTCCGGCCCCCGATTTCTGGTTAAGTCCGTTTTTGTCTTCATCATTAAAGAATTTTTTCAGGGAGGACTGCCATCCGTCCTCCTTGACCTTGATCCAGGCCAGACCCCTGGCCCCGGCCTCGACCGCCAGGGCGGAGAGTTCATCCAGCATTTTCCTGGAAAAGGCCGGCCCCCCTTTTTTGACGGTGATCGCCTTGACCACTCCCCCGCCTTCAATCACGTCCCTGAAGACCCTGAAATCCGACCTGCCGGCAATGTCCGTCAGATCAATAAGCTCCATACCGAACCGCATATCGGGCCTGTCCGTGCCGAACCGGTCCATGGTCTCATTAAACTCCATGCGCCTTATAGGGGAAGGGATATCCTGATCCATTATTTCACGAAATAGCTTTCCCACCATCTCCTCAAAGACCGCCATGACCCCGTCTTCGTTTACAAAGGCCATCTCAAGGTCTACCTGGGTAAATTCAGGCTGCCGGTCGGCCCGAAGGTCCTCATCCCTGAAACAACGGACGATCTGGTAATACCGTTCAAACCCGCCGATCATGAGGAGCTGTTTGAAAAGCTGGGGTGACTGGGGCAGGGCATAGAAAAGGCCCCTGTTGACGCGGCTGGGCACGAGGTAGTCCCGTGCCCCTTCGGGCGTGCTCTTTGTGAGAAAGGGAGTCTCTACCTCTATAAAGCCTTTCCCGTTTAAAAACGCCCTGATACAGGCGGAAATCCTGTGGCGTTTTAGGAAGGCATTGAAGACCTGGGGCCTTCGCAATTCCAGGTAGCGATATTGTAATCTCAGGGTTTCGGAGGCATCCACGGCCCCATCCACCTGAAAGGGAGGGGTTTCCGTACGGTTGAGGATCTTGAGCCCGGTCACTTTCAATTCAATGGCACCCGTGGGCATGCTGAAATTTTCCTGTCCCTTGAGGCGCGGAGATACAGTACCTTTGACTGCAAGGACCCACTCATTTCTCAGGGCATGTGCCCTCGCATGGCTGTCCTCATCCACCTGGGGATCAAAAACGATCTGGGTAATGCCGTCCCTGTCGCGCAAATCAATAAATATCAGGTTCCCTAAATCGCGCCTGCTGTTTACCCATCCCATCAAGACCGCTTCTTTGCCGTCGTCATCAGCCCGAAGGCTTCCACATTCATGGGTCCGCTTCCAGTCTCCTAAAGGGTCGATCTTTATTTCTTCGTGTTCTTTCATTAAAATACCTTTAGACAGGATTACAGTGACCAAAGCAGGGCTGAAGCCCTGCGCTACGCAGAGTTAATGCTTACGTCAGCGATCACAACCCGGTTACGTGTCTACAGGAATTTCTTGAGCCTGTTTACGATGTCTTCAATCTCCACATCCACCTGTTCCTTCGTTTCCATATCCCTTAAGACACCCTTTCCCGATGCCAGTTCATCCTCTCCTGCTATAAGGACCTTTCTTGCACCGAGGCGACCGGCCTTTTTCATCTGGGACTTTAATCCCTTTGAACCATAATCCATTTCCACCCACAAACCTGCTTTCCTCAGACTTGCTGCCCAGTCAAAGGACAACTCTTCAGCGGTCTTTCCTAAAGCGGCAATGAAGAGATCCGGCCTTTTGGGCTCCAATGTTCCCTTTTCTTCCAGGAGTGCTATTACCCTTTCCATGCCCACGGCAAAGCCGGTGGCAGGGTGGTCCGGGCCGCCTAAGAGTTTTAGCAGACCGTCATACCGGCCCCCGCCGGCCACTGCGTTTTGTGCGCCTAAACGTTCAGTCTGTATCTCAAAGGTGGTCTTGTTGTAATAGTCAAGCCCCCTTACAAGCCGGTGGTTCAGGACAAAGGGGATTCCCGACCTCTCAAGATAACCCTGCAGGGCCTCAAAGTGGTCCTTGCAATTATTGCAGAGAGACTCGAGGATGGACGGGGCGTCCCTGACCACCTGTCTGCACCCTTCTACTTTGCAGTCAAAGACCCTTAAGGGGTTGGTTTCGGACCTTCTCCGGCAGTCGGCGCAAAGAAGGTCGGTTTTTTGGCTCAGGAAACCCTTTAGCTCTTCTCTAAAACCGGGCCTGCACTGGGGACACCCAAGGGAGTTGATGTTCAGGCTGAGGTCATCAAGCCCAATGGACTCAAACAGATACATGGCCATGACGATCATGTCCGCATCGCTTTTGGGCCCTGAATCACCGAAAAACTCCGCATTTATTTGATGAAACTGTCTGAATCTTCCTTTTTGGGGACGCTCATGCCTGAACATGGGGCCGATGCAAAAGAGCTTCTGTATGGGGTTTTGTATATAAAGCCTTTGCTGGATATAGGCCCTGACCACTGAGGCCGTGGCCTCCGGTCTCAAGGTCATGCCCCTTCCCTTGCTGTCTTCAAAGGTATACATCTCCTTTGAGACAATATCCGTATCCAGGCCGATTCCCCGGCTGAAGAGTTCGGTCCTTTCAAGCAACGGGGTCTTTATCTCATGATACCCAAAGGATTCAAAAATACTGCGGGCCGTCGATTCAAGCATTTGCCAGTTCCCCACCTCTTGGGGGAGGATATCCTTGAAACCTTTGATGGTGGTAAATTCCAATGGGATCTTATCTCCTTTTGTTCTTACCTTCAAAACCTGGTCATCGGGGACAGGCCAGAGATAGATTGCTCTGCCTTGGAGTTTTGTGTCGAAAAATACAAATTACAAGCACCAAAATACAAACAAATTCCAAACTCCAAGCACCAAATTACAAATAAATCACAAATATCAAGAACCAAATTACAAACACCATGTCAAAGGCCCCGATAGCGGGATCCTGCAGAGGCAGATAAATCTATGCTTCGCTTCGACAGGCAAAAATTTTAAATTCCAACGTCGAATTAGGGTACGCCCTCGGCGTTTCAATTTTTTTCCTGTTTGTTATTTCGAATTTTGGTCATTGGAATTTTTTTGTTATTTGTGATTTGATATTTGGAATTTCAATAAGCCAATAAAATTCCAATAAATCAAATCCCCTCTGGGCCAAGCTTTTTATTTTCGAATGCAGAACCTTCTATCAGAGGCCATCATCTTTAGTCAATGGTGATAGGAGTCCTCATTCCACCTTGATTTTTGTCACCTTTTTTTTGCCCTTGGCGCTCTTTTTCTCAAGCCCTTCTATTTTTTCGTCAACTAATGACCGGATGGCCTTGAGAAACTCAATCCGCGACCTGGACAGGTGATCAAAGAATTCTGATTTCTTTCCGGAGGCATTTTGAAGATCCAGAAAAAACTTGCCGACCGGGCACAGCACCATTTCCTTTTCCTTCTTTTCCTTAGCCATGATCATCCTCCCTGAAATGGATGTACAAATGCCGGTCTTCCATCCTGGCCCTGACCGATTTTGCGGCGGCCACCTGTCTTGGAAGCAGCACATGTCGTTTAAAACTGCCCACCCTGACAATTAATTCATCAGAGACCCTGCTCAATTCTACATCCTTTTTCATGAGAAAGGGAAGCTTCATAACAAGTCTGTATTCGCCGTCCTCTTTAGACAAATTATAGGGCTCTCCCTCGAAAAAGCGATCCAGCGGGTTCTTGTCCCCATATATCTGTCCGGCTAAGGACTTAAGGCTTTCATAACCTAATACCTCGTCCCTGAACAGGTTTACAGGAAAGAGAGGAATGGGGCTGAAATATTCTTCCGCCTTTTTTAGGTATTGTTTCTGGCTTTTCATCCTGTCCTTAAAATAGGTGTCATTGACGTTATCGGGGATAATTCGATTCATAATGATACCGTCAATATTCATTTTATAGAGGCAGAAATACATAAATGCCCGCTGGGTCTCCTTTAAGACTATTTTTTCCGGATTGGTAATCAGCCGGACCGTGGTTGTCTGCGGATCAGTCAGGATTTTATCCACACCTCTCAATCGCTCAAACAGATATTGAATGGCGGCAAAATAGTCATCGCCGGGCAGGGGCACATCATACAATTTTTTGGCTATGGGCCGGGCGTATTTGGCAATGGTCCTCTCCATTTTGAATATCTTCTTTATGTACCACTCTAATGCGGTCGGGATGCTGATAAACCTGAGGGATTCACCTGTGGGCGCGCAGTCGAGGATGATCACATCGAACTTTTTTTCCAGGACATACCGGTTGATGTAAAGAAGCAGGCTGATCTCTTCCATGCCCGGCAGGATTGCTAATTCCTCGGCCAGGATCTCATCCAGGCCTGTGGTATTTAAAAGGAGGGAGAGATATTTGTGGATATCCCCCCAGTTTTTTCCGATCTCTTCTAAAATGTCCATTTCCTGGATCCACAGGCCCTTGCCGACCTTGACCAGTTTTCCCCTGTTTTTGTCCAACAGGTTCCTGTCAAGATCAAATATGTCTGAAAGACTGTGTGCCACGTCCAGGGACATGATCACGGTCTTTTGCCCCATTTCCGCGGCCTTTATTCCCGTAGCCGCTGCCACGCTGGTCTTGCCGACCCCGCCTTTTCCTGCAAAAAATATAATTCTCAAAAGTAGCTCCTAAAAAAACCAGTAGGCGTTCAAAGGTTCAACCATGCATTAATATCCTCAAAACGTTCAATCTTCATCGTTCCTTAACCTTAAACCGTGAACTCTTGAACCGTAAACCTGTGCAGTTACTCAAAATTAACACGGATGCCCCAAAAAATCCATGTGCATTCGAAATATTCAAGGGAATTTTCTGTAGCGTTCCTTTACCCGGAGCAACCCCGGGCTGTGGTGAAGATACATCAGGGGGCTGTCGTAACCGAGCCTTATGAAAAGCTCCTCAAGTTCATCAAAGAGGACCGGTCTGCTCGGCCATGTGTATCTGCGCTCTCTGGTGCGCAGGTTTTCCCAACGTGTGCGAAGGACATGGTTAGCGTTAAGGACAGTTTCTTTGGCGTGCCGGCACAGAAACATTTCACAGACAATGGGCTTAAGGCGCCAGACACAACCGGCTTCGGTCAGATACACGCATTTGAAGCCGCCGCGGTCAGTAAAAAGCGCCTGCAATACGGCATCAATTTCCCCCTCGGAAGAAAGAAGGACATTGATCACAACATCGGCAAAAAATGTGGCAATCCCTTCTCGACCGCAACAGGCACTGGTTTGATTAGTGAAACACTTGTGTGTGCATACCTCTGAAAAGTGCAGGGCCTGAAATCCTGCCACATCGGCCCTGAACCGCAGGTAATTCCGAATCCGGCGTTTTGTTTGCCCGACCCGGGAGCGGGAAAGCCCTTGCAGATATTGCCGGACCATCATGAAAGCCTCTATCTGCTGCTGGTTGTATTCACTCATTTCCATTTCAGATCATGGCTCCCTCTTTTCCGTGGCTTTTAGTTTACGGTCTTAATTTCAGTATAGGAAAAAGCGCTGCATGGGTCAAACTAAACAGAACCCAATAAAATCGAGAAGCATTTTATAACTTGTCAAGCTTACTCCGGCTTGCTAAAAATAACGTCAAGGTAACATTTATGGATATCCTTTTTTTAGGAACAGGTGGCGCGTGGGGTGTTCCCGAGGTCAACTGCGAGTGTCTTATATGCCGGGAGATGCGCAAAAGGGGTGAAAAAAGGGAACGCACTGCGATCCTCCTTTCCGGTGAAACCAATCTCCTTATAGACTGCGGCCCCGACACCAGGTCCCAGCTTTTGAGAAACCGGGTGGACAGGATAGACGGGGTCTTGATCAGCCATGAGCACGGAGACCATTACATGGGTATGGACGAGCTTTTTGCATACAAGCGCAATTCCCCGAAAGGCACGTGGCGTCCCGTACCGGTCTACTTGACTCCCGAAACCTGGGAGGTGGTCAGCCCCAGGTTCGCCTATCTCGAGCAGATGGATGTCATACAAAGTCATCTGATTGAGCCGGGCAAATGGTTCACCCATGAAGAGTTCGAGGTTTTTCCCTTCAGGACCGAACACGGGGCCTTTGCAAAGGGCTCTGTGGGGGTTGCCATCAGGTCAAAAGACCGGCAAGGCAGGGAGAAGAGCCTTGTCTACACCTCCGACTTCATGAACCTGCCCGAGGTCCCTTCGGAAATGGTTGGCCCCGACTATCTGATTATTCAGTCCTTCTGGCTCAACGAGCCTATGCATAACCGGCCCCATCACATGAGCTTTCAAAGGGCCATTCGTTTTATAGAACTCCTGAAACCTAAGGAGGAGACTTTCCTGGTCCACATCGGGGATGCAGACAGTGTCCCGGGCGACCCGGCCAACAGGAATGCCAAGAAATACGAACCCAAAGACCCCTTGAGACCTCTCTCAGGGGGAGATCCCTACCCCATACCCTTGAACCAGGAACAATGGCAACAGACAGTGGACAGGATCGTTTTGGACAGGGGTCTTCCTTACAAGGTCACGGTTGCCTATGATGATCTGTGTGTTCGTATCTGAAGAAATGAATATATGACTTAATGTAACTTATTTATGCGATAAACCTCAAATCACAAGCATCAAATTACAAACAATATCCAAATCTCAAATACCAATGACCAAAACAAAGGCGGGTTTTGATATTGTAATTTGGTATTTATTTGGAACTTGTGATTTGTTATTTGGAATTTATTTAGTATCGTTAAGGTCTCACCGCACGCACTGTGCAACACTTCTTAATGTTTACATATTCTATACTGAAGGAGCGATCTTTTTTCGAGTTTACGATGGAAACCGTTTGCCACGATGCCTTGCCCCTGGTTTCGGACGTCCAGTACTGCCTTTCTGAAACGGAAGGGAAAAAAGGCTCGCTTTTATATATCAGGGCCAGCTCGCGTGCGGTGGGCAATCGCCAGTTTCCATGACCTCCTGTTTTTAGGCTCTTCACATACTTCAGGGCAGATTCATAATTTATGCATTTGTTAAGCGTGTCGGTAGAGTCCAGTATGCACCATGTCAGGCCGTTTCTCTTATCCCTGACAGTGCCGTCACCATTATCGATAAAAACGCCGGCCGACTTTGCGATCTGTACACTCAGCCTTTTTCTTATCCCCTCCATCCTCGTCCATTCTTTGCTTTCCGCCTTCAACTGTACTAATTTCGATTTCGCACTGCCGGCATATTTTCCCGAGGAGTTCTGACTGATGTAACTTTCCAGACTACGTATCCTGTCAAATACATTGATTTCACGGTTACCGATAACGGCATTTATTTCATTCCATTTCCTATGTTCCAGCTCCTTTTTCCTTTGTATGTCTGCAAGACGGCGACTTCGTTTCACACCTTGTTCTTCCTTTTGCAGTTGCTTTAACAGCTTTTTTGCATCTTCCACATACAGCCCGGATGATTCTTTTCCGATATAACGTCTTAATCTGCTGATTCTTTTACCGAGATCATTCTGTTCGTTTTTAACGTAAGCGAGTGTGTTTTCCCATTCTCTCTTTTCATCCAGCCTGGCCAGTTCGTTTTTGATTTTGCCTTTTATATATTCAGTTGAATGGGGATTGGCTTTCAGGTAGGCCGAATATATCTGTTTTACTGCCCTGTAATCTTTACGTTTGAGTTTGGCCTCCTGCATCAGCTTTGTCAGGTCCTTGTGTTCCGGCTCCTTTTTCTCGAGATCAATCCTTATGGCCTTTACTTCATTTAAATGGGGATTGCCCTTTAAACTCTCGGTGAAATGATTGCACAGTTGAATGCATTCAGCCCAGTCTTCCAACTTATCACAGACAATCACCTCGTCCTTCAAATAATTGAAGTACTCCTCGCTTATATCTGAAACTAGTCTCTCCACCATGTTTTTGTGTTTGCCTTTCGGATAGTTCGTAAGGTAAGAGGTGTAGGCCTTAATCCTTGACCTATAATTGTCCTGCGCAAGGTTTTTCAGCTTTTTATAGTCTCTGTTTGCCATCAAAACCCGGATTTCGGATATTTTCCGCTTAAATTCACCGGCATGAGTACTTCGAGGATATTTTTTGAGATACTCTTTGAAAGTGTTTTCAGCCTTTTCGTAGTCCTTGCCGGTGCGCAGGATATCGGCGCGGCCAAGGGCAATCTTGTAATCCCTTTCCTGGATAAAACCACGGATCTCTATGATCCTCATTTCGGCATTTATAGTATGTTCATTTTTTTTATGTGACTTGACATAAAGCTGCAATAATCTCTCTTTGCGCTCCAACTTTTTTGTGTTCTCCACCTGCGCCAAAACGATCTGATACTCTTCCCTCAAGTGCTTTGAATCGAGGAAGCGAATGGTCATGAACACACCGATCGCAATAATGAAAACCGCTGCTATTCCCATACCGATCATGGCCCGGGTGCTTATTTTTTTAGCAGGACGTTTTGAGGATTCCGGCTGCTCAAATGCCTCTTCGGGGACTATTTCCGCAACCTCCTTTTCCCTCATTTCTTTCTCTTCTTTTGCAACCTTTTTAACATTGCCGGTCTCATGGGCCTGAAGGTATTTCAAGAAATCGGCGCATCCGTGATAACGGTCATCAGGCTTTTTCTCCAATGCCCTCATTACGATTTCATTAAGGGTAGGAGAAATATTTTCTACAATCGACTGCATATCGGGTGGGGCAGCCTTTTCATGCTTTTCATAAATTTCAGCATCCGTCTCCCCGTCAAACGGGACTTGACCGGTAAGCATTTCATAAATAATCACTCCCATGGAATAGACGTCGCTGCGATGGTCAATCTGTTTCGCCTGCGCGATCTGCTCGGGGCTCATGTACTTAGCCGCTCCCATGACCTTCCCTGTTTTTGTCAACCGC
>JAFDDR010000178.1 GCA_019310785.1 Deltaproteobacteria bacterium
TCAATCATCTTTCAAGGTTGTGCTTCCGTAGGCGTCCAGAACAGCCTTTTCCATGCGGGCAATTTCCTCATCCAACAGAAACTTGAAGTGGCTCGCGCGTTTCCGCGCTGAGAGACGAGCGTTGTTTTGGAGGCAGAAACGGATAAATAGATCAATCTGCCGGTCGGGCATGTCTACGATCTCCTGTATGGCTTTCTTGGTCTTATCGTAGTTTGCCAGGAATGCCAATTCGCCGGCGAGTTCCGTATCGATGGTCTGATCGATAAATCGAAAAAGCGCCTCCGACTGGGGCGTCATATCAATATAGCGGTACCATATGGACGTATCATTTTGAACCGTCATACGGCCGTCTTCATCGAGCGAGTATTCCACCAAGGGCATGAGCCGCCGTGAAAACGCTTCCAGAGAGGCGTCATAGTCGGCTGGATTTTTCAGCATGGACGCTGAGATAGGAAACATGATGCCCTTGGGTGTAAAACCTCGTCGTGCGAGAATATTGTGGATCAGGAAGCGGTGGATTCGACCATTGCCGTCCTCGAACGGGTGCAGAAAGACAAATCCATAGGCGATAACGACGGCGTGAATTACCGCGGACACGTTGCTTGTGTCCATGCGCTTATGGGCAGCTATCAGGCCCCCCATCAGGTCGGCCAAATCTTCAGGCGCAGGACTCACGAAGTGTATCCTTTCCTTTTGCCAGGTGATGGTCTCTCCGACGTAATTCTGGCTCATCCGGTAGTCGGAATCTCGAAACCGTGGATCGACGATGCGGTTCTGAAGCTCGATTAGCTGCATTTTTTCGCAGAAATCTTCTTGCTCAGCCAGTTGGAGCAGCGCTACGAAGCGCTCGGTCCGGGTCGAGGTGGGGTTGATATGTTCGATCTCGAAGGACGATTTTGTCTCCTTGGTATACAAGTAGCCGAGCGCCCTCCTCAGCAATTCCAGAGAATAGGCAGACACGACTTGACGGCATCGCTTGGGGAGATCGGCTGTTTCGAAGTCGCGAAGGGTATCGGTACGGCGAACCGTTGGGCAAAAACGTCGATCACCCAGCAAGTTATCGTTGATTCGTTGACGACGAACCTGGCGGGCGGGAGTGACCGTGTAGTATTCATCCGGCTCGAGCAGATCGATGTAGTTACCCCGCTTCACGTCATCCAGCGGAAGCGTTTTGCCGGTCAGGAACTCGTACAGATACCACAGCCTTCTCACGTATTTGCCGGTTGGTTTGGATCGGACATATTCGAGAAAATCTTCCTCTGCAACTTCCTGAAACAGGCTGGCTAAAATCGCGAGATTCGTACCATCATACTTGAGCGCAAATTCAAGATGATCACCCAGTGTATCCCCCGGCCAGTACTTGGGCGGATATACCTCCTCGACTATGCCCACGCTCGAGTCGATCCGGTGGATTCCGCTGGTAGTCACCAGGGACCTGTGCCAATTCGGAATAACATCGAGGTCATATCGCTCGATAAGTGCCGCATACCCTGCGGGTCTGTCAGTCGATCTATCCTGATCGTTTTCAGCCATGGCTTTCTCCGGAAAAATGATTACAACGCAAGAATTATCGTTATATTTTAGCATAAGTCAAGAAAAATAATTACAAACGCCATTCCTTACCACTCCCGGCCCACCAGGAAAAATGGTTACAGTACCAGAAAACCAGTTACATAACCAGTTTGTACGGGAAATTCCGTTACGCCAGGTTCGTTTAGGTTCTTCCCGGTGACTGCCGCACTCGAAACTCAGCCTCCCGCCAAACCGACGCTTCTTCCCCGTCTCCGGTAGATAACCCCCAGGACTGGATTTTCTCGCCACACCGCAGATATAGCGCCCACACGGCCAAAGAAACGCGAGGTCATCGGTGGAAGGACGAAACGAGCACTCACAACCAGATACGGCGGCAACTGCCGTCGCCAGCGAATCGGACACTACGCCTCATGTTGATGGTTTGGTAGTTGTTCGGTGGGCGGGGGTCGGGCCACGCTAACTATTTGGAACCGCTAAAGAACAAACGCAAAGACACCCTTGTTTAGGCCTTATATCGGCCTTTTCAGGGGCAAAAAGAGCAATATTCACAACAATAAATGGCGAGACCGCTTGGGGTCTAGATGTGCATGGTTTGATGTAACCATATAATTCAAGATGCTCAGCCCATACCTCCTTTTTGCTTCAAATAGCCATTTGATCCAATGACGCCTATCCCGGTTAAATTTTAATAGAAACTCTTTCTTGTGGCATCTATGGGTGATATGCCACACATATCCGGGGATGTAATGTCGATTTGCCCTTGGCATTTTATTACTATAACCTTAAAAGGCCCATTTTGATATAAAAAACGATGGTTTAAGCCCAAAAAATAAGGTCTTTTTTGGTTATATTAAAGTTATATCAATTAGTTACCTTGGTCCGACCCCCATCTCAGGTGAAATCGACGCTGCGTAAGTTCTTGATTTTACTGGTCGGGGCGAGAGGATTTGAACCTCCGACACCCTGCTCCCAAAGCAGGTGCGCTACCAGACTGCGCCACGCCCCGAATCTTCTGCCTATTTCCGATTTATCATCCCCCAACACTCCCGCATGCCTATGCGGGATGCGCTACCAGACTGCGCCACGCCCCGATGATATTATGAACTGAGGTTCAATTTACCTTATGCTGCCGGGCAAAATCAAGTTATAAAAAGGAAATTCCTAAGCAATCAAGTTAATTCTATCAATTAACCCCTTGACCACGGGCAGCTATTTTTTTATAATTTATCTTCAATTGAAGGTTTTGCCTGCCATCCCAGAGGGGTGGTCGTCTTGAATTCAATTTCAGAACCAATATGAGGAGGGCTTAAATGGATATTGTTAGAAAAATCGGTACAGCGATCGTGTTTATAATCCCGACATTTGTTTTTTCCGGTCTAATCTGGAGTTGGTTTCATTCCTGGCTGTGTGTAATAGGCATGATGATTATTGTAGCTATAATCTATTCCCTGATCATTACGGGAAAATTTTCAGGGATTGCCAGGGAGACTTAGAACTGACACACTCTTATTAAAAACAATACAGGGGATTGGACCCAATGAGACCAATCCCCTGTATTTTATCCGGTTTTCTGTAGTTGCCTGTCTAAGCGATACCGAGCTTGAACTTGAGGGACTTGAGCGTATTTTTCATGAGCATGGTGATGGTCATGGGACCTACGCCGCCCGGTACCGGTGTAATGAATCCGGCGATCTCCTTGGCCTCATCAAAATCTACATCCCCTTTCAGAATCGCTATCTTTTTACCGGTCTTTTCGCTGATCTTCTCTCCGACCCGGTTAACGCCCACATCGATGACGCATGCGCCCGGTTTGATCCATTCCGGTTTTACAAGACCGGGAACGCCCGCGGCAACTATCAGTATGTCCGCCCGTTTGCAGTGAGCGGCCATGTCCTTGGTGCGGGTATGAATAACGGTCACCGTAGAATTGGCGCCATCCGCTTTCTGTAGCATCATGTTGGCGATCGGCTTGCCCACAATATTGGACCGTCCTACCACCACGACCTCGGCCCCGCTCGTCTCTACGCCGGCCCGGATAATCATTTCCTGGATGCCTGCAGGCGTGCAGGGCGGAAACTTGACCTCGGCCCCGCCGATCATCAGGCGGCCCACGTTGACGGGATGAAAACCATCCACGTCCTTGTCAGGATCAATCGCATTCAGGATTTTCTTCTCATCGATGTGTTTCGGAAGTGGCAATTGCACTAAGATGCCGTTTATGGAATCGTCTTTGTTGTACTTGTCAACCAGGGCAAGCAGGTCCTCATTGGAAATGTCATCCGGCTGGTTGTCCTGGATTTCATTGAAACCGAGCCCTTTGGCCGTCTTGATCTTTGCCGTGACATAGGATATGGAGGCAGGGCTTTCGCCCACCAAGATGGTTACCAGGCCGGGCACCACACCGTGTTCATCTTTGATTTTCTTCACATCCGCTTCAATTTCTACGAGGATTTGATCCCTGATTTCGGTTCCCTTGATAAGTTTTGCTGTCATTTCGAATCTCCTTTCCTGAATATTTTAAATGTCTTATAAAAGCTTGAGAAGCTTGAGAAATAAATTACAAACTTAATCGATACTTCCATAACACAGTTATTTTTCAATATCAAATGTTTTATCCTTTCTTCAGCAATTCCGATTGTGATTGAACGTTCACCACGAAGGACACGAAAAGCACGAAGTGTGGTATTATTCAGTCATTGTTTTGCGTAGATCCTTCTAAAATTGGAATGGCTGTCCTCCCTTTGGATTAACAAAAATATTGAATTGATTTATCTTACGCTAAATAGTAATTGTTTTGGCTAAATCTATCGTTGAGCGCGCTTAAAGATGACAAACTCGTAAAAAGTCGAAAAGTTCCCTTTTCCGTCATTCCCCGCACACAGCAGCGGGAAATTCAGTATTTTCAGATAGTTATGGCTGGCCTGGACCCCGGCTGTAGTTTATCCCGCACTATGTGCGGGACCGGGGTGACGACTTTTTACGAGTGCATCAAAGATTACTCCACAATAATATGGCAAACCAGACTAAAAAATACTGGCAGATAAATACAAAAAAGATGGCCGAACGCATCAATAAGGCCGCCCAATCTGCCAGGACCGAAGAGGACCTTAAAATGGCCATTGAGCCTATCCTCAAGAAGGCATACGAAGAGATTGGTATAAACGTTGATATCGTCCAATATGAAAAAAGCACTGCCCTCAAGGCCCAAATGGATGCCGTGTACGGGTATTTGATCATTGAGTACAAAAGGCCCGGGAAACTGAAGACATCAAGGGATATAAAACAGGCCGAACTCCAGTTGCAAAAATACCTGACTGAAGAATCCCTTTCCCATAAGCCCAACAATGAACAGTTTCTCGAAAAGGCAGTGGGCGTGGCCATTGACGGGCATAAGATACTTTTCGTGCGCTATTCCAGGACCCGGCGTGTCATGTCCACGCCAATCCCCGTTGAAGAAGCACAGAAAAAGCTGTTTCCCTCAAAACCCGTGGTTGTGGGGTTTTGTCGTTTAGGACCTTATGACATCAGAGAGGACAACTTAGCCAACCTGCTCATTTTTGTGAGGGCCGCTGCCAGGCGGCCTTTGACGGCAGAAGACCTGGCCCGGGTTTTTGGCCCTGATAATCCCTTAGCACGGCAGGCGGTCTCGGAGATTTATTCTGCGGCCATGCGCTCACAGAGATTCAGCAAGAGTTCCAGGACCAAGACGTTTTACAGGGAATGGGACCGGATATTTGGCGTTGTTTATGGCCAGGAGCTGAAAAAGGCCGAAAAGGAGGCAACAGAAACTGCCGGACTTTACGGGATGCCGGGTGGTGTGCGGCTGAAGCAACTCCTTTTTTCAATACATACATATTATGCCTTCCTCATGAAGATTATTGCCATCGAACTCTTGGCCCTGCAAAAAGACCAGGCAGTTGTTTCGTTTGTAAAGGACCTTGGAAACCTCGATGATGAACAACTAAAACTTCGATTGGCCCGTTTGGAAAGCGGCCTCGACTTTCATGACAGGGGTATTACCAATTTTCTCGAAGCGGATTTTTTCCGCTGGTACCTCGATGCCTGGTCACCTGCCTTGGCCAATGTCTTCCGCAACATTGCCCGTTCCATGGCAGAATTTGAGCCGGCCACACCCATTTTAGAACCGGAATGGACCATTGACCTCTTAAAAAAGCTATATGAACTCGTCGTGCCAAAAAAGCTGAGGCATGATTTAGGCGAGTATTATACGCCGGATTGGTTGGCCCAACACCTTATCCAAAAGAGCGGATATGATGGCAATGCCTCCACCCGTTTTCTGGATCCCTCATGCGGCTCCGGCACGTTCCTGATACAGGCCATACAGATGGTCAAGGACAAAATGTTTTCCAAAAAACGAGTGGAAATGGGCAAGGTGGGACAGGAGATCTTAAACAATATCGTTGGTTTTGATCTGAACCCCTTAGCCGTCTTAGCGGCAAGGACCAATTACCTTATCTCATTTTCGCCTTTTATCCCTTATGTCCGGCCGATCTCCATCCCGGTCTTTTTGTGTGACTCCGTTCTTACGCCAACCACTTATGTGAGAAGCGGCGGATGGAAAATGGATCAGGTGGTGTTTACTACAACCAGGGCCGACTATACCTTTCCCCTGAGCATGCAGGATAAAGAAGGGATTGATGGCTTTGCCGACCTGGTTGATCTGGCAATCCAGTCTAAGTATGACACACCGGGATTCTCAAAACTTTTAAAAAAAATGATGCGGGTGCCCGAAAAGGATCACGACCTTCTCGTCAAGGTTTTTGAGCAGATAGCAGAGCTTGAGCGCAAGGGAGAAAACGGAATCTGGGCCCGATACATCAAAAACGCCTTTGCCCCGGTCTATATGGGAAAATTTGATTATGTCCTGGGTAATCCGCCGTGGATTCGTTGGGGATATTTGTCCGATCATTACCGGAAGAGGACCCTTGATCTCTGGAAGGGCTATGGCCTCTTTTCTCTCACAGGTCATGCTACGAGATTAGGTGGGGGCGAGAAAGATTTTTCCATACTTTTTACATATGCATGTATGGATCATTATCTGAATAAAGGAGGAGTATTGGGATTCGTCATTACTATTGAGGCATTTAAGTCCAAGGGCGCAGGAGAGGGATTCAGGGGTTTTGAACTGGCAGATGAAAAGATGCCGTTAAAGATGTTAGGAATGGAAGACATGGTGGACCTAAAGCCCTTTCAGGCGGCAAACAAGACATCTGTTTTTACCATGAAAAAAGGGACAAAGACATCTTATCCCGTTCCGGTCATCCAGTGGAAAAGAAAACCGGGCCAAGGTTCCATCCCCATGGAATGGGACCTCGATCAGGTTAAGGACAGCACAACCCGTGAACACCTTGATGCTGTCCCCACTAATTCAAAAAGTGTCAGCTCATCCTGGCAGTGGACCTCTTAGGCATTCCGGCATTCAACGTGAAGGCACCGGTCACAAGTAATCAGCCCGACTATCCATCAAGGCCCATAAGAGGGTTGCAGAGAATAATGAAATAACAAGCATAGAAAACAAAAGTGAGCCCTGACTGCAAAAATTATGGAATATAAAATCTTAGGAAGGGATGCGCCTGAGTACCCGCAAAAGCTGATCACAAGGCTCAACCGGGATGCGCCTGAGCGGATCTATTATCACGGTCCCCTTGAACTGCTTGACATATTTACCATGGGGTACATCTCGGCAGATTCTATAACCGGCCTCGGGCTGATGACTACAAACCAGCTCCTGTTCACCATCAGGGAATATGGTGTAAACTATATTGGCAGCGCCTTTTCGATAATGGAGACCGAGATCTTCAGACTGGGCCTGTGGAGGTCCAACCAGGACGTAACCCTCTTCAGCTCAAAGGGTCTAATAAAAGAGAGCTTTGAATCTTATCTAAAGACGAGATTTTATCCCCCGATGCACGAGTTCCCCGAGAGGGATGAATACTTTAGAAGAGCTGAAGAAAATGAGTTATTGATGCTTTCAATAGTTGACCCTGATATTACCAAAATGACCCGCAAGAATATTATTCAAAGAAACTACATAGCCTGCATGCTCAGTGACGTGGTCTTTATTCCTTTTGCCGAAAAAGGGACCAAGACCCTGACCTTGGCTAAGCGGCTGGTTTCCACGGATGTCCCGCTTTTCACGACAGATTGTGAGGAAAACAAAGAGCTTCACAACCTGGGTATTCCCGGTCTTACACGCGAGAATGTGGGGGAATTTATAGAAAAGTCAGGCGCAAAGCTATCCGATCCAAAAAGAGAAAGGCCAAAAAGGATCGAGACTCCCCCGGCCGAGCAGGAAAGCGACCTTGAACCACCCATGATTCAGATGAGTCTGTGGGAGAGTTAGACTGGTGTCCATCCAGAAATGGCCCTTTTTCACAATCTCAGCGTCAATCGGCACGATTAGTTGTGCGACGTACTACAGTACGTCTCCGCCTAATCCCTTGATTGCCTTGATCTTGTAAAAAATTGCTCATTCCTGAATTGGACACTTGATAGAGCCTTTATTCCATTAATGGACGGGCACTAAATAACAAATCCCAAGCACCAAATTCCAAACCGATTCAAAGCGATTGATTTTTTGTTTGGGTTTTTGAATTTCGGTCATTGTTATTTGTTTGTTTTTTGGGATTTGTTATTTGGAATTTCAATAAGTCAATGAACTTTCAATAAAGCAAATCCCCTCTGGGGATAACCAAAGCCTGAATCTCATTTACATAACCACAGGTAGTATGGATGAGGCCAGGACGATTGGCAAAGAGCTCGTCTCAAGCAGATTGGCCGCATGCGTCAACATCATTGACAACATGAATTCCATGTACTGGTGGGACGGGGAGATCCAGGATGACAGGGAAGTGATTATCATTGCCAAGACTAAGGAGTCCATTGTTCCTGAATTGATCGAAAAGGTCAGGTCAATCCACAGCTATGAATGTCCCTGTATCGTGAGTCTGCCTATCTTAGACGGGAATAAGGCATTTTTGGAGTGGGTTGTGGATGAAACCAGGTAGGGCCCGCCAATAATACCTACCGCCTATCTTTTTTTACCGATTTCTTAATCACAAAAAACAGGACCACTGCGGCTAACAAGACGAAAACCGCGAAATTATAGCGGACCATAATATAGGCCATTCTGTCCTTCACGGTCTCCCAGTTGCTGCCCAGCGTATAGCCGACCGCTATCCATATAAGATTCCATACTGCGCAGCTTATAAGGGCCAATAAGGCGACCTTGAAAGTCTTCAGTCTTGATATCCCGCCGGATATTGATATGACAGACCGAATTCCGGGAAAAAACCTGTTCAGGAGAATTAGCAGGTACCCGTATTTCCGGAACCAATCTTCTGCCCGCATTATGTCCCGGGCCTTGAAAAACCACAAATCCCTTTCCACAAAAAACCGCCTGCCTAAAAGCCCGCCCACCCAGAAGAGAAACATAAATCCCAGAAGGCTCCCGAGCGTGGTGGAGACGTAAACCCCGAAAAAATGCAGTCTTTCCGTACCCACGAGGAAGGCCCCGAATGCGGTTATGGTGTCGCCCGGGATAGGCGGAAAGACATTCTCAACAAATGCGCTCAGACCTAATAAAAAATAGATCAGAAAATCCGGAAGTGAATTGAGCAAATCCAGAAAGCGTTCCAGGTATGACAACTGTTTGACCTCGTTAATCAGTTTTGATAGGTTTCATACGTATTCCCAATAAGTACGGGCAAACTAAACGGTAAGGGTTCACATGTTTACGGTTCAAGGTTCACGGTTACTCGATTATTGAGCTTCGTGCGCCAAAGAACAAGAATTCTTTTTGCCTTGACTGAAATGATACCTTCTGTTAACAGGTTGGCTGTTGCGAATATCTCAAAAAAATTACACAAAGAGAACCCGAATGGCAAAGAAGAAAAAAACCCGAAAAGAACTCCTCAAGAAAGAAGATGAATTCCTGACAGTTTCAGTCCGGGCGATAAACTATTTTAACGCTCACCTGAACCAGTTTAAAATAATCGGTGTGGCCCTGGCTGTCATTATCGTTGCCTACATCGCCGTACACTTCTATATGCGCTCCATAAACAAAAAGGGCCAGAATGCATATAATGCCGCCTACTATACCCTCACCCAGAAAACGGGGCCTGATCTGGACCCCCAAACTCTAAAGAAATCAGAAGAGCTGTTTCAGAAGCTGCGAGACGAATACGGCATGTCAAAGGCGGCCCGGTTGGCCCTTCCTCAAATCGCCTTCATGAAGTTCGTTGAGAAAAAATACGATGAAGCCATTGCCTTGTACAGAGAATTCCTTGACGAGGTGTCAGGAAATACTGAATATGAATCCCTGACCCGCCTGGCCTTAGCAGCCTGCTATGAGGCCAAGGGGGACCTGAATGCGGCCATGGAAACCCTGAATTTTCTCCTTAAGCAGCAGGACAATCCCTTCCGGGAATCAGCCATGCTTAGCCTTGCACGCCTATACAGGCTTGACAATAAGGACACAAAATCAAAAGAAGTCCTGAAGGAATTTGTCGAAAAATATCCGACTTCCCCGTTTCTCCCCATGGCCAGGGCCCGACTGTAATTTTTTGATTATACAGGGCAAAGCCCAGCAATTCTAATTTTACAACGACCTACGAAAATCGATGCCTGAACAACACCACGAAGAACACGAAGGTCACGAAAAAACAGGAAAAATCGAGCCTTATTTCGTGCTTTTCGTGTCCTTACGTGGTGAACAATCAATCATAATTAGGATTGCTGAACGCAGCCCTTTTCACTTGACAGCGATGCAACTATTCTTTACGGTTACTTTGTAGCTAAAATGTAGCTTTATGCAGGAGTAATGCCATGATTATCACGGAGATTTTGGCCAGAAACGCCAGGATGTACGGTGACGAGACAGCCCTGATAGAAAGGGAACCTGCAAAGGACAAAAGAACGGCCATCACGTGGAAGGAATTTGACGATATGGCCAACAGGGTTGCAAATGGGCTGATCGCAAAAGGGGTAAAAAAAGGGGACAAGGTCATTCACCTGATGATGAATTGCCTTGAATGGCTCCCTGTCTATTTTGGAATCTTAAGGACCGGGGCCTGGGCCGTTCCCCTCAATTTCCGGTTCACTGCCGATGACATCCGCTATTGCGCTGACATTGTCGAAGCAAAGGCCACGATCTTTGGTGAGGAGTTCGTTGACCGCGTCAATGACATTAAGGAAGATCTTGCAAGCATCAAGGACTTTGTGTTCGTGGGGCCCGCCGATCTAAAACCGGATTACGCAGAGCCCTTTGAGACATTTTTAGAGACAGGTTCAACCGGGGATCCGGGTATTCCCATCAACCTCATGGATGAAGCAGCCCTCTATTTTACCTCCGGTACAACTGGTACCCCAAAGCCGATACTTTTGACTCACAGGAACCTGGAATTTTCATGCATTATCGAAAACCGGCACCATAACCAGACCCATGAAGATAATTTCCTCTGCATTCCGCCCCTTTACCACACAGGCGCCAAGATGCACTGGTTTGGAAATTTTATAGTTGGCGCCAAGGCCGTGATACTGAAGGGTGTCAAACCGGAATGGATTCTTGAAGCGGTCTCCGAAGAAAAGGCCACCATTGTCTGGCTCCTGGTACCATGGGCACAGGACATCCTGATTGCCATTGAAAAGGGTGACGTGAAGTTAGAGGATTATCAACTTGACCAGTGGCGGTTGATGCATATCGGCGCACAGCCGGTGCCGCCCAGCCTCATTAAAAACTGGAAAAAGGTCTTTCCCCATCATGACTATGATACAAATTACGGGTTAAGCGAAACCACGGGTCCCGGCTGCGTCCATCTTGGGATAGAGAACATACACAAGGTAGGCGCCATAGGCGTACCCGGCTTTGACTGGGAATGCAAGATGGTTGACACGGACCTAAATGAGGTACCTAAAGGAGAGCCCGGCGAACTCATGGTCAAGGGACCGTGCGTGATGAGGGAATATTACAAAAACCCGGAGGCCACGAGAGACACAATCATCGACGGGTGGCTCCTTACGGGCGATATGGCCAGGCATGGAAAACCGGAAGATACAGGATGCCGCGGTCATTGGTATTCCCGATGATCGGTTAGGCGAAATAGTAACTGCCATTATAAAGGTCAAACCGGGAGATGAGATGACGGAAGAAGAGCTTCTTGGATTCTGTGAAGGTCTCCCGAGATATAAGAGGCCCCGCAAGGTCTTCTTTGATGATGTTCCCCGAAACCCCACGGGTAAGATCGAAAAGCCCAAACTCAGGAAGAAATTTGCCGGCATGGCCGAAAGTTTCAAGATATAAAATCGTTTCACCAAATCTCTAACCTGAAATATTTGGAGGAAAAAATGCATAAGTTACTGACAGACTCGCCAGGCGAAAAATTGCTCCTTTTGGGTAACGAGGCCATTGCCCGGGGTGCCCTTGAGGCAGGCGTAGCGTTTACCACCTGCTACCCCGGCACGCCTTCTTCCGAGATTCCGGAAAACTTCTTCAAAATCAGCCAGGAATCCGATCTGTATTTTGAGTACTCAACCAATGAGAAGGTTGCTCTCGAGG
>JAFDDR010000179.1 GCA_019310785.1 Deltaproteobacteria bacterium
GGGAAGTTACAGTGTTGTCATAAAGATGTTGTAACACATAAAGGAGATGCAAATGGACCGGAAGCCTAATTCGGAAATGGAAGACATTATGGAAGGAATGGCCGATGACCTGGCATCCACACGTGAAGATGAAAATCAGAGAAACGGCAGGACATTGCAAGATTTCAAACCCCAGATAAGAATCCTGGTTCCCTGGGGTGCGGGTATTCTCATCCTGAGTGTTATTGTCGCCTTGTTTTTCGGAAGCGGCGGCAAGGCTTCCACTGAAGACCTGGCTGCAATTGAGACAAATATTGATCTGCTTGGCCAGAGATTGACGCAGCTTGAGGATCTGGAAAATAAGCTGACCCAGCTCGACAAGCAGGGGAAAAGCCTGCAAAAATTTATTGCAAGAACGGATAGGTCCGGAAGATCTCAGGCAAAACGATTAGACAAATTGACCAAAAGTATTGACGCGCTCCAAAAGAAAATGGCCGCGCTTGCCGCGAAAGCCAAAGCCCCGCGCACAATCAAAAAGAAACAGACATCCGCGCTAAAGGGGAGCTACCACAAGGTGAATGCCGGGGAAAGTCTTTACCGGATCGCCCAAAAATACGGCATTACAGTGGATGAATTGCTCCGCCTCAACAACCTGAACAAAAACCAGGCCATTTATCCGGGCCAGAAACTCTTGGTCGCACCAGCAAGTAAATGAAAATTACAGATGAAATTTTCCAGGTGGGCGGCGGAGAATTAACATCTCCCGAGGACGCGGCCATCTATCTGATCAATTTCGCGGGTCATGCAGCCCTTGTGGATGCGGGATGCGGTCGATCACAAAAAAGGGTCCTCAAAAATATCCGGGCATGCGGCGTGAACCCGGAAGAAATCGAATATCTCCTGATTACCCACTGCCACTTTGACCACACCGGCGGCGTAAAACAGATCAAAGACATGGCTCAATGCAAGGTCGTGGCACATGAACTGGATGCCCGATTCTTAGAGCAGGGAGACAATACGGTGACCGCGGCCAGTTGGTACGGCTCAAGCCTTGAGCCCTTTGTGATCGACAGAAAATTAGCCCTTCCGCGTGAACAAATCGATTTGGGGGGCAGGCACATAGAGGCGATCCACACACCGGGGCACTCCCCGGGATCGGTGGTTTACGTGACTGAATCCCGGGGTCTCAAGGTACTCTTCGGCCAGGATGTGCATGGCCCCTTGGACCCAAGTCTTCTTTCCAACAGGGAAGACTACATCCGCTCTCTCAATCTCCTCCTTTCCCTTAAAGCCGATATCCTTTGTGAAGGCCATTATGGCGTTTATAGAGGGAGAGATGAAATAGATAATTTTATAAGATCTTTTATGACATAATAAGCACTCAATAAGTTAGCTTGAACACGTTTTGGTTTGTAGGTGCCCAGATGATAGATGTTTCCCATATTGATTATTCGGCTTTAGACCGGCCGGAGATTCTCATGTTCCTGTTTCATCCCAGGCCTGAGTGGGGAGAACCCGGTTCCACGGGAACTGCAGAGGACCTGTTGATCCCGGTCGAAAGCGATGTGGTCGTGGGGACCCGCTTCCACCATGCAGATAAATTGGCCCCGACCATCCTGTTCTTTCACGGAAACGGCGAGATCGTTGCGGATTACGATCAAATGGGTCCCATGTATAACCGTATGGGCGTCAATTTTTTGGCCGCGGATTACCGTGGCTACGGCCGCTCAACAGGGGAACCCACGATCACGAATATGATGCGTGACTGTCATGTGATCTTCGATTATGTACGGAAATGGCTTAGGGAAAAAGCCCATTCCGGCCCGTTCATTGCCATGGGGAGGTCATTGGGAAGTGCGTCCGTGCTTGAGCTTGTGTCCCATTACAGAAGCGAGATAGACGGGCTCATCGTAGAGAGCGGTTTTGCATTTGCCGGTCCCCTGCTTAGGCTTTTGGGTATCAATGTAGAGGCCATGGGATTCAAGGAAGAGGCAGGTTTTCGAAACGTGGACAAGATAAAGGGCTTTGACAGGCCCACCCTGGTAATACACGCAGAGTTAGACCATATCATACCCTTTTCAGACGGGCAGGCCCTGTTTGACGCATGCCCGGCCCCTGACAAGACCATGCTCAAAATACCGGGGGCCAATCACAATGACATCTTCATGCGTGGATTATCCGAATATATGTCGGCAATAAAAACGCTGGTAGAGAAGGGTAATCTCCTCAATACTGCTAATTCCCTGAGCCTTACAGAATTTTTTTAACCCTTCAATTATCTTAAGGGAAACCCCCGGATCAACAAAGTTGGCCGTGCCCACCTGGATCGCGCTCGCCCCGGCCATGAGGAATTCAAGGGCATCCCGGTAATCCATGATCCCTCCCACCCCGATGACCGGGATTTTAACGGCCCTTGCCACTTGATAGACCATATAGACCGCCACAGGTCGAATGGCAGGCCCGGACAGGCCACCTAAGATGTTGGCTAACTTGGGCATGCGTGTTTCAATGTCAATGGCCATACCTGTAAGCGTGTTGATCAAGGAAACCGCATGGGCGCCCGCCTTTTCCACTGTCTTAGCTATTACCGTAATGTCCGTAACATTTGGGGACAATTTGACAATGACCGGTTTGTCCGTGTTTTTCAGGACCTTTTCGGTCACCTTTGCGGAGATATTAGGCTCCGTGCCAAAGGCCAGGCCACCTTTTTCCACGTTGGGACATGAGATATTTACCTCAATGGCCGATATTCCTTCAACCCCTTTAAGGCCGGCCGCCACTGCGCCATACTCATCTATGCTGTGTCCATATATGTTGACGATTACCGTTGTATTGAGTTTCTGCAGCGAGGGGAGTTTTTCCCTTAAAAAGTTTTCCAGCCCAATATTGGCCAGGCCGATTGCATTCAACATGCCGCAGGGGGTTTCCACGATCCTGGGAGGTGGATTCCCTGCCCGTGGCTTGAGGGAAAGACCTTTGACCACAATGCCGCCAAGCTTGTTCAGGTCAACCAGGCCTGCGAATTCCTGTCCATAGCCAAAGGTGCCGGATGCGGTCAGGACCGGATTCTTTAATTCAAGGGGACCTATTCGTACTTTTAGATCAGGTTCGAACATGGCTTACAAGGATTCCCAGTCTAAGGCGTGAACATCAAAAACCGGCCCGTCCTGGCACACATGGTAATAGGTTCTGTCGCCGTCTTTCGAGGCGCCTACGGCACAACCCAGGCAGGCACCCAGGCCGCAGGCCATGTTTGCCTCTAAAGACACCTGGCAGTAGATGTCCCGCTCAATAGCCAGAGACGCTACCAGTTTCAGCATGGGCAGGGGTCCACATGCAAAGATTTTTGGATGGTCATCGGCAGGTCCAGCGAGATGGGATTCAAGGAGTTCTGTGACAAGACCCGGACGGCCGGCAGTGCCATCATCCGTGGCGATTGAGATGTCCGTGCGGCCGAGGCCAACCTGGTCCATTGGTATCATTTCATTTGAAGAACGGTACCCGGCTATAAATACTAAATTGTTTTTTAGTTCCTGGGCCAAAAAGACAAGCGGAGCCACACCAATACCGCCCGCCACAAAAAGGGATTTGCGCCCTGGTTCAGGGAGTTTAAATCCTCTTCCAAGTGGACCCAACACTGAAAGTTTTTCCCCTTTCCCGGCGCTTGACATTATGACAGTCCCTTTTCCCACGACTTTGTAGAGGATGAGAAACAGATCATCTCCCCGGGTCCCGCATATGGAAAAAGGGCGTCTCAAAAGCGGGTCCGTCCCCAGCCTTAACCGGATCATTACGAATTGACCCGGCCTTGCTTCAGCCACAATCTCGGAGGATTTCAGGCCCATCAAGAACGTCCCGGAGGCCACCTTTTTATTGAATATAATGTCCGTGTTCTGCTCAATCACAGCAATCCTTGAAACACACAGCCTTTTAGTATGCACAAAATCAGGAACCTATTTTTATATCTTTGTACACAAAATGTTAGGATGAAGCAACCTTCGTTTTGAACCTAAGAGGTTCAGTAGGCGCGCTGAATGCATTTGGGTTGGTCAAAGAAGGGACCGATAGTGTAAACTTATGTGGGTGGGTGAATTTTTTTGAGCGGGCACTATAACCGATACCTATTGAGTCAATACGAGTAAACTCAACAAAAGAAAGCGCAGCCTAAAGAATCGCATCGACTTCAGAAACGGTTTTCTCCACTGTAAAGTCGAGTTCCTTTAGACTCACGCCGAAAACACTTATTGCATCACAGTATTCGATGCCTACAGTGACGGTATCATTTTCATCTTTTTCTATAAAAAAATCGTCCCGTGAGAAAGCAGGCCAGTCATATTTTATTTTTTTGACCAGGAACGTCCTCGTATCCGAAATGCTGTTTTTTGTCCCGTATATGGCAGCAGAGCGTATCTCATGACCCAACCAGTATTTGTTCCAATAAGGCCTTACAGTACTCACAACACACCATATAAAAACAATACAAACCGCTATTTTTACTATATTCGAAAAACTTTTCATCTCATGACCCCTTGATTGATAAAATGGATAAATTTATGGTATTGTCAAATCAAAAGATTGTTTGCCGGTTTAAGACCTTCCAAAAAATAGAACCTCAGTACTCAGCTAATCTTCGGTGCTCGTCCTAATATAACAGCAATCTTTGTGCCACAATGTGGAGGCAAAGGATGCAACCGGCATAAAACAAATTTGTCAACAATATTAAGCAGATGGATGAGCGTATTTTTTGAAGAAATGTTTGAGAACCGGGAACAAGGGATAGATGGCAACGTTAACGAAATTCAGGTTACGACCTGTTACGATAATGTAATTAGGGGTTGAGAAACATTATGACCTCTCCAGAGACTGTGTTCAGCAATATTGCAAAGGCAAATAAATATGGATAAGAATGCTGCAAAACAGAAAATGGAAAACCTGGTTCATCGCCTTGTCGATCTGGATTCCCTGTTAGTGGCATTTTCAGGTGGTGTGGACAGCGCCTTTCTGTTGGTCATGGCGCGGCAGGCCTTAGGAGAAAAAATTATTGCGGCCACGGCAAGCTCTATCATTCACCCGGTCCGGGAGACAGAGGAAGCCAAAGACTTTGTCCGGGAACGTGGCATTTCTCATGTGGTTTTTCCTTCAGATGAGTTAAGCATTCCGGGGTTTGCGGCGAATGGTCCTGATCGCTGTTATATTTGCAAACGGCGCCTTTTTCAAAAACTTCTTGAAATGGCAAGAGAAAAGGGTATTAAACATGTGGCCCACGGCGCCAACCTGGACGACCCGGCTGATTACCGTCCCGGATTCAGGGCCGCCAAAGAAGCAGGCGTGATCGCACCTTTAATTGACGCACAATTAGGCAAAGAAGATATTCGTTTTTTATCAAAAGAAATGGGCCTTTCAACTTGGGACAGGCCGGCCATGCCTTGCCTTGCCACCAGGTTCCCCTACGGGAGCCCCATCACGGAAGAAAACCTGAAGATGGTGGAAGATGCTGAATCGTTTCTTGTGGAACAGGGGTTCAAGGTGGTAAGGGTGCGGCATCACGGATCCGTGGCCAGGGTTGAGATTGGCCGTGGCGAGCTGGAAAAGATCATGGATGAGGGGCTTGGCAAGGCCATTGTGGAAAAATTCCGTAAAATCGGTTTTGAGCATGTCGCCTTAGACCTGGAAGGGTATGTGTCCGGGAGCCTGAATCGAGCTATTGGGGAGATGGGAGAAAAGGGATAGCCAGGAGTTTGGTTCCCTGTGATCATTTATAAAGGAGCAGATAAATGAAGCACAAGATTGTTCTGAAAGATGCTTACAAGGGTTATACCCTGGACCTTGATAAAATCGTCCGGCCCGAGGAGACGGTTAGGCGATTCAAGGAAAAGCTCAAGACTATAGATCTGGATATCTTAGAAAAAACGGTCAGGATTGATAATGGCCGACTGGATATCCCCGTATATTTCAGCGTATGCGGTCGTGACGCGGAAGAAGTCATAGGGACAAAGAAGCAGATGGGAAAAGGGGGCACGCCTCACCAGGCCGAGGCAAGCGCGGTGATGGAATTAGCCGAGAGATTTAGCCTGTTCAGTTTCTCCAGGGAACCCGCAAATTTCTATATGGAAGAATACTGCAACATTAAAGATCGCGCCCTGCCCTTTGAAAGCATTGCCCTTTCCGTTCATGACGACTCAGACGAGCTTGAAAGGGCCGAAGAAGTCTTTTCAAGACTCCCTCTAAAATGGGCACGGGCCTACAATCTGACTGAAGACAAGGAAGTGCTCATACCCTTTGACTGGTTTTTTGCCGTTAATGAGTTCAATGGTTCCTCTGCCGGCAATTGTATGGAGGAGGCGATCCTCCAGGGTGTATGTGAGGTGGTGGAAAGGCATGTCTCCGCTATAATATGCAGAAACAGATTGAAGTCGCCTGCCATTAATCTCGGTTTAATCGAGGACCCCGTTTGCCTTGAATTAATCAAAAAATTCGAAAGAGCCGGGATCAAGCTGTATGCTTCCGATTTTTCAATGGACACCGGGATCCCCACTGTCGCTGTTCTGGCCTTTGACCCATCCACCTTTCCCGAAAAAAGCGAAATCGTCTGGACTGCCGGTACAACCCCTGATCCCCACAAGGCCCTAATCCGTGCTCTGACCGAAGCCGCCCAGCTTGCCGGTGATTTCAATACCGGGTCCAACTACGTGGCAAGCGGGCTTCCCAAGTTCACGGATTTAGCTGAAGCCGGTTTTATAATGAATCCCGGAAAAGAGGTCGGCGTATCCGGCCTGCCGGATCTTTCCAATGACAATATCAGGGTGGAAGTGGAAAACTGCGTTGCGGCGCTTTCTGAGACAGGCATGGAAGTAATCGTTGTTGATGTGACAGATCCCCGGCTTGAGATCCCTGCCGTTTACATTGTTATGCCGGGGGCCCATTTCAGGGAACGGGCCATGGGGACGAGCGTGGGTATGTTTGCAGCCAAACTGATCACGGAAAAGGGAGAGCCTTTATGGGCTATTGAAGAATTGAAAAAAATGGACAGACTACTGCCTGACAAATACTACACAAAATTCTTCTTAGGCGTGTCTCATCTCTCAATCAATGAGCCTCTCAAGGCCCTGGCATATCTGGATGAGGCCATGAAACTGGGGCCCAAAGACCAGGATATTCCAAGCATATATTCCTATATGGGGGTTTCCTTAAAAGAGATGGAACGTTACAGGGAGGCAATCGAAACCCTCGAAAAGGCGGAAACATATGATAATGAAAGGACCGATGTCCTTAATCTCATGGGGTTCTGCTATTTCAGGCTCAAAGAGCATGAAAAGGCCATAGAATGCTTTCGCAAGGTCCTTCGATTGAATCCCGGATCGGCCATTGATTATGCCAATATCGCATCCAATTACCGTGACATGGGCAACAGGGAACAGGCGCTCCACTACTACAAGTTTGCTTTGGAACTTGACCCAACCATTGATTTTGCCAGAGACAACCTGCGGATGCTGGAACAGGGGAATAAAAAATAAAAAGATCACCTACGCATGACTCATGATAGCTTTTCTTGCACATGTTAATTTGGATGAGGCGAAAGCCAGAGCAAAACCTCTTTCGCCTCATCCTCGTCATGCTTAACTGTAAATTTTTCCAGGCACAACAATCAGACTGCCTTAACAGCTATTTTACGAGGCGTTGCGGCCGCTACCTTGGGAAGCTTCAACCGAAGGACCCCGTCCTTTAACTCAGCATCAATCTTAGATTGATCAATCACTTGTGAAAGGCTAAATTGCCTGGAATACTTGCCCCATTGATATTCCCTGAATACATCTACTTCGCTTTTGCCTTCCGGAGGTTCTACTTCACTATCCAGCGTAAGAACATCATCACGAAGGTCAATATTCAGATCTTTCGCCTTCACTCCCGGCATGTCGGCCAGCAGAGTGATCTCCTGATCCGTTTCAAAAATATCCACTGCCGGGGTAAATAAAGGCCCCGGTTTCGTCTGTTCAGTGGGCGTGGTTACTTCTCTCTTATCTCTTGCCTTT
>JAFDDR010000180.1 GCA_019310785.1 Deltaproteobacteria bacterium
CTAATTAACGTGGACCGACCCTATTCCTACCTGTCCACATCAGGGCGACGCTTGCACCTGCACCCGGATTTCCTTGTTGTCACCGGCCTTGACACTGATCATGGAGACGCTTTGAGTCCCCCCGTGTCCGATGACCACCCGGTAGCGGCCTGCACTCAGGGTGAAGCCGGGAGTGTGGTAGGAGCTGTAAGTGACCCGATCGTAGGCGCCCCTGTCATTCTTCTCAGGCCGGGTGATGGTCCAGCGGACCTTTTTAAGGGGTTGGCCGTTTGCCTTATCCAGGGCGATCATTTTCACCTGGCCCGCATCCAGGGAGACGTTTTTCTCAATCAATCGGTCGGGTTCAATATCGACCTCAAATACCTTTCTTGCGCTGCCCGCGGTCACTACAAAGCGATGCCTGCCTGCGCCCAGGGTGAAGGTTGGCAAAGGACTGCTGTTGTGGCTGAGGGTCTTGTACTCTCCCTTTTTATCGGGCGCATTCACCGTCAGGTACCAGTGGATGCGCTTTTGGATGGGGGGGCCGCCCTCTTTCAGGACCGCGCGCAGACTCACCTGCCCGGCATTCAGGAAAACCTTTTTCTCGAGGACATCACCCGGCTTGAGATCCACGTTCATGGCCGCTTGAACAAGGCCCGACTGCAGCTCTACCTGATAGGACCCTGCCGACAGGGTGTAGGTCGGATCAGCAGCGTTGGTGTAGTCGAGGAATCGGCGCTTTGCATCGGCGTCAGCCCCGACCGCGTACAGGTTCCAGCTAGTTCTCTTATTGAGCCTCTCACCACCTTCCTTGTAGTAACCCACCAGGGTCAGCCTCCCCGCATTGAGATTCACCACATGTTCGACAGGATTTTCGGCATTTATATGGATCACGGTCTCGGCGACAACCAGTCCGGTCTTTACCTGGACGCGATACTTCCCGGTCCCCAGTCGAAGCCGGGGATTGACATGGCGATACTTCCCGATGGCCTTATAGGTGCCGTCAGGGCCCCTCTCAGTCGCCGTGACATGCCAGTTGATCTCCTGATTATCAAGGGGCGCCATACCGCTTTTAAGCACTGCCGCCAGTCTGGAGGCAGGCGGCACCCTGGGTGCCGGACTTGCCGCCGCCACGGACTCCTCCACGGTTGACAGAGCTTCGGTAAGGCTCACTGCATCCACCGCCTCGATGAACATGCCTCCGGTGCCTTCGGCAAGGCATTGCAGGTTCGCCAGTTCCTCTTTCTTGAGATCAAAGCCGATGACATGGGCGGTGAAGGCGACGCCGACCCGCTCCAGTTCCTCGGCCACGGCACAGGGATCCATGCCGCAGGTCTCGATGCCGTCGCTGATAAGGATCACCGTTGCACGCTCCTTTGAGTAACCAAGGGTCTCTGCCGCCCTTTTTACCGCTGCGCTCAGGGGCGTCTTGCCCCTGGCATTCAGTCGTTTGACTGCGTTCACCACATCTTCGGGCCTGTGCCGGGCCACGGGCAGGACCAGTTCGATGTCCTCGCAGTCGCCCTTGCGGCGGTGTCCGTATGCGATGAGCCCCAGTTCAATTTCCGGGTCCCAGGCCTTCATGAGCCGGGCGATGGATTCCCGGGCGATCTCAACCTTGGTCCTGCCCTTGACCTTCCCCCACATGCTGCCGGACGCATCCAGGACAAGGATGGCCCTGCCCGGATCCCTGGATTGGTCACCTGCCAGGGTGCTGTCATGAAAAAGGCAAAACACAAAAATCGCCAAAAATAACCTCAACCACATAGGACCCTCCTTTTTTATGTCATAATACGGGTCTGCATGCATGTATCAGGGACGTGCACCATACCGCATCACAAACCTTTGCATACCGGCTGCTCCCAATTACCATTCAGCAAAGGGGATGCGGGAACGAAAAACCCGCAGCAGGGACACTCAATATGGAATGGACCAAACCGGTCTTTGTGAAGTATCAAATCATACCGGTCAAAGGGTATTAATCTTACTATGGGAACGGACGGACAAACCGGATCGTTTATCCGTGTAATTCAAGGGACTGAAATCTCGCTGTTTGCGTATCAGAGACAGATAAGAATTTGCGTTTTGAGGTTTAAAAATATAGAAATTCGGCTTGTGCGTCAAGGAAAAAGGAATCACAACATATGTGGCATTAGGTTGGTTTGGAGTAAGATGGGTCCTGTCCCCTTTACCTTACCGTTTTTCTTGACCGCTAATATTTCTTAGTTCATAATAAGGCATGCCAATATTTAAATCAAATATTAAGAGCATTATTCTGCTTGTAGTTTTCTGTCTGTCAACCTTCCTTGTTTTTGGAAACGCCCATGCCGAGGATTCTGGGTGTACACAACTTGCCGATAAGAAACTCGAGATAGAAAAAAAGGTTGCCGAGCTTGAGGCAGAAAATGAAAGCCTGCTTGATACGATAATCAAGTCGGTTGAGTCATTTGTAAGCGGAGGAAAGCAGGCTCAAGTTGCCTTTTCAGGTGCAGCCAAAGACTTAGAAGCCGTCGAGGAGACAATCAACGAGGTCACCGGTGATCTGGGGACGGTCGGTAAGCTAATTAAGCGATTCAAAAAAGAAAATGAAACCCTTCTGGCTAAGCTGGAGTCGAGTAAAGAAGCGCTTGAAAAAATAGCTGCCGGTGGAAAGAAGGCCAAAGAGCTAGCCAGCGCGACCGCTAAGAAACTAGAAAAGGCTATTGAAAAAGTTGAGCTGGTACTTCGCTGGATAGCTGAAATAAGACAGTTTATATCCGAGTCGGATGCCGCACGCCTTAGGCACGGCACAGAACTTATAGGTATGTTCTGTGAAGTAGTGGAAACAATAGAAATTACGACGGTTGCAGGTATATCTTTACTTTACGCAATTCAAGCCTGCAAGGGACTTACCGTAATGCTTGGTAATATTAGTTCCATTAATGATGAACTGCTGAGAAAAAACAAGTTGTTGAGAGATGCAGGAGTTAAATTTGATCTTTACCCTCATGCTTTATCTGATAAACCTCAAGAAGACCCCGAACGGGCGGAAAGAATTAAAGAAATCCGCAGATTAAACCAAGAGATTAGCGAGCTTAACGAAAAGATTACTGATAAATGTGATCCGATTAGAAGGTCTTATGAGGTGGCGCGTAAGTCTTGTAATAAGCACGTAGGAGACCCTAATAAATTGTCCACCTACCACCTCCGCGCCCAGGTCAAAGCAGACAAGGCCCGGGCCGAATATGATAAGGTTACCCAGTGGCAAGATTTGCCTTCAACAGAAGATATTGATAGGGCTATTAGTGAGCTTGAAACTGAGAAAACAAATAACGAGCGAAAGATAAAAGGCCTTCTTAGACGGATGCAGAGCGCAAGAGGCCCGCGGTTAAATGCTATTGCTGATAGGATACGCTCACTGCAAGAGAGGAGCCGTTTTATTGTTGACAAACTCCTTGAAAAATTAAAGGAACAAAAAAAGAGTGCTCCTATAAGAGATAGTTCAGCTGAGCATCTGGCTGAACTTGAACGCGAAGCCTGTATAAAGAAAGTAGAATACAATAATACTAAGTGCAAGTGGAACGAGTGTATGAAGGAAAAGCTTCGTTTTGAAGGTATGCTGGGTCCTCCCATAGGCTGGGCTAATGGGAGCTTGAGTAAAGAACAGATAGATGCACATATAAAAGCGGTATATGATACTCTTTATCTAAAATGTAAGGAGATGAACCCCGAGGATTGTGAGGGTGGGATGGTAAGGGTTTCTGCTCCTACTCTGGTCATACCTGCAGACGGAGGCCCTGCTTACAATGTTTCAGTTGATACAGGCGAAGTACCTGAAAGCCAGGATCAACCTCCTGGAGTGCAAGTTCCACCCGGGACGCCGGCTCCTCCCGGAAGCCAACTTCCTGCAGGAACTACTCTTACTCCCGGAGGAGCCCAACCAGACCAACCGGGATTATTAACTCCGCCTACTGGAGTATCTCAAGCTCAACCCAGTGTTGATGCAGGTCGAGATAAATGTGAGCCGGAACTTCCTGAAAAATACCAAAAATGTGCCTCAGGGGTAAGTAAGTGTAAGCAGGAGCTCCAAGCTTTTCAGCAAAAGCTTGGACAAACCAAAGCAGACTTAAAAACTAATAAGGATGAGTTGAGGAAAATTCAATCACAAATTGACTCTCTTAAGGTTAATTTACAGTTTGATTCCTCATTAAATGATGCGCTCCGTAAGCTTGAAGATGAGACCAGGCCCCGTATCAATGCAAAGGTTACAGAACTTGAAAAAGAACTTACCCGACTTGATGTTCATGTAGAAGCCAAATGGCAGAATTGCTTAGCTCAAGCTAAGAGGTGTCATCCTTATGTCAGGATTCCCTTACTTAAACAAAGAAGAGAATATATAAACGAGGCCCTTTCAGCTTTAAGAACAGGACTTGCCCAAGTTAGAGTCAGCGGCGGGGGAATATACGGTGACTGGAATGCCGGCCAACTTGCCCGGATGCGTAAGATTAATGATAAAATCTATAAACTGGAACAAGAACTAAAAGGGATAGCACCCAAGCTTAAAGCCTCTCGGGAAAAGGCAAGGAAGTTCGCCCTTGCAGGAAATGATCCTTGTCCAAAGATCGGGGTACTGTGGGAAGAGCTTGGTGATATTATGGAAAAAATAGCACCTTTAGAGGAGGAAGATAAAGCTGCTCAAGCTGCTTATGATTATGCCGAGGCCGGCTTAAGGTTGGCTCAGGCCGAAGCTGCTCCCGGAGGTGTAACTACCAGGGAAGCCCAGGCCGAGGTTGGGCGTTGGGCTCAAGCCCGGGCAGACGCGGTACTTAGAATAAAGGAGATACGGGATAAATTATATCCCCTTAGAGAATCTAAAAAAGAGCTGGAACAGGAAATTACCCGTCTTGGGCCGCAATGCCCGGATTGCGATACTTACTTGTTTGACAAGCCTAAGCCAAAGCCGGATGAGGGGCCTAAGCCTGATAAGGCGGAAGAAGAATGCCCGCCTCTAATAGAAGACGGAAAACGTATCTATTTTCATTCTTTGGAGATCAGTAACTCGACCAAAGATAATATAACCGTAACTCTTACCGGTGAAGAACTCTACCAGATTCAGCATATAGGCCCGGGGATGGTAAGGATATTACGGTTTACGCCCATTGAATATATGTTTGTTACAATTAAAGGAAAACAATCACAAAAAATGGGACGCCCTGCTCTTCCCGGAGAACGGCGAGGAGGTAGATACATTGAGAAAAGAGGCAGTTCCTATGGTTTTGACCGAAGGATTGAAGCGAAGGATAAGAAGCCGACTTATTCTTTCTCGGAGGATCATGAGACGAAAAGACCTTACAGTCAATTCAAAAAAGAGGCCCCTGCCCAGGAACCTAAGATTTGCCCTAAGACAGGACAACCACTTCCGCCTGATGACGGAGGACCCACCCCCTACGGCGGTGATCCTGAGCCTCTTCCGCTTGGGGAAGGATTTATTACCAGGGGCTTTACCATAAGACTGGAGTTATGCGTATCCAAGGTTGAGAAAGATAAGAAGATTTTTGTTACTGAAGATATAACTATTTTGCCGGAAATAGGACCCTTAAAAGGAGAGTAATCAGCAGACTTTATTAGTGCTATCTTGTTTGTTAAATCCTTATATTTTTTACTGTAAAAACAATAAATTGCCTGCCATCTATCCATTTTGACCACAAAATGATCGTTATAAAGTCTTAAGAGGGATAGGGGTCGGACCAAGCTAATCATTTGATATATTTATAATATGATTGGTTTTTGCCTTATTTTTTAGACTTAAACCTTCAATTTTCATATCAAAAAGGGTTGTTTAAGAAAGCAGCAATAAAATGACAAGAGCAAATCGACATTACATACCGGGATATGTGTGGCATATCACCCATAGATGTCATAAGAAAGAGTTTCTTTTAAAATTTGGCCGAGATAGGCGCCTTTGGATCAAATGGCTATTTACCATATACACCTTATGGTTTCGGATAACGGAGACAGAGATACGATTCCTAAGTCGATACAATTAATAGCCGGTAGAACGGGGCAAGAATGTAATCAACGAAAAAAAGGTGAAAGGTCGGAAGATTATTGGAAGCAACAAAAGCTACGAGCTTCGTGAACCAGCGATTCCTTATGGGGCCATTATTACCCCCGAAAGTGGCCTTTTAAGTCTTAAAAACACCTATTTTTGGGACGATATTATATAAATATCAATAGGATAGCTTGGTCCGACCCCAAGCCACAACTGGGTGTAGCAAAAAGGCCAGTCATTACTACCAGCACTGGTGATTCAGACATCTGGAATCTTACTTTGCAGGTATCACAATAAAATGAACTACGATTGCCGGACCAGGCGGTTTACTTGACGCCGAGAACGTCTGCGGCCTTGCGGGCAAGTTTGGTGGCGGCGCAGGTGACCTTGATCGAACCCCTCGGCAAACGAGTTTGTCTCCGGTCTTGCTGCTGATCCGCAACGAAGTTACGTGCAAAACTTTCTATATGAAACCAGGAATCAACCAGTCACCAAACGTAATGGATCTTTCTATTCCCGTTATTGGGCACGGCACAATAAGGCGGCTGGAATTGTCCCCATGCTTACAAGGAATTTGAATTTTGGGAGAGTCCGTGATGAGCATTGAATTCTTTTTTGTAGGTATCTTGATCCTTCTGTCTTTTGCCGTGCTGGATCTGATTGTGGGCGTCAGCAACGACGCTGTCAATTTTCTTAATTCCTCAATCGGTTCCAGGGTGGCACCTTTCTTCGTTATCATGGTCATCGCAAGCCTCGGCATCCTTGCCGGCGTGACCTTTTCCAGCGGAATGATGGAGGTGGCAAGAAAGGGAATATTTCATCCGAAGTTTTTCACCATGCCCGAACTAATTACCATCTTCATGGCTGTAATGGTTACCGATATCCTTCTGCTGGACCTTTTCAATGCCCATGGATTGCCCACCTCCACAACCGTGTCAATTGTTTTTGAACTTTTGGGAGCCGCAGTGGCCGTGTCGGTTATTAAAATCATGAATTCGAGTGAAGGGGCCATGAGTTTGGGGGAATATATAAATACAGGCAAGGCACTGGTTATTGTCTTTGGTATTCTTCTTTCAATTGTCGTGGCCTTTTTTTCCGGTGCTATTGTTCAATTCATCTCCCGTTTGATTTTTACATTCGACTATCAGGAAAGGCTCAAGCGTTACGGAGCGGTCTGGGGCGGAATCGCCATGGCATCCATCACATTCTTTATACTGGTAAAAGGGGCCAAAGGCGCCTCCTTCATGACCCCTGAAGTGGTCAACTGGATTAAACACAACGGCCTTTTAATAATGTTTTTGATTTTTATAATTTCGGCCGTTGTTTTTCAGATCCTGATTTCATTTTTTCGAATAAACATCCTGAAACCCATAGTGCTGGTAGGCACTTTTGCACTGGCCATGGCATTTGCGGCCAATGACCTGATGAATTTCATCGGGGTTCCCCTGGCCGGCCTGACTGCCTATAAGAGCGCTATCGCTTCAAGTGATCCCCTCGGCATTACCATGACCGCACTCAGCGAAAAGATTCAGTCCCAGACCATTCTATTGCTTACCGCAGGCGCTGTCATGGTTGTTACTCTTTGGTTATCCAAAAAGGCCCGAACAGTCACTGAAACCGAACTAAGGCTGGGCCAACAGGAGGAAGGCAACGAGCGATTTGAATCCATATGGCTGTCCCGCAGCATTGTCAGCATGGCACATTCCCTGATCGTTTCCTTTAACAGGTGTATCCCTCGTACTGTCAGAGGGGCTGTTTCAAGACGAATAGACCCTGCTTATTACAAGCCCGCTCTTGTTCAAGATGATCAGCCGTCTTTTGACTTGGTCCGGGCGTCGGTAAATCTTATGGTTGCAAGTGCGGTTGTTTCCTTTGCAACCTCCTTGAAGCTTCCCCTTTCAACGACATATGTGACTTTCATGGTGGCCATGGGCTCATCCTTCTCTGATCAGGCATGGGACAGGGAAAGCGCTGTTTACCGTGTTACCGGAGTCCTTACGGTGATCGGTGGATGGTTTATGACGGCCTTTATAGCCTTTATCACTTCCTTTGTCTTCGCGAACATAGTCCATTATTTAAAGGCGCCGGGCGTCATATTTCTAATTCTCTTAGCCGGGGTTATAATTCGGCAGAATCATCGGGCGCACAAGGATCGTTTAAAAGAAAAGGAGGAGATAAATATTTTCAACCTGAAGAAGATACGTGATCCTCAAATGTCGATTTCCAACACGTTTGAACATCTTTCATATCTGTTGAAGGAAATCAGAGAATCCCTTGACGTATCGCTTGAGGCGCTTTTCGACCGGGATACGGACACGCTGAACAAACAGAGGAAAAAGATAAAACAGATCCAGATGGGAGCCAATATCATCATGGCAAATGTATTCAAGGTCATGCGACTGCTTCAAAAAAAAGGCTACAAAATATCCTACAAATACGCACAGACCATCAGAAGGCTCCAAAAGCTGTCCGACGGCCACAGGGATATTGTCCTGCGTTCCTACGTGCATACAAGCAATAAACACAAAGGACTCATGGATGTCCAGATCGAAGAGCTCAAACAAATAAAGACCCGCATCCTTAATGTCCTTGAAACAGTGGAAAAGATCTTTAAAGAACAACAGATAATAGATTATCAGCACGTAATCGAACAGTATCGGCACATGAGGAACCTGGCGGATCAATTCAACAAGGTTCAGACCGGAAGGATTGGAAGCGACACATGCAAGACACGTCTCAGCATTCTTTATTATGCCATCGTGGGAAACTGTCTAATGATGACCAAACAAAACATAAAATTGCTCGAGATTTTCAATGAATCGTTCAAATTTGACGAAGAGCTATCCAGATCATATTTTGATGTTGATTCCCAGTAGTGAACCCCGGCCATGGTCGTGGATAGCATTGCGGAAAAGGGTTTCGGATAAGGAGAAATCATGAAAATTCAAGATATTAAACGTATTCTTATTGTTGGAGCGGGGACCATGGGACAGCAGATCGGATTACTCTGTGCCTTAAACAAATATGATGTTGTTATGTTTGACATTTATAGAGAGGTTCTGGAAAAGGCACTTGAAAGGATCAAAAATAATGCCGCAAGAATGGTGAAGTTCAAGCAATATTCAAAAAATGAAGCAGAAGATGCACTTTTGAGAATAATGATTACGGAAAATGAGAAAAAAGCAGCCGAAGATGTAGACCTGATCAGTGAATCCGTACCTGAAGATCCTGAACTAAAAGGAGAAGTTTTTGCCCGGTTTAACCGGTTGTGCAAACCGGAAACCATATTTACCACCAATACTTCCTCTTTGATTCCTTCAATGTTTGCAAGTGAATCCGGACGGCCTGAAAACTTGTGCGCCCTTCATTTCCATGATGTAGCTATCTCAAAAATCGTTGATGTAATGCCCCATAGCGGGACCTCTTCTCAGACCATTGAACTGGTAAAACAATTTGCTGAAAAAATCGGACAGATACCCATAGTTTTAAAGAAAGAGCACAATGGGTATGTTTTTAACAATATGCTCATGGCTCTGCTGGACTCTTCACTCTCCCTTGCTTCAAAAGGAATTGCTTCTGTTGAGGATATAGACCGTTCATGGATGGGAGTTATGCATACCATATCGGGACCATTTGGAATAATGGACAGTGTGGGGCTTGAAACAGTGTGGAAAATCACTGATTACTGGGCGGAAAAACGTAATGATGACCGGGCAAGGGCAAATGCCGGATTTCTGAAAAAGTACGTGAATGAAGGTAAAATTGGCGTTAAGTCAAACCAGGGTTTTTATAAATATCCGGACCCTGCATTTATGCGGCCTGATTTTCTTATCGGCAAAGGGAATACAGATGAGTAAAAGGCCTGGCCCATCGAAGATCCCGTCAAGCGGGGGAGGACCAGGTTTTCAATGCAAGAATAAAACCAGTGCTTGATACAAATACTGGACAAATATGTTTTGGTTGATTAAATTTGGCCCTAATTGAGCTAAAGGCATTGCTCAGCGTTTACCTGCCGGTTATGCGATCCGGTATAGGCTTTAATAATTCAAAAACTTTAACAAAGGAAGGAGTGATACCATGAGTTACGAAAGTATTATTGTTGAAATTGGAGACGATTTTGTCGCTGAAATAACCCTAAACCGTCCGGATAATCTGAATACTTTTAATTTTTCTATTGCAACAGAACTCAGCCAGGCCCTTCAGGAACTTGATTCCGATTCAAAGGTAAGGGTTATTATCATCAAAGGAGCCGGCAAGGCATTTTGTGCCGGTATTGATGTCAGTGATTTTTTCAATAAGAATGCTATGGAGTACCATGATTGGATAGATTGTATGGAACACCCTCTGCTTGAAATCAGCCGTTTGAACAAACCCGTTATTGCTCAGGTCCATGGAGTTGCCGCGGCAAACGGAGCCGGTCTGGTAGCTGCCGCTGACCTCGCCGTTGCCAGTGAAAATGCACGTATAGGTCTGACCGCCATTAATGTTGGTCTGAACTGCGTTGGGCCGGTAATCCCGGTCACCCGATCCGTAGGGAGAAAGCGGGCCCTTGAATTATTATTTTACGGCGATTTAATAAGTGCCCAGGAAGCCTTGAACATGGGGCTTGTCAACAAAGTGGTCCCTGAATCCGACTTGGACAATGAAACCCGTAACTGGAGCGCAATCCTGGCACAAAAGAGTCCTGTGGCCCTACAGATAGCAAAAAAGGCATTCTATTCGGCAGCGGATTTGGATTATGGCAAGGCATTTGAATATATGAGTGAGGCCTTTGCCCGTCTTTGCTCTACGGAAGATGCCTCCGAAGGGATAAGGGCCTTCAAGGAAAAACGAAGTCCCGTATGGAAAGAGAAATAGTGTCTGAGTCTGTGTCGGAATGGCATCACCACTTAGACCCAGAGGACCTGGCTTTAGTTTCACCCCTAAAGGATTAGACGATTTGCGTTATTCGGTTGCGCGGCTCGTTTCGTCTTTCGTCTGTCGGTTGTGGATCTTTTACCGAAAACCGCATTACGAATACCGATACGAGCGTCGCAAACGCAACCGTATGCCGTATAGCATAGAGTCGCCTGAATTCATTATGGCAAAGCCCACTGACTCTGACCCGGCCCAGAGGACTGGGTTTTCCGGGTTAAAATAAAGGGAAAAGCCGGGCAGTATAGTACACGATAAAATTTGGAGCAGTGAATATGGTATCGGAAACAGTTAACAAGATAGAAAGTTTGTTGTCCGAAATAATTGCTCTGCAGAAAAATTATGTGGAGCGCATATGTGCCGAGTGTGAAGCACCATGCTGCTCCAGGGTTAGTTATCTCTTCAGCGAGAAGGATATACTCTTCCTAAAATTGTCGGGACGAGAGCGAAGGTGGAAAAGAGAGATACTGAAGAAGAAAGGATGCTGGTTCTTAGGTGACCATGGATGTATTCTTGATCCGGAATGCAGGCCGTTTATATGCCACCATTACATCTGTTCTGATTTGGAAATGGAGATGAAAAGGCATGATCCAGGGCTC
>JAFDDR010000181.1:0-5934 GCA_019310785.1 Deltaproteobacteria bacterium
CCAGGCCCAGGAAACTCAATGAAGATGTCATTAATATGTTCCTTGCCATACCCAGGGTAGCCATAACCAATATGGGAGGAAATACGCCGGGCAGGATGTGTTTGATCAATATATAAGAACTCTTGAGACCAATGATTTTAGCTGTTTCCACATAATGTTCGTTTTTTATATCCAATACGAGGCCCCGTATCATACGGGCGTATCCCGTCCACATGGTAACAGAAAGGATAACTATCACATTTCCTATTCCAGGACCGAGGGCCCGTGCCAGGACAAGCGCGAAAACAATAGAAGGGATGGTCATGAAAATATCTGTCAGGCGCATTATCACTTCGTCCAACCAGCCGCCAAAGTAGCCGGCCAGTGCGCCCAGCAATCCTCCACAGGACAAAGACAACAGGAGGATAGACAACCCGGTTACAAGTGATATCCTCATTCCGTAGATTATCCGGCTGAAAACACACCTACCGAGTTCATCTGTGCCAAAAAAATATGTGGTAGATGGCGGTTCGAATCGTCTGGAAACGTTGGTAGCATAAGGACTATTTGGTGAAAAGATGGAAGGACTAACACTAACTATAGTAATAAATAACAAGAAATAAATATATGGTTTATAAATCAATCTTTTCGATTGTATCTCTTTTATCATAGGTCTTGTATCTCTTACTTACAAAAAGCTTATGCGGCGGTTTATAGCCAGATAGAGGATGTCGACCATAAGGTTGACAATGCATACCAATATGGCCAAAAATAGCACCAGCGCCTGTATCATAGTAAAATCGCGGCCGAATATGGCTTCCTGAAAAAGCCTTCCTATGCCTGGCCAGGCAAAAATCGTTTCCACAATGATTGACCCTTCGATTGCCATAAGAAATTGTAATGACATATAGGTTATTATGGGAATCAACGCATTTTTCAGCACATGGACAAAGAGTATCCGATTCGTGGAGAGACCGCGCGCATAGGCATATTGAACATATTCGGATTCCAATATTTCGAGTACGGTAGATCGAACAATCCTGATGGTAAAACCGGTTTGCGAGATGACCAATACAAAAACAGGCAAGATGAAATAACTTGGCCCGTCACATCCAAAACTGGGGAAGAGCTTCAGCTTTACGGAAAATATGAGGACAAATATAATGGATAGGTAAAAATTGGGGATTGAAACTTTAACAGAGGCCAACAATCGCGTGATACAGTCTAACCATCCATCTTGATAATAGGCCGAATAAATACCGACCGGTATGCCAAACAGGCCGGTTATCAAGACAGAGATAATTGCCAGTTCAAGAGTGTACGGAAAACGGAGCATAATCTCATCCCAAACCGGCGCCCCACTTTTCAATGAATGGCCAAAGTCACCGTTGCTTATTAATTTCAACCACTTGAAAAGCTGGACATAGATTGGCTGGTTCAGTCCCTCCTCAGAAGATAACCGCTCAATAACTTCAGGAGAAATTAGTTGGCTGCCATATTTATCAAGGGCAATAATAGTGGCAGGATCTCCCTCGGTAAAACGCATCAAGAAGAAAGTTAGAGTTACAACGCCGAGCAAAACAATAATCGTATTTATCAGGCGTCTAATAAGATATTGTCCCATAATTATTTATTTTATTCGCCATATTTCCTGAACAGCACCTACCCATTCTTCCGGCGGATATACAAACTCGCCAAGCTCCTTATGATAAGCGGCCAGTTTGCTTTCATTAATAGCAAAGAGGATGATCGCCTGCTTATGAATTTCTTCCTGGATTTGTTCACTTACTTGTTTGAACCTTTCATAATCACTACAAACCACGTACTGATCCAGCAGTTCATCGATTTTTGGATTATCCAGATGAATCGACCACCTGCCGTGCGAATGAAATGTTTCGTAAAGATCAAGGTAAAAAGAGGGGATATTCGGATGTACAGCAATATCGTAGTCCATTTGGTCGAGCACCTGAAATATTACGCCGCTCTCTTTGGGCCTCAAACTCGCCTTGATGCCAACTTTTTCAAGATATTCACATAGGAGGACACCCATGGCCGTATTTTTTGAAGTCAATATTCCAATTTCTATTGTCTTGCCATTGTATTCGCGAAAACCATCCCCATTGGTATCTAAAAGCCCTTCTTGATCAAGGATAGCCTCCGTCTTTTCAGGATTATATTGAGACAGCTTAATGGCTGGATGTGTAAAAGGCGTATTTGGTCCAAACGGACCGGGACAGACAGTGGCCAGTTCGCCAAAAACCGTCTGAAGCCCATTATAGTCAATGGCATATCTCAGCGCACGTCTAACATTGATATTATCAAACGGTGGGCGTGTGTGATTTACTATAACTAGGCGCGTTCCCCAGTTGTTCGCTTTTGACAACCTGATCTTATCATTTCGTTTGAGGGCAATAATATTTTCTTCAGTAAGGCTCGCATTTGGAGATTGGCCTGTCATCTCTATTTCACCGGATTCAAGTGCAATGGTTCTCGCGCTTGGATCGGGAATAATCAGCCATGTAATTTTTTTAAAAACCGGTTTGCCCTGCCAGTAGTCATCGTTCCTAACAACCCTAAATGATTTTGCCCGTTGATAAGATTCTTCATCCCATTTATAGGGGCCTGTGCCGATCGCCCTTGCAACGACATACGATTTTGCCTCATGTTCCATCTCTTTTCGGATAGCATTTTTCTTAGGCGCCCCTTTTAGTGTCTCAGCTATTTTTGAGGGCATCCCTTTTATTCCTTTTGCTCCGGCCGCAATCGGAGTTTTTTCCGGCATTGATAATCTACCGGATTTATTATTTGAGCTCTTGGCCTCTATAGCCGCTGGAGCGATTATTCCGCATCCGCTGCCTGCAAGATGTATAAAAAAGAGAGGAGCGGGTCTTGACAGAATAAATTGAACAGTAAATTCATCTTTGACCTTGACTTGCTTCACTACCCTTTTTAGTGCCTGCCAGTTTATTTTCCCCAGTCTTTCAAAGTTGATCTTCACTGCATTTGCATTGAGAGGTGTAGCATCATGAAACCTGATACCTTTATGCAAAGAAAATGTATAAACCAAGCCGTCATTGGAAACCTCCCATTTGTCGGCAAGGCATGGCACGGGCCGGCAATCTTCATCAATGTTCACAAGTGATTCATAGATTAGGCATGCAGGTTCCCACATCCCAAAGGGCTGATAATCTCCAGGACGGGTTGCATCCCATCCGGTGCCGATTTTTAATTCATTGAGGATATGTTGTTTGTTGCCACTCTCTTTTTCTACCTTTTCAGTACAACCCAAAAAGAATAGAATAGAGAATAATAGCAAAATGACCATAATCCTGCCTATTCTCATCACAGACCCCCTTACATCCCGTTCCCACACAAAAAGTATGGAAACGAGACTTAGGTTCTTTTCATTCTTGGTAACAAGGGGCGAGTCTTTAGAATCGATAATCAACCCCTACCCAGTAGCAACGTTCCGGGCCTAAATTGGAACCGTGGATCTCATAATCTTCGTTGGTAATGTTGGTGACCGCTCCTTTAATTCCAAGACGATCAAAAAGATCGAGGCGCAGATTAAAATCCAGCACTGTGAATGGATCAAGGTCGATCTTTTTCCCTGTCATCCTATCCTCGAAAAACATACTTCCATTATATCTGGCATCCAGCGATGCAGTAAGACGGGTCTTTGTGCCGAGTTCGTGGACAGTTCGGATTCCTCCGTTTGACTGATGGAGTGGCCTGTTGCCTAGCCGTCCCTCCACCTTATTAACGGAATGTGTATACGTATAATTGACATAACCGGTCAGCCAGGGAAGTATCTTTCCTTCAAGGCCTACCTCGAAGCCGTCAGTTTCGACTTCATCTATGTTTTCGTAACGCATCACACCGGCGGTAATGGGAGTTGAAATAAGATCCTTGGCCTTGGAATAAAAGACAGTCAGATTAAAATCAATTCCATCGGTAAGTCGAATCGACGTGCCCAGATCATAGGACCAGATGATCTCAGGCTCGAGATCGGGATTTGATTCAAAAGGTATTCCAGGGATCATCATCCAGGTAGGCGTATAAAGCTCATTGAGGTTGGGTGCACGAAATGCCCGGCCTGCAGAACCCCGAAAATTCACACGATCATTCAATTTATACAAGAGCCCGAGCTTTGGAGAGAAAGAATCCTCGGATTCGGAGTTCATGTCATACCTTGCCCCCAGGGTGACTATAAGGGAGGAAAAGAGTTCTGTTTCGTTTTGAAGGTAAACGGCCTGATTGTCCAGGGATTCGTCCATGGTGTGATCAATTACTGTCCCGTCCTCCTTGCTGTTTTTCCAATACCCGCTCATAAAACTCGAATCCACGCCAGCCGTCAAATAATTGAAATTTCCAAGTGGCATAGAGGCCTTGATTTGGATACCGGTATCCCTTCCCCAATACTCACGATCTCCGTATTCGAACAAAAATGGAGGGCCAAATGGTGCGGGATTATCGATAATATGTTCGCACTTTGAATCACTCTTGTCGTAATTGCTAAAAACACGCATGTCTATGTTCAGGCTGTTAAGCACTGTGGTATGTCCATTAAGGTTTAGAAAATATAATTTTTTTTCTGTATCTACATCGCGCTCCACAGGAAGATAATGGGTTGTCCCCATTTCCGTGTCAGCTTCAGTATAGCTTCCTGTAAACGTAAGGCCGGTAACGTCAGAAAAGTCATAGTTAAAACGGGCAAAAAATCTCGTATCATCATAGTCAGAATTGTCACTTACATCTTTATAACTCTTGTCAAAACCACCCGTAGTGGGATTGAAGGCGTATTTTACCTGTTTATCCCTGCGGTAGTGGTTGTCTACGGTTCGATAACTTCCATCGAGGGAATAAGAAAAACCACCTTTGCGTCCCAGAACACTGGCGCCGGTTTCTATGAAATCATAGTTTCCTGATTTAAACATCGGAACAATATCAACACCGTCGGTTTTTCTTTTTTTTGATATGATATTGATTACTCCTCCCATTGCATTACTGCCGTACAGTGAGGAAAATGGCCCTTTAACCACTTCGATCCTTTCAATAGAGGACAATTGAATTTGGTTTGGCTGAAAAAAACCTGTGAGTGCAGAGTTAAGAGGCACGCCGTCCATCATAACCAGAACCCGCTTTGCGCCTGCAACGCCACGGATATTGATTTGTACAGGAGCGGTTATCCCCATATCAGAGTGTCTCCTGATATCAACCGCGCCCAGCCTTCTTAGGATATCATCCACATTACTTGCAGAAGAATTTTTAATATCCTCTTGTGTAATAATTTCCACGTCGGCAAAGACCTCATCTGCCGATTTTGCGGAACGGGTGGCAGTAACAACCACCTCTTCCAGTTCATGTATCTTTTCCTGCTCCTCTTGGGCCTTGCTTAATCCTGGCAGGAACAGGACAGCCAGTAGTGCACATACAACTAACAACTTTTTCATCTTAAACCTCCTTTTTTCCCGTTAGAAAATCCTCAAGTGGGATTCCTACAGGGTTTACTTTTCGGAGAACCGGTGGTAATATAAAGAAGTCAGTTTACCTGTCTGCCTATGGCAGAACCGAACCTCCATTTTGGGTTTCAGGTTAGCTCTGGTGGGCAGGGCGGCTATGGGATGGGGTTCATTCCGCCCTGCTCTACCTTATCCACACAGCCGGAGTTCACTACCAGTTAGTTTGAGTCCTGAATGATTTACAATTTCGGCAATCATACAAACCCTCCCCTCCCACAACGTAGACAATTACCCCGGTTTTCATTTCTTCACCTCCCTTCAATAATATTCTTGTATGTCCCTCAAGATCGGGGCCAAAAAAAATCCCCGGACCGAAATAAATCGATCCGGGGATTTCCCATTTTTATCCTCAGAATCTAAACAAGGCACCTCCCGTCCACGAAGGTTACGCCTTTTCGTTCAGGCAGGTCTTCTGACTCTCGGATCACCCTAC
>JAFDDR010000181.1:5939-8904 GCA_019310785.1 Deltaproteobacteria bacterium
CACTCAGAAATCTGAGTGTCCGGCAGTGGCTTTTCAGCTAATCACAGTAATTAGCCTGCGGCGTTCGTCCCCAATCACAGCGGCGGGCCCGTCCCCGATTTTAACGGGGTTCCCTATTAAGCTCAAAATGAGCGCCTGAACGTAATCCTTTTCTAATGAGAAGCCAGACGAATGTCAATCTTTTTTCCCGATAACGGCACTCAAAAAGGCCCAAATTAGACGATGTACATCAGCCTAATATTCTCATTCGTTATCATATCGGCTACTTTTGATGTAGGTTCTCAACTCAGGGGCCACAACAGTATTGCCTGCTTTATGTTTAGGCTGATACGGACAATGAATACACCCATAACCGCAGCAACTCCCTCTCTGAATTAAATATTTTTCGGTAAAGACCACATCTCCGTCTTCGTTTTCATAGCGTTCAATTTTCAGTCTTTTAGATAATTCCATAATGTATTTTTGTGTCAGCACCTTACCGGGGGATCACATCAAGCGCATCCTGTATGTGTTTACAAAATATATCCACAATCGCCTGATTGTATCCAAGGCCCTTTGTTTCAATTGAAACAGAGATTCCCTTTTCTTCAAAGGCAATTTTCCATGAATCCTTCTCTCCCGTAAGGTCTTCTTGAAAATGGGTCCCTGCCACCAACATAAAAGGGACCAGGCGGACTTTCCGGAAACCGGACTTCTCAACATCCGTAACGATCTTTTTCCTTGAAGGGTATCCTTCAACCACGCCCATGTAGATATTAGAGCCAAACATCTCACGAAACATGTGTTGAAGCGCCACATAGGAAGACCAGATAGGATGGTCTGTTCCGTGTCCCACTAAGACAACCGCCTCTTTTTCATGGTCCGGGAACCTGGTTCCGAGTATCTCAACAACGGCCTCATAATCCTCGGGACTGGTTAACAGGGGCAAACCCACGGATGTTCTTACATGACCTTGATTTACCTCCTCAATTAGACGGTAAAACTCGTGGCCTGCAAGCAGGTGTAAGGACTGGACCACGGCCCATTGGTGTCCTCTTTCTTTAAGCTCTGCAAGGATCTGGTGTGGATGTTTCAACTCAATATTGCGTCTCTCCTTGATCCAGTCTTTCACCATCCTTGACGAATAGGACCAGATAATCTCGTGATCAAAAAAGCGCTCACTTATTCTCTCATTCATAAAAGAGTAGGTTTCAAGTGCCCTGGTGGTCGTACCAAAGGCCGTTATGACAATAGGTATTTTCATAGGTTAATTCTTCCGTTTCCGGACCGAGGCGACCATGTCGCAGGTTTTCTTGTCTGCCTATGGGTATTTTCATAGGTTAATTGCTTCACAGGACATCAGTAATCAGGGCTTAAGCCCTGCGCTACGTGTGGCGTTAGGGTTAATTCAACTGGAAACGTATGGGGACTTTGACCCACATATCAACCTTTTGATCCCCTTTCATTCCGGGCTCAAATACCCAACCCTTCACCGAGGCCATTGCCGCCCTGTCCAGAATCGAGTATCCACTGGACTCGGATACCCGCAGGTCTCCAACCCTGCCATCTCGATCAACCAGGACCTCAATAACCACAGTCCCCTGGTACCCCCTTTTCCTGGCAATTTTAGGATATTTGGGGGTGGGATTTTTTCGATATAAAGGTGTCGCTTCCCGCATGAGCGGCACATCCGCAACTCCTGCACTTCCCCCAACCACCATAGAGACATCTTCCCGTATAATATCCTCTGTGAATTCAGAACTTGAATCATCAGGTTCTTCCACTGCTTCAGTCTCTTGGGGCTCAGAGGGAGGTGACGGTTGTTCAATGTTCTTCACAATTTCAGGTGGCTTTAAGACCTTTTTTGCGGGTTTTGGCCTTGGAATGGGCCTTGGTTTCTTTTTTTTGACCGTTTTTTTGGGATGGACAATTTTTTTTGACGGGATGTCAGGTTTTCTTATGACATGTTTCGATTTCGACCTTTGTGGTTCACGGTACGTCAAACTCATTGTCAAAGTATGGGGTTTTGGCTTGTTAGGGAGTTTGTTGTGAAGCCAACTAAACTCCATTCCGAAAAGGAGTCCGTGTATTCCCAATGCCACTACCGCAGCGAACAGAATTCGTTTCAAAATAATTACCCAATAGACCTAAATTCTTCGGCGCTAATCCGCCTCTGCCTGGAGGGAAATTCGACTGAGTCCCGCGCTCCTGATTTGATCCAGGACCCGAAAGAGCTTCTGATATGACAGGCTGCGGTCGGCAAAGAGCAGGACACCGTGTTTTTTGCTCCCTCCGCTTTTTGTTTCCAAAAATCCTGCCAAATCTCTCAAAGTGACCTGTTCCTTATCAACATAAATTGTCCCGTCTGCTTTCACTGTTACGGACAGCACCAAGTGTTTATCGACTTTGGAAGTAGAAGAGGTAGGAAGCACAACCGGCAGACCCCTGTGCACGGCCATGGAGAGCATGGCATAGATAAAAAACACCAGGAGCAAAAAAACAATATCGATCAGGGGCAGCATTTCAATGCGGGCCCTTCTCTGTATATCCAGGTTGAGTTTCACTATTTAACCTCCAACCTGTTTGGCCGAAGCTTCGGGCAGTTTCTCGTATACTATCTCCAGGCTTGTTGCGTATTTTTCGATGGCAAGGGCCGCATATTCAACATTTGAATTAAAGTAATTGTAGGGAAAGACAGTAAGTATGGCAATCCCTAATCCGGTTGCCGTGGTGATCAGGGCCTGGGCAATTCCGGCGGTAACGGCCTCTGGGTGTTCGATTCCCGCTGATCCTAAAACCTCAAATGATGTAATGATCCCGATGACGGTACCGAAAATCCCCAAAAGGGGGGCAACTGTAATCATAGTATCCAGCACTCTCATATACCTGCGCATCTTTTTTATTTCTTCGGCCGCGGCCGATTCCATGGCCTTGGCCATAGAAAATTGCCTATGAAGAATTCCGGTTATGAGGATCCTGATAATGT
>JAFDDR010000182.1 GCA_019310785.1 Deltaproteobacteria bacterium
TGCAGCCTTTGAAAATGAGTGTGAGGACAGGATAAGGAGATATGAGGAAGACAGCGAGCTTCAGGCCCTTTCAAGTAAATGGGTCAGGAAGAGCTGGAGCGAAAAATACTCATACAATTTTAAGTGGTTGGGTCGGCCCATTATCCAGCTCCCTCAAGACATTATCGCGATGCAGGAAATAATCTGGGGAGTGCAGCCTGATCTCATTGTTGAGACTGGAATCGCGCATGGTGGTTCCCTGATTTTCTATGCTTCCATGCTTGAATTAATGGGCGGAGATGGAGAGGTCCTGGGAATAGATATTGACATACGAGAGCATAACAGGAAAGAGATCGAAAAACATTCCATGTTCAAGCGAATCAGGATGATACAGGGCAGCTCCATAGACCCGGAAGTTGTTGATGATGTCAAAAGATTTGCCGAACAGAAAAATAGGGTGTTAGTATGCCTGGACTCCAATCACGAAAAGGATCACGTGATCTCTGAGATGAGGGCCTATTGCCAACTCGTGAGCATAGGAAGTTATATGGTGGTTTTCGACACCATCGTGGAGGAACTGGCAGGGTTAAAGGGGTCCAAAGATGATTTTGGTACCAACAATCCAAAAGCGGCGGTCCGGGCTTTTCTCTCGAAAAACAATAATTTCAAAGTGGTTGAAAAATGGAATCACAAACTCCTTATAACGCATAACCCCAGCGGATTTTTAAGACGGATCGGGTAATAGAAGGAAGGTATGCGAGAAAAAATACCTGTTACCATAATCAATTGGGATTCAGTTGAAATAGTGGAGTTATGCATCAAGTACATCCGTGAGTGGAGTTATGCATCAAGTACATCCGTGAGCGGACTGATCCTGCCAAGATAAGTATTCATGTTGTTGATAATGGCAGCGAAGATCGCAGCAACCTGCGAAGGCTTTTTGAATTAAAGGAATCGGGGAAAGTTGATCGGATCATTGCCCTGCCGAAAAACATGGGATTTTCCATTGCATTCAATATTGCCTTTGAAGAAACAGTAGGGGATGTTTTCTGTTATGTCAGCAGCGACTGCCTTGTGCAACCGGGATGGTTTGAAGCGGGATTGGATGAGCTTGCTTCTGATCAAAACATCGCTGCTGTGTGCTCCAATATTTTTTTGATGGAAGAAAACAGGAAGCTCTCTGAAAATGATGAGAATATTGAGTTGTCAGAGCTTTATGGAGCAATCATGTTCATACGGCGGAAGGCGGGTGTTTTGATTATTTGAACTTTAGTCCTGCCTATGCTGAAGAGTCCGATTGGAGCCACCGGGCAAAAAGGAAGGGGTACAGAATCGTTTTATCTGGGAAGAGCCTTGCTTATCATAGTGAATCATATACGATGAAGAACAAGTATAATAAGAACAGTTTGCGTTTGCTCAGACTTACCCACAGAATTAAATATAGATTTCTAAATTGGTCGTATCAGGAGTTCCTGTTTAATTGGAAATGGTACTTAATAGAGGTTGTTGAAGAGATCAAGAACGGAACGATTCATATTCTGCTTGCGGCAATAATGAAGAATTTGTTAATGCTGTCAACAACTTTGGAAGAACGAAAAAAAAGATCAAAGGGCCAGACAATTATCTTTAAATATCCCTACCGAAATATAGCTACTTTCATATGAATTAATCCTAAGGTACTTAGGAATGAACGGGAATGAAAAACTGAACATCTTGGTTGTGGGTGCAGGCATGTACGTATGCGGCAGGGGTACAAGCGGATATGGAACAGTACTGCCGGCCCTGTGTGAGTGGCGGAGGAGGGGTTTGCCGCTTGGCGAGGTTTTTTTGGCCGCAACCCGTCCCGAGAGCATATCCTATGCCAGACAAAGACTTGATTCACTCAATGAGCTGATGGGTACCGACTTGGCCTTGAGAACCTTTCCGGATGATGAGGAAGGGAGGGATCCCGAATCGTATATGCTGGCATTAAGGGAAATTTCCAGGCCTGCCTGCGCCATCGTGGTGGTGCCCGATCATCTGCACTGCAAAGTGGCCGGGGATTGTCTTAAGGCTGGTGCACACACACTGGTTGTCAAACCCCTTGCCCCCACGGTCAAGGAGGCAAGGGAACTTATTTCCCTGCAAGAGAAACACGGAGTTTACGGGGCCGTGGAATTCCACAAGCGCTTTGATCGGGCAAATCTAAAACTGAAGGAGGTCCTTGGTCAGGAAAAATTAGGGGATCCCCTGTATTTCATCGTGGAGTTCAGTCAGCGAAAGAGCGTTCCCTCAAAGGTATTTGAATCATGGGTGAAGGAGTCCAATATCTTTCAGTATTTAGGCGTGCACTATGTGGACATTATTTACTTTGCCACGGGTGCGGTCCCAAGGCGGGTGATGGCCTTGGGTCAAACGGGATGGCTGAGAGATCATGGCATAGATACGTATGATGCGGTACATGGCACCATAGAATGGGAAGGGCCAAATGGCAAAACCTTCCTTTCCCATATATTTACAAACTGGATAGACCCGGAATCCACATCTGCAATGTCGGACCAGAGGATAAAGGTGATCGGAACAAAGGGCCGGTATGAGTCCGATCAGAAGCGGCGAGGAATTGAAATGGTAACTGATGAGACCGGGGTCGAGGAACCGAACCCCGATTTTTGTTCAACCTATCCTGGCGGATCAGGTACTGTTTCATACCAGGGATATGGCATAGAAAGTCTCCTCACTTTCATCCGCGACGTGATTGAGTTAAACCAAAACCGCATCACGATCGAGCAGTTGGAGTCCGTACGGCCAACCTTCAGGGATACGCTTGCTTCCACCGCAGTTGTCGAGTCGGTAAATAAGAGCCTTGCGCAAAGTGGCGCATGGGTGGAAGTAGTCTACTGAAAGGGAATAAATTTGGCAGATCCGATCCGTGTTGACCATGCTGATGTTCGCAATTTCATTTTCGAGGTCCTCAAGAAAGAGGGTGTTGATGAGGTTGCTGCCGGACATGTGGCGGGCGGACTGGTGCACGCTTCTTTAAGGGGTGTCGATTCACACGGGATTCGCCTGCTGCCCCATTATCTGAAGGCCCTTAAGTCGGGGCGTATTAATCCACGCCCTAATTATAGGTTTGACCGCACGACGCATTGCACCGGAGTTCTTGACGCGGACAATGCTTACGGCCATGCTGCGGGAATGGAGGCGGTCAAAAGGGTGTTGGAATTGGCAGGGGAAGCGGGAATGGGTGCGGTGGCTGTTAAAAGATCAACACATTTCGGCGCTGCATCTTTCTTTGGCTTGGAGATCTCCAGGCACGGCATGATCGGCATGAGCTTCACCCATGCCGATTCCCTGATTGTTCCAACTGCCGGGACCCGTAGGTTTCTCGGGAATAACCCAATATGCTTCACTGCTCCGTGTGAAGGTGAAGACCCCATATGCCTGGATATGGCAACCAGCGTAATAACCTTTAACAAGGTATTACAGTTGCGCGAAGAGGGTTCAATGGTGCCGGCCGGGGTGGGTGCTGATAAAACAGGGCGGGAAACAACCAACCCTCATGAGATTGTCAACCTGCTGCCCGTGGGGGGCTACAAGGGATACGGATTGAGCCTGATGATTGAGATACTTTGCGCATTGTTAACGCAAATGCCCTTTGGTCCTCATATCCCGAGGATGTACGACGCTCTAATTGAGGAAAAACGGAATCTGGGCCATTTTTTTATGGCGATACGGGTGGACGCGTTTGAGCAGTTGGATACGTTTAAAAGGCGTATGAAAGAATTAGTGACTGAACTACGACAAGAGCCGTCTTTGGAACCGGACTTAGGGGTGCAAGTAGCGGGAGATCCGGAGAAAAGGATTTCAGAGGAACGGAAGAAAAAAGGGATTCCACTCAGGACTGTGGAGGTGGAATTCTTTAAGCAGGCGGCAGTTGATTATGGCGTTAAAATCCAATTTACGAGTTTAATTTGAATGTTTAGGAAATTCCATTATTCGAGCGGCAAAGCCGCGATCAATAAAATTGCGATGCAATTTTATAAGGTTATTTCATAAGGTGGATTAATGAATGATCCAAAGATCATTGCCATGATACCGGTAAGGATTGGCAGTACCCGGTTGAAGATGAAAAATCTTGCCCTGGTAAAAGGGATGCCGTTGATCTACTACGCGATCCGTGCGGCACAGGATTCAGGCGTGTTTGATAGGATCGTAATCAACTCCGACCATGAGATCTTTAAAGATATTGCCATCAGGTACCATGTTGAATTCTATCATCGTCCTTCAGAATTAGGGAGTTCAACAACGAAATCCGATGATGTGGTCATGGATTTCATGGAAAAGAACCCCTGCGACGTAATAGCCTGGGTGAATCCCACCTCTCCCTTGCAGACCGGTGAAGAGGTTGGGAAGGTTGTGAGGTATTTCCAGGAAGAAGCTTTGGACTCCCTGATTACGGTGAAAGACGAACAGGTCCACTGTGTGTACAAAGGGGAACCCATCAATTTTGAACTGGAGGAAAGATTTGCCCAAACCCAGGACCTGATCCCGGTCCAGGCATTTGTCTATTCTGTGATGATGTGGCGAACCCGGGCCTTTATATCCCAGTACAGGGACAAGGGCTATGCCCTTTTCTGCGGGAAAACGGGATACTTCCCGGTTAGCAGGCTTTCCGCTGTCGTCATTAAACGACAAGAGGATTTGATGTTAGCCGATTTCATGCTCCGCGCCTCCGGTAGAGATAACGCTTATAAGGTCCAATACGACCGGTTGACAGAGGTCCTTTAGGGATAAAATGGGTAGATTCTGCTCCATAATCATTCGTACCTGCAACGAAGAGCGGTGGATCGGCCCTTGCTTGTCCGGGGTTTTTGGGCAGACCTACCGGGATTTTGAAGTGATAATCGTAGACAACGAGAGCACGGACCGGACTATCGAAAAAGCCCGCCAATTCCCAATTGCAAAAGTTGTAACCTGCACGGATTTTTTGCCTGGCAAGGCCCTAAATTTAGGCATCAGGGAATCAAAGGGAGAGTATATTGTCTGCCTTTCCGGGCATTGTATTTCAGTAAATGAGGTCTGGTTAGCTAATCTCGTGAAAAACCTGGATAATCCTTCGGTAGCCGCGGTCTACGGCAGGCAGGAACCCATGGCTTTCTCCAGTGATGCGGACAAACGGGACCTGTTGCTGGTTTTTGGCCTGGATCGGCGGGTGCAGTCCAAAGATAGCTTTTTTCACAATGCAAACAGTATCCTGCGTCGGGAACTGTGGGAAAAGGTTCCTTTTGATGAAAAGGTCACAAACATCGAGGACCGTGTTTGGGCCAAGGAAATGCTGAAGTTAGGTTATACAATCGTCTACGAACCGGAGGCCAGTGTATTTCATCACCACGGCATCCATCATAACGGTAATCCGGAGCGTTGTGCAAACATCGTTCGAATTGTAGAAAGCCTTCGTGAGAACGAAAAGACCAGGACACTGTACGCCCATGATCTAAACGTGGTGGCCATCATCCCTGAGAGAGGGCCGGGCATGATGTTAGGCGGAAAACCAGCTCTGACATATACGATTGAATTTGCCCGGGCCTCGACCCATCTTAAACATATATACGTTTCCACGGATGACGAAGCCTTAGCGGATATCGCAAAGGGCCTTGGCGCGGAAGCGCCATTTATCCGACCTGAGTCGCTCTCCAAGGATTATGTCGGTCTGGAAGCTGTTTATAAATATTCATTAGATAAAATCGATGGTTTCAGACGGGCTGGACACTGTAATTGCCGCGCAGCCGGAGAGCCGGTCCCTGTGGCATGAAAATGAAGATGGTACTGTCGAGCGTTTAGACAGTGGATATGCCCCGCGTAAGTACAAGGAGCGGGCGTTTGTCGGTCTCAAAGGTCTCTGCTGTGTCACCCGTGCGGAAATCATGCGTCAGGGACGGCTGTTGGGCGACAAGGTGGGCCTTTTTGAAGTGGATAATCCTTATTCCTCCATTGAAGTGCGCGAAGCGGATGATTTCCGGCTTGCCGAGCATATCATGAAGATCTGGCATAAATAGGTTTGAGTCATATTAAAACGTCCGTTCATAACACTGAATTGCCGATCTGAAGTCAAGAACCCGGAAAAAGAGAGTTATGATATGAGTCTCAAAGAAAAACTTGTGAAAAACGATATCACTTTAGGTTCCTGGATTACCCTAGCTCATCCGGCTATTGCGGAAATTATGGCCAAGTCTGGGTTTGACTGGCTTACAGTGGACCTGGAACACAGCGTGATTACAATTCGCGAAGCAGAGGAACTCATCCGGATAATTGAGCTATGCGACGTGATACCACTTGTTCGCCTGTCGGCGAATGACCCTGTGCAGATTAAGCGTGTGATGGATGCAGGAGCGCACGGAGTCATTGTGCCCATGGTCAATTCCGCGGCCGAGGCTGAAAAGGCTGTTGCCGCAGTTCGTTATCCTCCCCATGGCAGGCGCGGGGTGGGGCTGGCCCGGGCCCAGGGTTACGGAAGCGACTTTGACGGTTATCGGGACTGGGTGGGGAAGGAAACGGTGGTCATTGTTCAGGTGGAACATATTGATGCCGTCAATAACATGGAAGAAATCCTTTCAGTTGAAGGAGTCGATGGTTTTATTGTGGGACCATACGATTTATCAGGTTCGATGGGTATTCCAGGAAAGTTTGAGCACCCACTTATGGAAGACGCCATGGAGCGTATTTATACTGTAAAGATGGCTTCAGAAAAGGCCGCAGGGATCCATATCATTGAACCGAACATTGAAGAACTTAAGCAGAGAATAAACCAGGGATATAGTTTTTTAGCTTACAGTCTGGATATACGCATGTTGGATTGTGCATGCCGTCTTGGAATAGATTTAATACGGGGAGAGCAAAAATGAAAGACATCATTGCCATTATCCCTGCTCGCATGGATTCATCCCGTTTTCCAGGAAAGCCACTTGCCAAGATACATGGCGTCCCAATGGTGGGGCACGTATATTTGAGGACTGGTATGTGTCGATTATTGAGTGAAACCTACGTGGCTACCTGCGATAGGGAGATTTACGAATACATTGATTCAATTGGTGGCAGGGCTATTATGACCGCCGATACCCATGAGCGCTGCTCTGATCGGACAGCGGAGGCCATGCTCAAGGCAGAATCGGAAAAAGGCCGGAGAGTGGACATTGTGGTTATGGTGCAAGGGGATGAACCTATGGTGACACCAGAAATGATTGAGCAGGCTGTGATGCCCATGTCGAAAGACCCTTCCATTCAAGTCGTGAACCTCATGGCACGCATGAAAACTGTAAGTGAGTTTGAGGACCCCAATGAAGTGAAGGTCGTGGCAGGGCTTGACGGCTGTGCGTTGTATTTTTCGCGGGAGCCTATTCCGTCCAGGCGCAAAGGAGTGACGGATGTGCCTATGCTGAAGCAGGTGTGTGTTATTCCATTTCGTCGTGACTATCTTATCAAATTCAATGCCCTCCCTCAGACCCCTCTGGAGAAAATTGAATCTGTAGATATGATGCGTATCATCGAGCATGGTGAACATGTGCATATGGTTATGACGGACTGTGAAACAGTCAGTGTGGACACACCGGATGACCTGGAAAGGGCGGCAAGACTGATGGTCAACGATCCCTTGATGATTTCATATTCTGGCTAATCATTCGTGTTAAGGAATCTACTAAAAGCGAACAAGTGGTGGGTTAACCCTTTGGTGGACCGCATGCAGATCGCGTCGGTCAAAGCTGCTGCCAGAGAACAGGAAATTGATAAATTATCCGAGTTTTTGGCCGAAATCGTCCCCGACCTGACAGAACAGTATACGACCTTTAACATCGACAAAGAGGTCCTTAGGGTCAGGGTTCGAGCCATACATGCGTTTCAGCTCAGGCTGGCGATTCGAGCCGTTGATTTAATAGCAGATAGACGCTCACTTTTTGTTGTGGATGTTGGCGATTCTTCTGGGACGCATTTGATATATTTGAAATCCATGCTTTCAAGCGATCCACGCTTTCGTTCAAGTAGATTGAAGTTTCTTAGTGTAAATATGGACCCGGTTGCCATAGAGAAAATTCGATCAAAAGGGTTTGATGCTCTGTTATGCAGGGCAGAGGATCTGTATGGGAAACATCAGATAAAGGCGGATTTATTGTTGTCATTTGAGATGCTGGAACATCTAAATGATCCCATATCTTTTTTAAGCGGTATTTCAAGTCGATCCGTATGTAAATACTTTGTACTGACTGTCCCTTATTTGGCCCAAAGCAGGGTCGGCTTACATCATATCCGTCAACAACAGAAAAGAGATGTGTTCCCTGAAAATACACATATTTTTGAACTATCGCCCATGGATTGGAAACTTATTTTTCAGCATTCAGGTTGGAAAATTATTGACGAGATGAAGTATCAACAGTATCCCCAAAGATCTGTATTTAGAGTGACGAAGTCCTTCTGGAAAAGGTTCGACTTTGAGGGTTTTTATGGTTTTATCCTGGAAAGAGACAGGACATGGGCGGATTTATACAAAACAGGGTCGTCAGCAATTCAATTATTAGGCGCCTCTCCGGTTAATGCCTGTTGATATGTCACAAATGTTGTAAATAGACTAAGTTTCGGGTGGAAATGGGTCATGAAGTAAAAACAAGTAAGGTTTTGGCGACTACAACCTCCTTTGCAAAGGAATCACCGGATGTCCTCGAGTTGTTGAAAAAAAACAAACTTGATGTGGTATTTAATCCCCTGGGACGCAAACTGAACGAGGACGAGTTATGGGAACTTCTGGATGAATACAAACCCCTTGGGATGCTTGCCGGCACGGAGCCGATAACCAGTGCTGTTCTCCAAAAGGCCAAGGCATATCTCCGGGCTATCTCACGTGTAGGAGTAGGGTGGGACAATGTTGACAAAGATGCGGCCGACATGCTGGGAATTCAAGTCTATCGGACTCGAGGAGTTCTTACTCAGACCGTTGCGGAATTGACCATTGGATTAATTCTATCTGCCCTTCGTTTGATTTACTTCCACGATAGGCTGATACGTCAAGGTCAATGGGAAAAACGCACCGGGAGTCTGCTTCAGGGAAAGACCGTTGGCATTGTGGGGTTTGGCGATATAGGACAAAGGGTGGGTGAGTTGATTAGTGCCTTCGATGGCAGGGTGATCTACTACGACCCTGAGCCCATAAGTGTTTCATGGGCGAAGGCCGTGTCCATGTCAGACTTGTTTGCAAGGGCGGACATCATATCAATTCATGCAAGTGGGAACAAAACGATCTTTGGGCCGGAGGAATTCAAAGCCTGTAAACAAGGGGCAATCCTGGTCAATACGGCACGAGGTGAACTGGTCGATGAAAACGCTTTACATGACGCCCTGGTAAAGGGCCGTGTGAGCTTCGCCTGCCTGGATGTTTTTGAGAAAGAGCCATACTGTGGTCCGCTCTGTTCTTTGGACAATGTGATTTTGACGCCGCATATCGGCTCCTATGCAAGAGAAGCCAGGCACCTCATGGAGTGTACAGCGGTTAAGAATTTAATTAAAGGTCTACACAAGGCAGGATTTCTATGAAAGACAAAGTTGTGGTCATTGGAGGCTCAGGTTTCCTGGGAAGCCATTTGGCAGATGCCCTCCTTGAGGAGGGATATGCGGTAACCGTATTTGACGTGATACCTTCCCCTTGGTTGAAATCTGAACAGGAAATGGTTGTGGGAGATTTTCAGGATGAAACAAAGCTTGGCAGGTGCCTCAAAGGAACTCGTTATGTATATCATCTGGCTGGTATCGCAGATATTGGCGAGGCATCCATGTCTCCCAGAGCGACAATAGAACATAACATTATGGGAAGCGCTATTGTACTCGATAACTGCGTTCAAGCAGGGGTCGAACGGCTTTTGTTTGCTTCTACAGTTTATGTATACAGTCAGCAGGGATCATTTTACAGAGTAAGCAAGCAGGCGGCCGAGCTTCTTATTGAGGCCTATTTTGAACGCTTTAACCTTGAATACACCATTTTGCGCTATGGCTCCCTTTACGGTCCGCGGGCTCAAGCTTGGAACGGACTCAAACGCTACGTTACACAGGCTGTCAAAGAAGGCCGAATTGACTATCCGGGTTCAGGACTGGAACGTCGCGAATATATCCATGTTCAGGATGCTGCTGGATTAAGCGTGGCGGCTCTTGATTCTGAATATGCGAATAAATGTCTTACCTTGACAGGAACTCAAATACTCAATTCCAAGGAATTGCTGCATATGATTAAGGAGATTCTGGGAGGAGAAGTGGAAGTCAATTTACAACCGGAAAAACGTGATCCTATCCACTATGAAATGACCCCCTATCGCTTCACGCCCCGTGTGGCACATAAAATGGTGCCCAATGTATTTGTGGATATTGGACAGGGGATACTGGATCTCGTGGAAGAGGTATATCAGCAGGAGAATGGAAAAACAAGGAAGTCATGAAAATCATCCGCCTATCCCCAGTGATTCAATTTCCCTTACCCCTTTATGGAAGCCCCCCAGGACGATCACAGTTGACCACGAAGATCCTCGAATCAAGGAGATTCGTACATCCTGAGTGTCCTGACTCTGTCAAGACACACCGGAACCCGTGTGGGGTTTTTGTTAGCAAAGATACAGCGATATCATGCAATACGAGGCCTTCTTTTTAGATTTTGACGGTGTACTGGCTGATTCTGTGGAGGTAAAGACCCAGGCTTTTACTCGACTCTTTGAGCCGTATGGTGTCGAAGTTGTGGCAAAGGTAATTGAACACCATCGGAATCATGGAGGCATGACCCGTGATGACAAGTTTCGCCATTACTATACAGAATTTCTTGGAGAGCCACTGACTGAAGAAGATTTAGCTGATCTCTGCCAGCGATTTGCCAGATTAGTGGTAGATGAAGTTGTGCATGCACCGGAAATACCTGGGGCAGAGTCGTTTTTGAAAGAATGGCATGATCAAGTACCCTGCTTCGTGATTTCGGCTACGCCGGAGGAAGAAATCAGGGAGATTGTTCAGCGAAGGGCATTGGACGTCTATTTTAGGGATGTCCTTGGTTCTCCGGTCAGCAAAAAGGACAATCTTGAAGCAGTGCTCAACCGGTATGCGCTGCATCCAGGGGGATGCATTTTTTTCGGGGATGCGGAAAGTGATTATCGAGCAGCCCGACAGTGCAAAGTGCCCTTTTTAGGGATTCTTCCCGGTCCGGAGGCGCCACTCCTGAAAGCCTTCCGCGATATAGTCTGGTTTCGGAATTTTAATGAAATGCAGCAGTGGTTGTCTGCCAACAGATTGTAGCGATTCCTTAGGCATCTCTTGTGTTTACGTCTTTCTGAAGTGAAGACAGACAGAGGAGGACTTTTATATGAATAGTGACAATGACTATCAACATCCGGAAAATGGACGATTCAATATGTAATGATTCAGCAAATTCATTCCTTCCCCCTGAAGTAGAACGGCGGGAACAGGCTCTGGGACGGTTTACAGCCGGCTTTGCGCAAGGCTTACCCGAGGATTTGCGATCCACGGCCTTTTGCGGACCTGCCAGTTTCCGGGATCCCGAAGCGGATAATGTCTGGCATGATTATTTGATCCGTGGCGGAT
>JAFDDR010000183.1 GCA_019310785.1 Deltaproteobacteria bacterium
AAAGAGGTACGACCCTGGATACCCATGAGCAGATTGTTAAAATCGTGGGCAACACCCCCTCCTAAAGTACCTAATGCCTCCATCCTTTGCGCTTGTTGGAGTTGGGCTTCCAGTTTCTCCCTCTCTTCTACTGCCTTTTTCCGATCTGTGATGTCTTCAGCCATAGCAACCACCACCCTCTCTTCCGATTTAGGGTCCAATAGGGCATAGCGGATATGGCAGTCAAAAACCGATCTATCCTTGCGGATCCATCTGACCTCAACTTCAGATGTTCTTTTCTCGCGCCCAAGTACGCTTATCGTCTCTCCGGCCAGTTGGAATTCCTTGTCGTTGGGGTAGAGCATCCTGGCGTTTTTTCCATTAATCTCCTCCGGCTTATAGCCCAGCATGCGGGACAACGCCTCATTATGCCACTGCATCATACGGTTCTGGACCATGCCTATGCCAATGGGCAATGCCTGAAACAGATTTCTTAGCATGAATTCGTGTTTTTTAGCCTGTTCTTCTGCCTGTCTGCGCTCGGTTATATCCCGACCAATACCACTAAATCCGATTGGCTGACCTTCTGAGTCCTTCCTTAAAGATACTGAGGCTTCAACATATTTCTTGCTCCCGTCTTTTCTTATAATTTCCCAGCCAAAGTCTTTTACAGCCTTTCCCGTGGTATATACTGTGCTGAAGGTTTGATATACTTTTTTAGTATTCTCTTCGTCCGTAGTTTGCCGGTTATTCATTCCCATTAATTCATCACGGGAATACCCAAAGATTTTGACTAATGAATCGTTGAAGAAAGTAAGGTTTCCAGCCAGGTCAACCTCAAAGTAGCCCTCTTCAATATTTTCGATAATGCTTCGATATTTCTCCTCGCTTTCCCGCAGTGCCTCTTCTGTCTGGCTTCGCCTGGTTATGTCTATTCCAATGCCATAGAAATAACGGAACTTACCGCTTGCATCGAAAACCGGTGTCCCCTGCCACTCAATAAGGAACTCCTTTCCGTCCTTTGATACAATGCGGTTCTCATGAAAGGTGTGCTTATGATCGATGGTCAGTTTTTTAAAAGTGGCCGACAATAGCTCCCTGTCCCTCTTAGGCACGAAGTTGGAAAGATAGTCCTTGCCGATGACATCCTCGGCTGTGAGACCAAGCGTCTCCAACATAAGCCGGTTCATCCTTAGCGTCTTACCTTGGCTGTCTATGGCCACGAAGAACGTTGGGGCATCCTCTATCAGGGAGGTGGAAAAGACCTTTTCCGCCCTTAGCTCATCCATAGCCCGGTTGCGCTCTACTCTCTCTTTTTCTAATTCCTTGATCTTTTGTTCTAATTCTTCATAGGTCTGTTTTTTGGCCATTAGGCATTCCTCCAAAGATGAAATTGCTTCACTATTTCATACGATACGGCTTTGATTCTTTTAAAGCAGAACACCATGCATTTTAGTATCCATGCCATTTTTTAACTGTTTTGCAACCGTAATGCTGAATCCCAATAGCCTTATTCTTTTCCCGCGTTCATGTATAGCTGTATTGTTTTAATTTCCAACAAGTTCAGTATATATATGAAATGTAAAAAGATTATGTGCTGCAAAGAATTTCAGATTTTACATAAATCCTCAAATCGCAGAAAGTTAAATTAGCTCGATTAGCCATAAAAATCCAGACAAAATCTGGGAGCAAGTTTTTTTGCCATAACATTCAACGTAGAAGCGATTCAGATGTCCAAAAATCTGAATCTCATGCAAAAGCCTTTACTGATTTCACCTGGCCTACGGCCACGAGGTACAAGAGCCGCGAGTGATTGTTGAGGCAAAGGAGTTCGGCCGCTTCCATGTCATAGAAGGCGCCGATCCCGCAACACCCGAGACCCATGGCCGTGGCCATCAGATAGATTCTCTCTCCCAACCTCCCCGCCGTCATCATGGCGTAGCGGTATCCCCTTGGTCCCCAGATACTGTCAACGAAATCCAGATTGCTCATGAAAAGAAAATGAACTGCCGCATTGGCAAGCCATGCCTGATCCAGGCAGATATGGGCCATTCTGTCTATGAACAAACCGGAGTCAACCATTGCGGTTAATGAAGAAGAAGTGTCCAGCAGATAGATCCCCGGATCAAATCCTTCCGCATTGCCGGCTAAAAAGCCGGTGCGCATGGATTGATTTTGATCGGAACAGAGTCCATCCAAGAGGGCTGTCAGGCAACCCTGTGATATGGGTTGGCGCACAAAGTTGCGCTTGGAACGGCGATGAGAAACGGTCTCAGCATAGTTCAGGGTCTCAGGCCAGGGGTCAGGAGGGTAAATCCTCGTCCCCTTATCCGCAGCCAACCCCAACTCGTGAATCATTCCGGGTTTTGATTCGGGTTGTGAGATAACAGCGGTGCCTGCCTTGTGTATTGCATGCACTGCGGGATAGTCTGTCTCTTTCTCAGCTACACGGCTTGCATTCTTGATATTATCCTGGAGTTCCGTGATTTTCTCTGTTTCTTTATCCTCATATGCCTGAGTTCCGTTGATGTGGCACACGGCCAGACAAACTTCCTTTGTTTCATCAAGGCCCAAAAGACGATTGACCTCAGAGTCATTGAAGTCAAAGGAAAGGGCAGGGCACAATTGCAGGGCTTTTAAGGCTAAGGTCAGATTTTCGATTAGATGTCCGGTATCTAACAGATGGTAACGGTAGGACCGTTCCCGGTATTTCCAGGCACTCCGGAAAAATATGGCGGACAGGAAAAAAGTCAGGATTGGGGCGGTAATGTCTCCCTTACGGAGCAGGGAAAGGGAGTGGTGGGCAATTGAAAAGTGATACAGCCCGTCATCAAGGTTGTTTATGCTTTGTGTGGCAACATAGATTTCAGATGGATAGAGGGCGCCTGCCGACGCAACACTGCGGTAATAAAAATCACCCCCCGCATGGCGGGCCTTTGCAGTAAGAGTGCAGGTCAAACGCAGGATAAGGGAAATATCTTCAATGCTTACGGCCCGTAACGGGGCACTGACTGCAGTTCCTTTTATTAAGGCGGAAAGCATTTTTTCAGGGGGATGGACATTTTGAGGTAATAAAACGGGATCAATGCCGGGATAGTGCTTAAACACCCCTGGCTGGTTTTTCCAGTCAAGATAGTGCCCCGTCATTTTATGACGAACATAGCTTGTATTTTCATTTTCAAAGAAGGAGACTTTTGAAAAATGCTCAATTTTGGTCAAGTTCAAGGAAGGCGAAAATTTCGACCGCATGAATATATTGAGTATTTTGAGAATTGAAATTTGAGCTTGTTAGAAAATCCAGCTCAGCGGGGACGCCGAAATTGAGCAAAAGGGGCGTTTTGCAAAGGTCTCAAAAGGCACTTTAGAGAAAAAACGATCTTATTTATTCACCAGGGTCAACTTCCGGGTAATGTTATCCTGAATCCAGTGGCTGTCCCACCATTCTATGGGGTTAACAAAAACGCCGCTTACCATGATACCGAAATGGAGGTGATCTCCACCTGCAAGTCCGGTATGTCCGGTTAACCCTATGACATCCCCTATTGTAACCTTCCGGTCCGGCTTTACGTTTATGCTGCTCAAATGGGAGTAAACGGAGGCAAGGCCCTGTCCGTGATCAAGGACCACTGTAAGGCCGTATATTCCCATACGGTCCGAAAAGATGACGAGGCCGTTATTGGCCGCCCGGACCTTGGCGTTTTCCAGCGAGGCCAGATCCACGCCCATGTGTACCTGCTGGTCGATTTTTGCTCCGTTGTGGTAGTACGAGCGCCGATCACCGAAACCGGCCATATTGGCGGCGTTTCTGAGCCTTATCCAGTCCCCCTTCCAGAGCCTCTCGGGATTCGTCTTTGTCCTCAGACTGCTAAAAGCCAGATTGTTTTCCTTTCTCAAGTCCCTGTTGATCTTGAGGAATTTTGTTATGTCATTATCTCCCGGATCAAAATGATAAAAAGAAAAATAGGGAAGAACGCTCTTCAGAAATCGATCCGTGATATTTATTCTTTTCGTGCGAAACCGTTTTGTGCGGATATTATAGTGAAAACTGCCCCTTGACAGGTTACCCGCCCGGTCCTCTGCCCACAGATAGACGTCCGGGTTAGCCTTTATGTCACAGGGAACGGCAAAATAGCATACGCGAAAACCTTCCCTGGATTCTACACCTGCGGGAAAGCCCGGGAAAAAGAGATCATTGACGTAGAGGCCGCTCTTAACCGTATCAGAAGAGGTCTGATATACTATCAAACCTGTCCCTCCGAGGTTCACATAGTTCAACCGGCTTATGGCCCTAATGGAAGGCGGAACTGTATCCACTACCATTTTGTGACTTACCTGTGAGAGATTCCCGTCTCCCCCGCTCCTTCTGGAATAATCCCATACCCGAACCTTCAGGTCCACGCGTCCCTGAGCCAGATTGAGCTTTAAGGGGTTCATGGAAAATTTCGTATCAAACTTGTGAGAACCCTCACGATTGAACAGTCCTTTGAACGGAAACTTTTTTTCAAGAACAATCGTTTCCCGGCCTCCCTGGTTCACCGAAACCAGAAGGTGTTTGAGACCTCTTTTGTCATCGTTTATGTTGAGCGTAAATTCCCGGCTTTCTGAAAGGAACTGAGGCAGGGGCGTAACCTGTACCAGGGGTTTTTGGCCCTCAAAAATTATGCTCAAGAGCCAGGCAAGAAGGCCCAGGATTATAATAAGCGGAACTATTGTCAAAAATAAGCCTGTCTTTTTTCTATCCATATATTTTTCACCATTGTTTAAAAAAAATGGAACAGAGGGCCTTGATAGCAGTTAATGCACCTTCTTGTCAACATGGAGACCCTGTGACCCAGGGAAACGTCAAAATCAGCTCTAACTAATTCAGATAGAAGCGATTTGCTTTCCCGGATACGCCACTAAAATCTCAAATTACAATACTCAAATTACAAACAATATCAAAATTACAAATTCCAATGACCAAAACATTTCAATTACTTATTGGATGCCTCGCCGTCATTCTATCTGTTTTGAATTTTGAATTTCGGTCATTGATATTTGTTTGAGATTTGTATTTTGGTGCTTGGAATTTTCATTATTTTCATAAGCCGGTAACTTTATTTATTCCAAGCCATTACCTGTTTAAATGACGTGGCCCTGCCCTGTGACCGGAATGCCTCAAATGCTTATGTTACTGCTGATGACCTTTACCTTTTCTATAATCTCGACCGGATCCAGTGTCGTGAATCCCCTGTTTTTCATCAGCACCTTCCCGTTCACAATGACGTCCTTCACGTCTGCGCCATTGGCAGAGTACACGATAGCGGATAACGGATCGTAAACAGGACACAAATGAGGCTGGTGAGTATCAACAACGATAATGTCCGCCCTTTTCCCGATCTCCAGTGTCCCGATCTCTTTTTCAAGGCCTAAGACAGAAGCACCCAGGGATGTGGCCATTTTAACAACGGTATTTGCATTTAGACCAACCGGATCAAGATCGTAAATCTTGCTCAATTTGGCTGCCGTATCCATCTCGCAAAAAAGATCCAGGTTGTTATTGGATGAGCACCCGTCCGTGCCTAATCCGACTGTCAAGCCCGCGTTTACCATGTCACGTATTGGGGCTATACCTGCGCACAGTTTCATATTGCTTTCAGGCACGTGAACGATTTTCATCCCTTTTTTGAAAACACGGGAGATCTCCATTTCATCGAGATGTATTGCATGGGCTGCGATAAGACCCTTGTCTATCAATCCAAGCCGGTCTAAGTAGAAAACCGGCCTTTTACCGGTCCTTTTTATAATTTCATTGATTTCGTCAGACGTCTCGGAAAGGTGGATCTGAAGGGGCAAATCAAACCGTCTGGATATCTCCCACGCACCTTTTAAGGTCTGTTCGGAACACGTGACAGGACTGTGGCAAAACAAACCAGGCGTAATCAGGGTCGAAAAACCGAGCCATCTTTCTATGAATTCCTTTGCCACCATCAGGTTTTTTGTCGGGTCAGGGACACCCGGTGCAGGAAAATCAATAATCCCCTGGGCAATAAGGCCCCTGAGTCCGGATTCGTGCACGGCCCGAACCGTCTCATCCTGAAAAAAATACCCGTCTGCAATGCAGGTGGTCCCGGATGCAATCATCTCAAGACATCCCAAGAGTGAACCCCAGTAGACCGTGTCCGGGTTAAGGTACTTTGCCTCAGCAGGAAATATTTTTTCAAAAAGCCATTGCTTCAAAGGCAGATCATCGGCAAGGCCCCTGAAAAGCGTCATGGCCGCATGTGTATGGGCATTAATTAGTCCCGGCATAACAATCGCATCTTTTGCGTCAATGACTTCCGCCTGAACGCCCGGACCTTCACATTTCTCATTCCGGCTATGTATGTCCGTTATAATCCCGTCTTTTATCAAAACCCTGCCATTCGAAATAGGGGCCTGGCCTTGTGCCATGGTTATGACCATACCGCCTTCTATGACAAGATCCGCATCTCTTATGCGTGCATTCATTATTAAATTTCCTTGACATAAGCAGCTTTTCTGAGAGAATAAAAAGCTTTTTACCACCTTGGCTCGAGAATTTCAAATATGAGGGGCTCAAAGAATTCCGTCGATCCCGCATAGCGGGTCAATTGGAGCCAACCTTACCCTTAAAGGGGCAGGAAAATAAAAGGATTAAATTTAGATCATGGCCATTATAGCTCCCTTTAAAGGACTTACCTATAATTATTTCGCAAGGCAAGATTTCGAGGCAATTGTTGCGCCGCCCTACGACGTAATCTCCGAGGAGGAGCAGGAGGCATATTACCAAAAAGATCCCTATAATGTCATCCGTTTGATCTTAGCTAAGAAAAAGATCGGGGATTCCGATTGGGATAACAGGTATACACGCGCGGCCGATTGTTTTAAGAGATGGGAATCCACAGGTATCCTTCTTCCTTCGGATCGACCCTCCATCTACCTCACTTCCCTGATTTACGACCCGGGAAGCGGGGACCCCCGAAGGACCCGGTGGGGGATAATTGTATTAGTGCGCATAGAAGATGAAGATGCCGGTGTTATCCTTCCCCACGAAAGGACCTTTTCGGCCCACAGGGATGACCGCCTGAAGCTCATGAGGGCCTGCAGCGCCCAGCTCAGCCAGATATTCGGCCTTTACGAGGACCCTGATAACACCATAATGGATGCCGCAATGAAGGTTATCGACTTCCCCCCTGAAATAGCCTTTGATTTTGAGGATGGCACGAACCACCGAATGTGGGTTATACAAAACCACCGTGTGTTCAAAAAGATAGCGGATGTTATGCGGAATAGGTCCATCTTTATTGCAGACGGCCATCACCGTTATGAGACCGCACGCAATTACAGAGATATAATGAGGGCCAGGCACGGCCATAAACCTCTCAACAGGTCCTATGAATATGTCATAATGTATTTGTCCAACATGAGTGATGAGGGCCTGACCATTATGCCTTCCCATCGGCTTATTAGAGAAGTCCCGGATCTTCAGCCCGGGACACTTCTCGAAAAAATGGGGGCATGGTTCGATATAACTTCATTTCCGTTCAAGGGCAATGACATCTCAAAGGAATGCGCGGACCTGAAACAGAAACTTCGAAAAGCAGGGCGTCAGAATTCGGTCATTGCCTTTTACCACACAAAGTCCGATCAGTGTTACCTCCTTTCACTCAAGGCGGGCGCAAGGGATCAGTTAGGTGATGATCTCCATGCTTCATTAAAAAAGCTTGATGTTCTTGTACTGTCCAGGTTTATTCTGCAAAAGGGCATTGGCTTGACAAAAAAGGACCTGGATAACGACGAAATAATCCATTATCAAAGCAACATAACGACGGCAGTGTCGCAAGTACGGTCCGGGGATTATCAAATGGCATTCCTGTTGAATCCTACTAAGATAGACCATGTACAGGAGATTGCTAACAATTTCTTAGTAATGCCCAGAAAATCCACCTATTTTTATCCCAAAGTATTAACCGGACTGGTATTTAACAAGATAAATCCGAATGAAATCATCCAAGTCCCCTGAAATCAAACTAAGGCCCGATGAGTGTATTGATCAATTCATGGAGGGCCGCCTTAAACTGATCCAATCAAAGGACGGGTACAGGTTTTCCATTGATGCGGTCCTGCTTTCAGAATTCGTCACAATAAGACCAGAAGATGTGGTGGTTGATATCGGCACGGGCTGCGGCGTGATTCTCTTGATTTTGCTTCTCACGAAACTGGCAGGACATGCTTTCGGACTGGAAATCCAGGAAGAACTGGCCGCCCAGGCGCAGAGAAATGCCGCTCTTAATGGATTTGAGGATAAAATGGGGATCATCATAGGGGATATCAAGAATCCTCCCATGATAAAACAATTCGCAGACGTGGTTATATGCAACCCCCCTTATCGCAAGGCCGAAAGTGGGCGCATAAATCCGGATCAACGCAGGGCCATTGCGAGGCACGAAATTTTGGTCTCTATTGATGATATCTTGCGGGCGGCCGGAAATCTGCTGAGGAAAAAGGGGAGGCTGGCCATGATTTATCCCTCTGTTCGTCTTGTGGATATCCTGCTTCGCATGAGGCGTTTTGATTTGGAGCCAAAAAAGGTCCGGATCAATTATCCCGGCCTACAATCGGGCGCCAGGCTGGCCCTTATTGAGGCCGTACTGGGAGGAAAACCGGGGCTGGAAATCTGCCCTCCGTTACTTGGACAGGGGAATTTTTCTATTTAGCCCCCACCCTGAATTCAATCTTGTCTACGGCCTTTCGGCCTAATTTGGCGTTCAGTTTTTCCCTGATGTCGTTCTCCATAAACTGCAATTCCTGAAGCCATATGGGGTCTGCTACAGTGACCTTGAGTTTCCCGTTTTTGATCCATAAAGGCCGGGCATTTTTTGAGATGGCCGGACCAACTACTTCATTCCAGACTCTCCAGATATTGGCGTCATCGGGATTAAAGGGCAGGGTGCGGTCGCTCAAAAGATTTGCAATAACATCCTTTAGAGGTGTCAGAGAATTGCTGTCCTTTTCCATAAAATAAGATTAGATGTCACGGATACTAAAGTCAAGGCA
>JAFDDR010000027.1 GCA_019310785.1 Deltaproteobacteria bacterium
CGCCTTTTCAACACCCTTTTTCTCTTCAGTCAAAACCTTTGGTTCTTCGGCCTGTGCAGCCTCATCCTTCAAACGCATAGCTTCAAGAAGTACAACCTGAAGGTCGCTCTCAATTTTCTTTTCCTTCTGGGGGCACACATTCTGGATTGAAAGAGTGACCTCATCCCAGGAGAATATCTCATAAGCAGCCTTAACACCCTGCAGGCCGCTTATTCTGGCATCAAGCAGTTCTCCATCTCTAAAAAAGAGTACCCCCTGTTTGCCTGATGATTTGTCCACCAGTCTGATGGTACAGGTCTTCTGTTCCATCTCTATCAACTGCAAAAACATTCCCGAGGAAATTCCGTGCAAGGTCCCGCCCTCAGATTCCTTTCTCATGGCAGTCATTATTTTCCGGAAGGCTTTTCAATATAACCTACTGCCCCTCCTTCCCGGGCCAGTTTCTGCATTTCAGGTGTGCTATATCCGGTCATGATTATTACCGGTATATCCGGATACTGTTCCATAATGCGGGCCAAGAGTGTGAACCCATCCATTCGTGGCATTTTAAGATCAGTGACTACGAGGGAGACAGGAAGTTTCTTAAGTTTTTCCATGGCGATAAGGCCGTCTCCGGCCATCAATACGGAAAAAGTCTCATTATACTTTTCTAATCCCTCTTTCAGAGAAAGCAACATCTCCTGATCATCATCAACAATAAGCACTTTTTTTATCATTGGATCCTCTTTTTATTGAATATTTTCGACTGGATATTGACTATTTAATGAAATTAGGAAACCTGTCTTTAGTTGCGTCCATTATGGAGCGAGCCACAATCTATCAGGACGAAAAACATAACGGAATGATGGCAATCCCTCAAAAGGCGGAACAAATCTTCAATCGTCAATCAACAATCCTAAGACGCCTTGTCAATATCCACGATCCTTATTCCGCCAACATAGTCCATTGACTCATATTTTCTTATTCCCCCTATTTTTTTTGCGATCTCATTCAATTTATTGATCTGATCACGTATCCTTATTACCTTTTGAAAATTGTCGTCATGAGGTTGCGAATTGGATAAGACTTCATCAAGTAGATTATTAATGATCGTAAGAGGCTGATTCAATCTATGGGCAACTCCGCCGGCCATCTCTAAAACACCTTGCAACTTTTCTTTAGTCAACCGTTCTCTTCCATCGAGACCCGGCACGGCAACCATTTCTTCCATCTCTCCCGTTACATCCCTCATGATCCCGTCCACAAATACTACAATATCGTCATTATCAAGAACTGCCTTGGCCGTTATGGCACACCATATTGGTGTCCCCCCCCTTTTATTGAAAGGAAAACAGAGATCTTCCACATACCCCTTCTCCATGATCGCCTTTATCAATTCTCCTCTGTTTTTCTTGTTGTAATATAAATCGGCTACCGGATAGTCCATCAAAGCACTAACGGAATCAAAGCCGAATATCTCGACCAGGCGCCTGTTGCAGTAGACAATTTTCCCTTCAACCGTGGTTCGGTAAAGACCCACAGGCAGGTTATCAATGAATTCGGGATTCCATCTTGCTGGTTTGTCGCTAATAATCTTAGAAGATATACTTGCCATATTCTTTTCAGCCCGTCCTGGCTTCTTGGTGAACACGGAGAGAAAATAACATATCAAAAACTGACATGAAATTTCTCAAGATCTTTTTCGTATTTATCAGACCAGGGGCCCAATTCATCTTTAAGCTGGGCAAGGATCCCGAGACTTTCCGCTATTTCTTTTACACACTCAGTTAACCCCTTAACAAGTTCCTCGTCGCCGGCATTCCCTTTAAATGTAATCTTCTGATCGGCATAACTAAATTCTGCCGCAAATGGATCAAGAAAAACAAACTCATCCGCTTTTTCAATAAATTTCTTTTTCAAGAGTGTGTTAAAATCTGATTCAATCTCCCTATGGGACGTGATGACTCTTTCAAATAGAGTTAGCAGTGCTTCGAGCATTGTTAGAACATTCGTTGTCCCTTCCTGCTCCATATCTTTCGATTGAAGCTCCACGCCTTCCTTATCCAGAGAAATCCTGCTGACATTAAAAATGCCGCCCAGTTCCTTTGTCTTTTGAATGAGGATTTCCTGGCTCTCTTTTGAATGGTTCAACTCCCCTTTTCCCCAGGAAAAGGAATTGCCTATGATCTCCCCATTGTCAAAAAAGATAAGCCCACCCTCGTTTCCTTCGCCTATGGACACGTCGATAAAACCCGTGAGTTTTTCCGAACCCATCTTTTTTATTAATCCTCCAAGATCGGTAAACTCGGCACTCAGATCCTCATAGATCTTATCTGCCCCTGGTATATTGGCCCAGAAATAGACTTTCTCAGCGTTAATTTCGTAGATACTGATGGCGAAATTGTGGCCAACCGCCGCTTCCACAAGACGATCTATCACTGTTTTCCCTTCAGCCTCTCCCTTGCTGTCTTGGAAAAATCCGTTTAAAAGGTCATCCTTGTCAAAAAAGATCACCCCTTCCGCAGAAGAAGCTTTAAAATATACGCAACCCGATCCGACCTCCCCCTGGTAATGCTCGATCAACTTCCTTATGTCGAGATAGTAACTATTCAGGTTTTCAACAACAGGTTTCTCTTTCGGAATAATAATCACTTTGTAATCCTCAGAATATTTTATGGTAACCGTTCAGGGGTTAAGGGTTTGGGCTTTTAGGCGGTCAACCCTGAATCTGTGAACGGTTACGTTTTACGTTAAGTTCATGTTTACCTTCGCCTGCGCAGTCTCTCAATGGAGAGACGAATACTGTCCTGCATACGTGCAATCGCTTCGGCCAGATCCCCGATCTCATCCTTTGATTTGATCTCTATTTCTGCATCCAGTTCACCCAAGCTGATACGGTCCGCCGTGTTAGTCAACGATTTAATCCTCCCTGTCAGGCTGTGGCCGTAAAGAGAGACTATAATGCCTATAAGAATGATTGTACCGGCCAGTATTGCAAAAATTATATTTCTGGTTTCCACGGCCTGTTTTTTGGCACGCGCCTCCACATCTTTTATCGGCATGGTGAATTCGTCTAAGTAAGTAGTAGCGGCAACAATGTAACGCGTTCCTTCCACAGGTGTGCATACCATGAACTTATCCCTTACACTCCCGTCTTTATCTTTCCATGTATAGTATCCTTTTGATTCCTTTCCTCCCTTTACACCTGAGTAAACCCTCCAGAACCCGGGAAAATTTCTTCCAAGAGGCTTTTTCAACTTACTCATATCAATGCCGATGATCTTGGGGTTGGCATGGGCCCAGGTCCGCCAGACGCCATTTGAGTCAGGCAATTCATAAAGGGCTGTATACCCCTTTTTCCCTACTTTTTGCACTGCCACCTTTCGAAAACCCGGGGCTTGATCAAATGCTGTTTTCCTCAACTCAGGATGGCTTATAAGATAAAGGTTGCATTCTTTTGCAACCGCTCTTGAGGTGCTGCGGATTGCATCTTCGGCCATCATAGTTACCACCTTGGAGCTTTCATTGGTGATAAGTGAGGTGAGGCTGTTCAACTGCCCCAAATAAAGCGCCCCTGCACCTGCGATAACAATAATCGGAATCAAAAGGAAAAGAATGATCATTTTTCCCCGCAAACCGATCACTTTTGATTTGGCACCGGGCTTTTTGGGAGCCTTTTCTTTCTTTTCCCTTTTTTTCCGTTCTTTTTTCTTTGGAGGCTCTTCCTTCTTTTCGGTCTCAGGAATAGGTGGAGCCGGCTTCAGAGGTTTCTCTTCGGGTTTTGAGACCGTGATCACATGATTACATGCCTTGCATTTAAACCTGGCTGCCTTCCCTTTTATTTTTGAAGGATCTATCTGATATTTTTTTCCGCACTCCTCGCAAATAACAATCATGGCTAATCTCCTTGTTTAGATTGAATGTTATTGTTCAATATCCTTTTTCCCTGATTTTGTTCAACATATTCTGTTTAAAGCTGTTCCTCTTTTCTTCCCGCTGAATCTCTCGAGAAATCAGATCAATCAGCTCTGCGGCCCTGTAACTTGGAAATTGCGACAGGCTATGACCCAGATCAATCAATACATCTTCAATTATTACCTCGGCTATTGGACCAATGGCTAAGGCCAATTGGGACTTGAGGTAATCAAAAAAATCCTCATCAAGTTTCGAAATGGCCTCTTCAACAGGCTCAATAAGATTGAGTTCAGAAAGCTTGGATACCACTCTCCTTATGATACCCATGCTTAGTCCCGCGTTTTTGGCAACCACAGCGACGTTTTTCTTTCCATCCAGCTCCATGAGGACACTCAGCATCTGGCCATCAAGAGAAAACTCACCTGCATCGTCCCTGGTTACACGCCTGAAAACCATAAAGGAAATCTCACCTGATGATATATCCATTTCATTACCTCAAAATATTGTAATATTTTAGCTGTTTGAAAAGTCGAGCGATATTGCAACTTCACTGCAAGGGTGAGGTGTTTTTCAAGCGATATATCAAAGCCAATTAGCTGCACTTTTTGGCAGTGGCCTGATTTTCAGGATTCGTTCCATCTACTGCCTGGTATTTGGGACATATTTTCGCAGAAACCTGAAAATCGGCCACATTCATACGCCAGGTTTAGATATTGCCTTGAAAAATGCCTCACCCTTGCAAATAATTTCAGTTCCGCCCTCAAAGCCTTGAATTCTATCTTGATGACCTCTTTGATTTCTTCTAAGGCAAATGCAAATGCCTCGTGGGGAAGCATACGACTCAGATCAGATCGCCCCACTTCTTGCACAGTTTCCCCGCCCGGCTTGTTCTCCTCCTGAAGGCCCGTATCTTTCACTCGTTCCCCGGTTGACGGTCCAAGGATGACAGGGGAGGGAACTTTTGTGAGAGCTATCTGCTCCTTCAGTTGTTTGAATTTCTTTACCTGTGCAAAAATTGCTTTTTTCCTTTCAGCCTCTGTCATTCCCTTCGATAGGACCACTTTTTCAAGACCGGCGTACACAGAGCTCAGCACTCTTACTGCATGAGGGTGGGCATTGACTTTATGGGCCTTGATATATTTCCCCACCGAGCCAAGGAGCTGGAGAAACAGCAGGGTAGTTTTGTCATCCTTGTATGTATTCTTTAACCAGTCTACTTCCTCTATAAGATCATTCATTATTTCATCGCTTATTTCCCAATCAACGGACAGAACAACTGCCTCCAGTTTTCTAAGAGGAGAATCTTCAAGGGCGCCGCGATCTTCCACACCTTCAGGGACTTCCTCCAGGTCTCTGACGGGGGCTTTTCCAGGTTCACCGCTATTTCCCTCAAAGGAAGGGGATTCATCACCATCCCCGAAAAGATCCTTAAGGCGGCTTTCTACCTCACCTGTCACACTACCATCATTATTATTGACCAATTGTTCACCTCCTATTTCAACTCTCTTTGTAAAGACGCTATAGTCATTGATATGATCTTTTTCATGGTCTTCGCCACATTTGTTCCCATTAGGGCGCTGGCCTCAAAAGAAGGTGCCTTCAGTTTAGAATTAAGCTGTTTTTCTAGTATTTGAACAGGTAGAAGAGGGATGCCCTGTTCCGACAGATCCCTCTTATTATACTGCAATACAAGAGGAATTTTGAAAATGTTCTTCTGATAAGTGGCCAAATTTTTCTGAAGATTTCTGAGAGAAAGGATGTTTTTTTCTCTTCTGACTTTCATTGAGTCTGCAACAAAGACAACACCATCGACCCCTCTCAAAACCAGTCGCCTGGTGGCATTATATTTGACCTGCCCGGGCACTGTGTATAACTGTATTTTAACATTATAGCCCCTTATTTTTCCTATATCAAAAGGAAGGAAGTCAAAGAACAGGGTTCTATCACCATGGGTCTTGATAGCGATCATCTCTGTTTTGATACGATTACTAAACTTTTCGTTTATATATTCCAGATTAGTCGTCTTTCCTCCCCTTCCGGGGCCATAATAGACTATTTTTGCCTGGACCTCTTTTTTTTTCAAATTTACGAATGCCAAAGTATGATACCTCTCTACCCCCACCCTGCTCCCGTTCCCCGCTATGGACGGGATTTTCGACAAGGGGGAGAATTTGCGTCGAGGTGACGGATTTCAGGATTTCAAAATCTTTTTGATTTTTTCGTTTGCCTCAGCCACTTTCAGTCGCAAAAATCCCAGGGACGTCTCCTTTCCGAATATACTGATCAACAAAAAATCATCCATTACTTTACTGAAGTGTATATTCTCCTTTTCTCCCTTATGGAAAAGCAAAGAAAACTCGTCCTCCCCAACGATCTTCGCCATGGCACTGACTGCCCCGAAATTACCTGCTGCTAAAGCCGCCAAGGAGTAAATATCCTGGGTCATTTCTCCATTATCAAGGCTCACAATAATATTTCCCGCCATGTCGATTAAAACTACACAATGGACGCCCAGTTCCATGAAATCCTTCTGTAAAATAAGTTCTATATTCTCAAGATGCTCTTGACTGAGTGTATATTCCAATTCTCTGCCCCCTATCAATTATGTATAAAAACCAACTTCATTCTTATGTCCATCGGTGGTTCTGAGCCACACTCTAACTTCAGTACCGTTTCCAAAAGGGCTTTTCATTTCTATCCAACCCTCCATCTTCAACAGGAGTTTGCGGGCGATGGGCAAGCCCATGCCCATCTTTCCCGGTTTGGTGGTATAAAGCGGTATAAATATCTTGGGCATGTCACTCTTTCTGACACCAGACCCATTGTCTTTTATCACGATCACGACAAAATCATTGTTCCGAGAGGCTGTTAGTTCTATTTTTGGATCACTCACGTCTTCGAGAGCCTCAATAGCATTATCAAGGAGATTCGTCATGACCCTGCTGAGTGCCACATTATTTGCCTTGAGCAAACAAGGTCTTAGCTCAAGATTATGGATGAATTTGATTTTTCCATCCTTCAGCCTCTTAGAAGCCATGTTCACAAAATATTCCCAGAGATTAACAAATGGAATCTCTTCCTGCTCTTTTGCGTTGGATCTCGAATAGGATTTCATGGCTTCAACGAGTCTTTCCTGCCGGGCCAGGAGTTTCAACCCCCTTTTGAGATAGTCTTTTCTCTTCACATCGTCAAAGAGGTCATAGTTCTCTTGAAGCACGTCAAGGGTTATTTTCAGGGAATTTATAGGATTCCCCAGCTCATGACGTAACGTTGAAAGGATCTGATCCAGGTTCTCTATGAGTTCCAGATTGCTTGCTGTTTGATCCAACTTGGCTTGTTCTCCTTAAAACTTTCTTTGAAAAGCACACCAAATAAACTCATAGCAAAATCGATGCCAATTTATGGGGATTTTCATTTAAGCGCTTAATTTATTGATTTTACTGTTAATTGTTTAATAGTTTCCAGGGACGAAGCAAGCGGTGGGTCATTTTAGGTAGGTCAACATGAACCAGTTAGTGCATTTTGAACCAGTTCATGAATCTTAACGTATATGCATTTCCTTTAATTTTCGCTTAAGTGTAGAAAGAGAAATACCCAATGTTCTTGCAGTCAGGCTTTTATTCCCGGCGCAACCATCAAGGGCGGAGAGGATATGACGCCTTTCCACTTCTTCAAGTGTTGGGATATTTTCCGTATCCGGACCTTCTTGATCGATTTTCTCCAAATGTCCGCCGGAATAATCCTGTAGCAATAGATCGGCCGGTCTTATTTCATCTCCTTGCAACAAGATGGACGCCCTTTCAATCACATTTCTGAGTTCCCTCACATTTCCCGGCCATGGATATTTTTTCATTCGCTCTATATGACTGTCAGGAATGGTGATTGGCCTTCTTAAAAACTTTTTTACAAAATAGTCGGCAATTTCCGGGATATCCTTCGGATGTTCGCGTAACGGGGATATATGCATATTGAAAACCGCCAGCCGGTAGTATAGGTCCTGTCTAAAACTCCTATTCTGTATGGCTTTTTCCAGGTCCTGATTAGTAGTCGCCATGATTCTCACGTTAACGGGTATGATCCGGCCGCTTCCTATCCTCCGTATACTTTTATCTTCCAGCACAGTAAGTAATTTGCTTTGCAGGTGTATAGGTATTTCTCCGATCTCGTCCAAAAGCAGTGTCCCGCCGTCCGCTAATTCAAAGATACCTTCCCGACGGGCATCCGCACCTGTAAACACGCCCTTTTCATGACCAAAATATTCAGCCTCCATCAGATTTTCCGGGATAGCCGAGCAGTTGATCGCAAGAAACGTTTCACGCCGATCTTGGAGATCGTGAATGGCTTCGGCGACCACATTTTTCCCCACACCCGTTTCCCCCGTGATCAAGACGTTGGCATCGGAACCTGCAGCCAAGGCAATCTGTTCTCTGATTCTTTTCATCACCTCGGAAGATCCCACCAACTTTTTTTCCTCTTTCTCTTTTTTTCTCTCATAGTCCTGAACTCTGATCTTTCCCTCCATGTGCACGTTTTTAACGGCCATATCTATGGTGATCAAAAGCTCGTCTAATTCAAAAGGTTTTGAAAGATAATTAAAGGCCCCGGCCTGCATGGCGTCAACCGCATATTCGATCGTTGCATATGCGGTTATGAACAAAATTTTCGTGTTGGGATTAATATCTAAGATTCTCCGGCAGACCTCAATCCCTCGCATGTCGGGTAATTCCTGGTCCAATAATACCAACGTGGATTGCTGGCGTTCAAAAATATCTATTCCCTCTTTTCCATTGTGTGCCGCCTTGACACGGAAACCCTTGGTAATAAGGAAGTCAGAGAGAGAGTCGGTAAGAAATTCATCATCATCAATAATCAGTATGTCTGAAATTTTTTTCATGTCTGACAAAGCCACCTTTCCGTGTTCATCCAAGCACCCGTTCCAACACATGGCTTAGTTCTATCATGTCTACAGGTTTGGTGAGATAATCCTTTATCCATTTCCAGGCCTGTCTGTCTATTTGCTGAGAACTGCCTGGATCATAGCCGGATATAATTAGTATCCTTGCATTTGGGTCATTTTCCATAATCTTCTTGCCGCAGGTTATCCCGTCCATTCCTGCCATGTTCCTGTCCATCAACACTACATCGGGTTGAAATGCCGCCTGTCTCTTTAGGGCCTCTTCGCCATTGTTCGCGGTAGCCACCTGGTAACCCAGTGCCTTTATCATCTCTTCCATAGCTTCCAGTATCTGGGTTTCATCGTCCACTATCAAGATTTTTTGGCCTTTGCCACGTTTCACATCAGGGGCTGTAACATGTCCTTCGCCCTCCTTTACAAGCAATATGGGAAAATAAATTTTAAATGTGGTTCCCTTGTCAATTTCGGAATAGACGTGGATGTCACCTTCATGTTCCATAATTGTCCCATAACTTGTTGAAAGGCCCAAACCCGTACCTTTGTCCACATCCTTGGTAGTAAAAAAGGGGTCAAAACACTTTTCCATTGTTTTTTGATCCATACCGCAGCCCGTATCGGAAATGATGATTTCGGCCTGACCTCCTCTACTCCTGGCGTTAATATACAGCTTTCCTCCATTCGGCATGGCGTCCTTTGCATTTGTACACAGGTTCATAATCACCTGGCCAAGCCCTGCATAGTTACCCATAATATGAATCGATTCAGGAAGATCAACCCGGATCTCTATTCGCTTATCAAATGATTTTTTGATCAGATCGCAAATCTCCATGATAACCACGGTTAGATTCAGTCTTTTGAAACTTCCAAAACTCTGTTTTCGCGAGAATTGCATCAGGCCATCAACTAACCCGGCTCCCCTTTTTACCGAATTATTGAGTCTCTCCAAAATCTCATTTAAATGATGGTCGTCGGGATATTTCATCTGTATGAGCTGGGTGTTTATTGAAATTCCTGCCAGAACATTTCTAAAATTATGCGCTACCCCACTTGCAATAGTACCCATCGATTCCATTTTCTGGGCATGCTGGAGTTGGGATTGCAATTTCCTTGTCTGGGTGATATCCCGCAGAACAACAAGAATTCCCGCAGGTTTACCTTCATGATCATAGTATCGGGAAGCGCTTATGCTTGTATCCAGCAGGCGACGGTCTTTTGTATAGCGCTTTGTTTCAAAACCATGACAGGGCATCCCTTCCTCAATAATACCCTTTATTATGGACATGGTCTCATCCCTTTCAGACTCAGGGAGAAATGGAGTCCACTTTCCTTTTACCTCTTCCAGGGTCCATCCAAATATTTTTGTGAATGCAGGACTGATATATTTGGCTTTTCCTTCCATATCATAGGTGATTATGGCATCTGCCGATGAGCTAATGAAAGACCGGTAAACCTCTTCAACCCTTTTGGATCCTTCATATAGCTTCCTGTACCTCTCTTTACTCTCCCGCAGTGCCTCCTCGGCACGCCTGCGCTTAAGGACCTCATTTTCTAATTTTGCAACCTTCTCTTTCAGTTCTTCATATGTCGGTTTTTGGGTCACAATAGGCCCTCCATTTTATCGCCTGTCCCCATGCGTCAATATAGGCTGCACATCTCTGGCGAGAGGCCGGGCTCGGTCGCACGTCAGTAAGCCACGCGCACTACCCATTGAGTTGAGCTTGTGCTCTATTAGTCTTAAAAGTGTTTTATTATCCTCGCTTTTAAAAATCCTGTCAATATGCTTTTAGAATCATCTTTTACCTCAAAGGGGAAAGGTCAGTGGAAAGAGGACGTAGAAGTCTGCCTAAACAGCCCTTTTTAGTTTGCACTCCGGACGTTTTTACAATATCATTCCAGTGTTCAACCCATGATAATGGCATAGAAAAAGCTGTTATGCTGTTATGTATAACGTTTTTTTGGAGGACATCCGTATGAAAAGCTATCGAAAGGAATTGTGGTTCAATATACCCGCAAGACGGGCCTTTATCAACATTACTCCCCAGGTGGACGAATGCTTAAAGGAAAGCGGGATCACCGATGGCCTCGTACTTGTAAACGCCATGCATATTACTGCATCCGTGTTTATTAACGATGATGAATCCGGCCTTCATCACGATTATGAAGTCTGGTTAGAGAAATTGGCCCCCCATGAACCGGTCTCGCAATATCGTCATAATGTGGGAGAGGATAATGCCGACGCCCATATGAAACGGCAGGTCATGGGTAGAGAGGTCGTGGTGGCGGTTACCCGGGGAAAATTGGATTTCGGCACATGGGAACAGATTTTTTACGGTGAATTCGACGGCCGGAGAAAAAAACGGGTCCTTGTTAAAATTATTGGGGATTGAGTAAAAATCCTGGGCCAGAGGACCAGGCTTTGGTTATCTTCAGAGGGGATTTGCTTTGTTGGCGTTTCATTGACTTATTGAAATTCCAAATATCAAATCCCAAATATCAAACAAATTCCAATGACCAAAATTGGAAAATCCAAACAATATCTTGTCCTGGAAGGTTTTGGTCATTGAATATTGAAATTTGAGATTTGTTTGTAATTTGGTGCTTGGAATTTGTACTTTTAGACACAAAAATCCAAGGCAGAGCCATCTATCTCTGAACTAGCCCATAGGACCAGGTTTTCAATGGAAAAACAAAAAAATATGGAAAATACATCTGAAGGCAACCCCTGGATAAAAAGAATAGTACTCAAGATCACACCTCCTGATTTGAAAGACAATACCGCCGATGTGGACCGCCTGGTAAAGGTTATCAAAAAAGTTCTTGCAACTGAATCCTTGAGCGTCGAATTTAAACTTGTTCAGGGACTCTCAAAGACCATGAGGAAGTGCGATTACAATGTCTGCGCCATTCTCTTTGAAGGCCCGAACTGCTGGCATCTGATAGACATAGTTCCGTCCGCGAATGGGGAAAGCATCTATGGTCTTGCAGTAGACCTGGGAAGTTCCACGGTCGTTATTCGGCTTATGGATCTCATAAGCCGGAAGACCAAGGATGAGACATCCTTTCATAATCCTCAGATTGAAATCGGAACAGACATACTGACCCGAATCCACTTTACTGCACAAGAGGGCGGCCTCGCCAAACTGCAGGCCCTTATAATTGAAAGGCTCAATCACGAAATCGATCAATTAGCAAAAAAAAATGGGATTAGCACCGGTTCCATAGTAGGGATGTCCGTGGCCGGTAATACCACCATGACGCACCTTTTTTTAGGGCTGGATCCTTATTGGCTTTGCCGTGAGCCCTACATCCCGGTGATAAACAAACTGGACCCTATTAAGTCCGCAGAACCGGGGTTGAAAATCAATCCGGTCGCCCCGGTCCTGGTTTTTCCCAATGTAGGCAGCTATTTTGGTGGTGACCTGATTGCAGGTATCTTAGCGTCCGGCATGACACAAAGTAGTGACACGTCGTTCCTGGTTGATGTTGGAACAAATGCCGAGGTGGTATTTGGAAACAGCGACTGGCTTATGGCCTGCGCAGGCGCCGCAGGACCGGCCTTGGAGGGAGGTGTTGCTGACATGGGTATGATGGCAGGACCCGGGGTCATAGACAAGGTAGGCATTGATCCGTCTACATCGGAATTCAAGATAAGGACTATAGAAAACCAGCCGCCGGTTGGAATATGCGGGTCCGGCCTGATAGATCTTGTAGCCCAATTTTTTCTGGCCGGCATGATTGATTTAAGGGGCAAGTATGTGACAGAAACATGCGGGGACCGCCTCATTGAAATGGACGGGATCAAACAAATGATCATCGTTCCCTCCAAAGATTCGGCTACCGGCCAGGCACTGACTTTAGCCCAAACGGATATAGACGGTTTGATGCGCTCCAAGGCCGCCATGTACACCATCCTGACCACCCTGAGCAATACCGTGAATATTCCGTTAAGCGAAATAACCCGATTTTATGTGGCCGGGACCTTTGGTTCATACATTGATCCTCAATCGGCCATTACCATAGGCATGATCCCGGACCTCCCATTGGAAACCTACGTTCCTTTAGGGAACACTTCTCTTGAAGGCGCCACCATGGCCCTTATGTCGTCTCAGGCTAAAGAAGAGATGTTTCGTATTCGTGATCGGGTAACCTATCTTGAACTCAACGTAAACCAGGAATTCATGAATCTTTTCAGCGCAGCAAAATTCATCCCGCACACGGACAGGTCACTTTTTCCGTCTGTAAAGGAGAGGATGTATTGACAATTGACCTCAGAACTCGCTAAGATGTTTGGAAAATCTTAATAGGCGGTAAAAACCATGGAAACAATCCCAGAAAAGAAAAAGAGCGGGAAGTCAAAATTCTTGATTCCGGCCATCCTCCTGGCCCTGGTCCTGTTCGTGGTAGTTGTAATGTTCAGCAACTCCAAAAAACCCGACCGGATCACGCTCGGTAAGCTGGAAAGCCACGTAAAGGGCATGGCCTTTATCAAGACCAATCAGCTTCTTATTGAGCAAATGTATGGCAACTGGCTGCCCAATGATCTTTTCTGGCCAACGACCCTTTTGGATAACATGCCCAATTTCCAGATGGGGGAACTGGAAGTTCTCCGTTATAACGTCCGGGTCCTGCGGGACAACCTTTCCCGCATGCGAACCACTGACAAACTTGATCTCTCCGCCGAAGGCGCCTTTACCGCACTTGCAAACGATCCCTACAAGTGGTGGTTTCCGTCTGCGGAAAGCAAATGGAAAAAGGCACATCAAAACTTAGGAAATTTCTACAGCAACCTTTCTGTAGGGAGATCTAATTTTTATCCCAGGGCCGACAACTTAGTGGAACTCCTTAAACAGTATACCTCTCTTATGGGCGGCGTAAACACCAGGTTGATCAATGCCCCGCGCGACCTGGACAGGGCACTTGCTATGGACGAAGAAACCAAAGGGAGGGATAAGGCCCCAAAGATGGTGGACATAGATATCCCCTGGTATCGGATCGATGATAATTTCTATTATTCCCAGGGTGTGGCCTATGCCCTTTATGAATCCTTTAAGGCCATACGAATTGATTTTATTGATGTCTTGAAAGACAAGAACTCTGTGAAACTGCTTGATAAGATACTCGAAAATCTCGGGAGATGCTATTTTGAACCTCTGGTTGTTTTCAACGGAGACCCGGACAGTATCTTTGCCAATCATTCCCTGAACCTTTCGGGCATGTTCAACGATGCCAGGCAAAAAGTGGAATCCCTGATCATAGCCCTTATGCAGGGCTAAACGGAACTACACAGGTTCACGGTTCAAGGGTTCAGGGTTCTGAACTCTGAACCTGTTAACGACTACAGTTACTTATGCATGAAATGTCCATAGCACAAAGCCTGATAGATATTATCAAGGAAGAGATGATCAGGCATGACGCAAGCGTTCTAAGATCGGTAAGGCTTCACATAGGCCAATTATCGGCCATTGTCCCACAATCCCTTTCTTTTTGCTTTGAGGTCATCACCTCGGGCACAAAACTGGAAGGGGCAAAACTGATTATGGAAGTCATCCCATTGAAGGGCTTGTGCCGGGAATGCAAGAAGGCATTTGAAATAAAGGATTACGCCTTTGAATGCCCTCATTGCGGAAGCCCCGATATCGAGACCACCGCCGGACAGGACATGTCTATTGTTGATATGGAAGTGGATTAAACCCAAAATAAACGGTTCAACGTTCAGGGTTCAATTGTTCAAAGGTTTTAACCCCTGAACCGTGAACCGTGAACGTTGAACCTCTTAACCTTGGTTAAAATAACAGGGAGCAGATACTATGAAAATATCGGTAGTCAAGAACATCTTGGAGGCTAATGACCGGATTGCCCAGGAAAACAGGGCTATCTTTGACGAAAGCAACTTAATGGTAATTAACCTCATGAGTTCGCCGGGCGCGGGAAAAACCAGCCTTCTTGAAAAAACCATCGATGCCTTAAAAAGTGATATCAGTATGGGGGTCATCGAAGGAGATATCCAGTCGTCTCAGGACGCGGAACGAATCGCTCAAAAAGAGATTCCCGTGGTACAGATCAATACCGGCGGCGCATGTCACCTCGATGGCAATATGATCCGGGACACTTTTAAAGAGTTTACGTTTGATGATCTTGATCTGCTCGTGGTGGAAAACGTGGGCAATCTGGTCTGTCCTGCAGAATTCAAGGTTGGAGAGGATTTTAAGGCCATGATACTAAGTGTTCCCGAAGGAGATGACAAACCCGCAAAATATCCCCTCATGTTTCATGAATCAAAGGTGTTGTTGATCAATAAAATCGACCTTGCCCCCTATTTGGATTGCAATATCGAGGACATAAAAAGGGAAGCACTGAAGGTAAACCCCCATCTCACTATATTTGAGGTTTCCTGTAAAACAGGGGAAGGCCTCGATGCCTGGTACGCCTGGCTCAAAGACGCGGTAAATAACAGGAAATCGGCTTGATAGGAAGATGAACAAGCGTGCCAAAGGGGCTATCAAAGGCATTGTCCAGGGGGTCGGGTTTCGGCCCTTTATCTACCAGCTTGCCCATCGTTACAATCTATCAGGTTACGTTATCAACACATCCCAGGGCGTGGATATTGAAGTCGAAGGTCCCGAAGAAGAGATTCGAGGCTTTTTTGACGTTATCGTGCCGGAACGCCCCCCCCTCGCCCATATCTCTTCGCTCGAATGGACGCAAATACCCCCTAAAAAAGAAAAGAGCTTTAAAATAATGGCAAGCCAAGCCGGACAGGAGCGCTCCGCTCTAATCCCACCCGATGTCTGTATCTGCCCGGCCTGTCTTTCCGAACTGAGAAACCCCGAGGACCGAAGATTCGAATATCCCTTTATCAATTGTACCAATTGCGGCCCGCGCTATTCCATAATTATGGATATCCCTTACGACCGACCGGCCACTACCATGAAGAAATTCGAGATGTGTCCGGCCTGCAGCAGCGAATACAATGACCCCTCTAACCGCCGTTTTCATGCACAACCCAATGCCTGCCGGGAATGCGGCCCGGGAGTTTCACTTTTGGATTGCAAAGGAAACGGAATTGACGGTTCAGAGCCTGTCAAAGAGACCATATCCCTCTTAAAAAAGGGGTACATTTTAGCCATCAAGGGTCTGGGAGGATTTCATTTAGCCGTAGATGCAGCCAATCACAGGGCCGTGGTCAGGCTAAGACGAAGAAAGCACCGCGAAGAAAAGCCCTTAGCCTTGATGGTCAAGGATCTGAATACGGCTAATGAGATTGCTCACATAGATGAGACAGAGACAGAGGTATTGCACTCTCATCAGCGTCCCATTGTCATCCTTAAGAAACGCCGCTTTCATGGTCTCTCGCCGCAGGTCGCACCAAAAAACGGATACTTCGGGATCATGCTCCCTTATACCCCCCTGCACTACCTCCTTATGGACGGTCCTTTTAAGGCCCTGGTCATGACCAGCGGAAATATGACGGAGGAACCCATTAACATAGACAATAAGGCTGCCTTCAAACACTTGGGTGACATTGCCGATTATTTCCTGATTCATGACAGGGATATCTATCTAAGGAGTGATGATTCCATTGTCAGGGTTGCCAAATCCATACCGAGACAGATCAGGCGGTCCCGGGGTTATGTACCGGTACCCATCTTCCTTCCTCCTAATATGAAAGACCTTACTCCGGTCTTAGCCGTTGGGGCCGAGTTGAAAAATACCATTTGCCTCACCAAAGAAAACCGCGCCTTTATGAGCCAGCATATTGGTGACATGGAGAACCTGGAAACCCTTGATTTTTTCCATCTGACAATTTCCCATCTAAAAAGGATACTGGAAATCCGACCCAAAATCCTGGCCCATGACCTGCACCCGGACTACCTGAGTTCCAAATTCGCCCTAAAACAGGATGAACTGCCCGCAATTGCCGTTCAACATCACCACGCCCATATTGCAAGCTGCCTTGCAGAGCACGGGATCAAAGGACCGGTCATTGGTGTGGCCATGGACGGCACTGGCCTTGGCACTGACGGCCGTATATGGGGAGGCGAAATTCTTTTGGCCGACCTCACCTCTTTCAAGCGCGCAGCCCACCTTGATTACGTGGCCCTTCCCGGAGGGGATGCTGCGGCAAAATTTCCCTGGCGCATGGCCTTAGCCTATCTTGATAAGGCTTACGGAGACGGGCTGTTCGATCTTCCGATTCCATTTGTCCGGGACCTGGATAAGGATGAGGCCATGATTGTTCTTAGCATGGCGAGAAAAGGAATCAACTCCCCCCTCACCTCAAGTTGCGGAAGACTCTTTGATGCGGTTTCCTCCCTCTTAGGCCTGAGGCATAGAATTGGCTATGAAGGCCAGGCCGCCATTGAGCTGGATATGTGCCAGAACCATCACGAAAAAGGCATGTATCCCTGGCAAATGCAAAAAAAAGATGATAACTGGGTCATGTTGACATCGGAAATTATTAAAGGAATTGTGGGGGATATAGCGAATGGGGTCGGGAAGGGAATAATCAGCAGGCGCTTCCATAACACCTTGATCCATATGGTAACGGAGCTATGCGCCGGGATTAGGGATAAAATGGGTACAGATAAGGTCGCCCTGAGCGGTGGATCTTTTCAAAATGTGAGTCTCCTTACGGGCCTCAGCCATGCGCTTGAGCACAAGGAATTTTCGGTTTACAGTCACGCCCTGGTGCCCACCAATGACGGTGGTCTGGCCCTCGGTCAGGCGGTTTGTGCGGGGCTTCAATATGCGGGTGTCAAGGGAAAATATGGGCATAGCCTTAAAGGCTAAGCTAATTTACAATTGACATATATGACAATTTTGGGAGTTAAATCCCAAACCACAAGCATCAAATTACAAACAATATCCAAATCTCAAATACAAATGACCAAAACCGGATTAAAAAACGAACGTCCAACATCGATGTTCATCTTTTTCCTGTTTGTTATTTCGAGTTTTGGTAATTGTGACTTGTTTGTTATTTGTGATTTGTCATTTGTGATTTAGTATTTCGCTTTGAATATCCTTAGCCTGACGGCTATGGGAATATGGGGAGGATGGCCATGAAATACATTGATGAATATCGGGACAGGGACGTTGCCCGGGTTTTATCGCACAAAATCAAAGATATCTCAAAAAAACCCGCTCGGCTCATGGAGATCTGCGGGACCCATACAATGGCGATTTTCAAACACGGAATCCGCAGCCTGCTGCCCGATAATATTGAATTGGTATCAGGACCTGGCTGTCCGGTCTGCGTCACGGCAATGGAGGAAATAGACCGGTCAGTGAAATTGGCGAGAACGCCGGGCGTAATTGTCACGACCTTTGGCGATATGCTTCGGGTCCCCGGGACAGACTCATCCCTCGATGCCGAGAAGGCCAAAGGAGCAGATGTCCGAATGGTCTACTCCACCTTTGACGCACTCAAGATCGCCGGCGAAAATCCTGACCTGGAAACGGTTTTCTTAGGGATCGGGTTTGAGACTACGGCCCCAACCATTGCCGCTGCTATAAGGACCGCCCATCAAAACCACCAGGTCAATTTTTCGATCCTGTCCGCGCACAAGCTTCTTCCCCCGGCCATGGACGCCCTGCTCTCCGGTGGCGACCTTGGTATCGACGGTTTTATTTGTCCCGGCCATGTGACCACTATCATAGGTACTTCATCCTACGAAAACGTTGTAACCCGGTACCATATACCCTGTGTCGTTGTTGGATTTGAGCCAATTGATATTCTACAGGGAGTTCTTATGCTGGTAGAACAGATAGAGGAGAGGCGGGCCGATGTCGAGATCCAGTATACAAGGGGGGTTACGGCGAAGGGAAATCCCGCCGCCCTGCGGATTATGGATGAAGTTTTTGTACCCTGTGATTCTCCCTGGCGCGGCCTTGGAATAATCCCGTTAAGCGGCCTTGCCATAAGGCAGAATTATGCGGCCCACGATGCCAGGGCCCGTTTTGATCTTGAGGTCCCGCGGGCAAAGGAGCCTCCGGGCTGCCTTTGTGCGGACATTCTCAGGGGAGTTGCAAGGCCTGTGGACTGCAAGCTGTTCCGAAAGGTCTGCTCGCCCCGCAATCCCATCGGACCCTGTATGGTTTCCAGTGAAGGTACATGTGCAGCCTATTTCAAATATTCTGATTGATATTACAATCTGGGGCGCTTTTTCTTGCCCCGTTAAATGCCTTTGTGGTTTTATTTAACCGGGGTGCGGCTATATCATGTTTGAATCTTTGAAATTAGCAGAACTTCCAAAAATATATTGCGGGATACTCAGAAAACCTTCCAGCACAAGGCCCACGATCTGGATCGTGGAGGAAAAGGATGTGCGGGCCGTTGTAAAAGACTACGGTACTAACAAATTTCTGTTTCGAAATTCTGTGGGACGCTTTTTAGTGTGGAGAGAGAGCAAGGCATACAGAAAAATGAAGGGTCTCAAAGGAATCCCTAAGCTGTATCGGGTCATTGACGGCCTTGCTTTGGTAATGGAAGATATACCGGGCAGGAATTTGGAAGAGCTTGAAGATAGGATGGAGATCCCTCAGGCATTTTTTGATGCCTTGAAAGACCTTGTAACAGGATTTCACAAAAGGGGGCTGGCCCATTGCGACTTGAAGCGTGCCCCCAACACACTTTTAGGTAATGATGGGCTCCCTTACATCATTGACTGGGGCGCATCCATTTCCGAGAGGGAATTCAGGCTATTTCCACTGAATTTTATTTACAGGAGATTTCTCAGGGACGACTATGTAGCCATCATCAAAATGAAGCTGCGTCACACTCCCGGGGCAGTAACCCAAAAAGAAAAAGAGTTTTACACATATCGCAGCGGCCCGGAAAAAATGCTGAGAGGTATCAGGGACAGACTTAGGCACGTATTGCAGAAAATAGCATAGAGATTAATTTTCCTCCTTGCACGCCAAATCATTCGCCTCATCGTCTATTGAAACCATGATCTTTTGCGCAATTCCCCTTCCGATTGCCAGTCTCGTGCAATCATGCCCCAATATGAGCCTCCCCATGCCGTTATTATTGATAATCTCAATATGATCACCGGTGCGAAGGCCCATGTCCGCCAGCCTGGTCCGGGCGCTCCTCCCACCGGCCATCTCCTTTACGACAACTCTTTCCCCGTTTTTAGCCATGGCTAAGGGCATCAGCGGTCTCCTCTGGGCTAAGCATTCGGAACAGAGGCCATAAATCTCCATCCTGTGCTGGAGCATATGAAACCCCCGCTCGGCTGCGATCTTTAATTGCAGCCTCTCCATGTCCTCGTTTGCAAATTCCTCGATTTTGCCGCATTTGGTACAGATAAGGTGATCATGATGCCTTCCCAGATGGCGGTGCTCATAGCGTACCGGTTGGCTTTCAAACTGTTCCTTCTGCGCAAACCCGAGATCCACCATTCGCTTCATACACTGCCTGACAAATTCAGGATCATAATCATACCCCTCTTCTCTCAAAAGACGATACATCTGCTCAAGGGTAATGTGTTCTTCCGTGCCCAAAAAAACATCCGTGATATTGAGCCTGTCTTGAATCCGGTCGTTCCCGTCCGCCTCTATCAATGCCTTAAAATTCAGTTTTTCAAAATAATTATTATTTTCCATGGCCTATTCTCGACATTTTATTGCCAAAATACTTGTAATTAACAGACTTTATCTTATTCCGTTATAGAATACGGTATTTTCGCTATTGGAAAATACTGGTTCATCCGGTTAATGAGTACACCTAAAGACAACACGTGATAGCGAGGTTGAAGGTTGAGGCGGTCTTTTCGTAGTGACTGCTGGAAGGCCTTCGTGATTTCAGGTTGTTATGGGATGGGGGACCCCCTGACTCCGACGCTCCCAAGGAGCGGAGGAGAACAGCGGAGGGGGGAGGCTTCACCCGCCCATAACTGCCTGAAATCACCAGGCCGAGAAGCTCGGAATCGAAGAAAAGGCTGCTTCAACCTTCCCATCCGCCAACTTCATATCTGAACAGTTTCGCGGTACTCATTTGCCGGATGATCCAAAATACTCGAGGCTCCTTTTTAAATTTGGCACACCAAAACAATATTCGTATGACTTAAATTTAAACACTTTCAATCTCTTATCAAGCAATAAAATCGCTTCGCGATTGTAACTCAGGTTGTCAGGTTCACGGTTCAAGGTTCACGGTTGGTTGCCTTATCTTCATACTGGTCTATGTTCATCGTTTTTTAACCTCAAACCGTGAACCCTTGACCCCTGAACCCATCAATCCTTACTATATTATATACCCCTGCCTTTGCAATTCGAGCAGCACTTCCTGGGCAGCCTCATCCGGGGTCATGTCTGTCGTATCCACACTTACCTCTGCCTTTTCGGGAGACTCATAGGGATCATCAATTCCCGTAAATCCCTTGATCAGGCCGGCCCTGGCTTTTGCATAAATACCTTTACGATCCCGCTGTTCACATATACTAAGCGGCGTAGCCGCATGCACCTCGATAAAACCACCGTAAGCCTCTATCATCTCCCGGATCTGCCTTCTCGATAACCTGTAGGGAGCGATAGGGGCGCATATGGCAATCCCCCTGTTTTTTGTAATTTCACTTGCCACAAATCCTATGCGGCGCACATTAATATCCCTGTGTTCCTTGGAAAACCCAAGTTCGCTTGAAAGATGCCTTCGGACAATATCACCATCCAAAAGGGTTACGGGCCGGTCTCCCATCTCTAAAAACCTTGAGAGTAATACCTGTGCGATAGTGGATTTCCCTGACCCGGATAATCCTGTGAAGAAGACGGTAAAACCTTGCTTGTGTCTTGGCGGATATGCGGTCCTGAGTTCTTCAACCACCTCGGGGAATGTAAACCACTCCGGGATTTCAAGTCCGGAACGTAACAAAACCCTGAGTTCAGTGCCCGAAAGGGCTTTTATAACTTCATCATCTGATATTTCACTCTTAGGAGAGTATTTATCCCTGTCCGGCACATAAACCATCTCTTTAAAGGGGATAATCTTTATGCCGATCTCATCCTGGTACTCATTTAAGAGTTCCTGTGCCGCATATGGCTCATAAAAAGGCATTTCCTTTTTGTCAAGCCCCGGACCCGCATGGTCCCGGCCAACAATAAAATGAGTGCATCCGTAGTTCTTACGAATCAAGGCATGCCACACGGCTTCACGAGGTCCTGCCATTCGCATGGCTAACGGCAACAGAGACAGAAGCATCATATTGGGCGGATAATGCCTGCTTGCTGCCTGATAGCACCGAACACGAGTATAATAATCAATATCACCGGGCTTGGTTCGGCCTACCACCGGTTGCAGAAGAAGATTGGCCTTTGCCTCTCTCATGGCCCTGAGCGTCACCTCGAACTGGGCACGGTGAAGGGGATTACGGGTCTGAAAGCCCACCATGCGGCGCCATCCCAATTTGGCACAACCGGCTCTCACCTCAAGGGGTGTGAGACGGAGATGTTTGAAGTCAAAATGAAGAGGCATATTTATTCCTTCAATCCTGCCGCCCACATAATGAGTACCCGTATGGTGGAAAAGGTAATCCACCCCCGGATGTGTCGTGTCAGTGGTGTTATAAATCTCCCGGGCCTCCCTTTTCTTGTCAATAGGCCATATCTCCTCGATGTGCATCACTGCCAACATAAAGCCTTCGGGATCCCGAAGCGCCACAGACTGACCTGACTCTAATCGCGATGCCTCAATCTCGCTTACATCCAGGCAAACCGGAATTGGCCACAGGCTTCCTTCTTGAAGGCACATCCTGTCAAGCACAGACTCGTAATTCGTTTGTGTCATGAATCCTGTTAGCGGTGAAAAGCCGCCGTTCATCAGGAGTTCCAGATCGCATAACTGCACTTCTGACAAGGTAATGGATGGAATATGAAGGGAAAGATCCTTCAGCACATTCTTTCGCTCTTCATCTACAATCAAATTTACAAGTTCTCCCCCATGGGGCGCGATTAAATGATTCAATGCTTTACTCCTTTATTAGATGTAGGTGTTCAGAGGAACAATCATTACAATAATAACCTAAAGAGACAAAGACTCATCCGCAATTTCCAACACCTTCTCAACACACCTCTTAAGTGTCTTTTCCTCATTGAAGCATGGAATAACAAGGCTGAATTTAATTGCCTTATCCGGTTCTGTGCTCTTCACGTGCGCCCCTTTCTTTCAAAGGCCTAAAAGTAAAAAAACCACGTCAGGAGGACGTAGTTTTACAAGTCAGGATTCGCTCTTAGTGATAAGTAATTCTAAAGACCTCTTCGATGGTTGTAATACCATCTAAAACCTTTTGTGCCCCATTCTGCTGCAGGGTGACCATCCCCTGTTCAACAGCCCTGTGTTTGATGACATTGGCATCGGAGGTCTTTAAAATGAGATGCTTGAGGTTATCATCTAAGATCATGAGTTCAAATATACCGGTTCGTCCCCTGTATCCCGTATCCAGACATAAGGGGCAGCCTCGTCCCCGGTATATTTTTTTTCCTGCAACTGTCTTGGGATTAAGCCCGATATTTTGCAGTGACTCTTCATCGGGGACATATTCCTCCTTACAATGACTGCAAATAACGCGCACCAATCTCTGGGCCAATATGGCAACTACCGACGACGTTACAAGAAAATGTTCTATTCCCATATCGATAAGACGTGTCACAGCGCTGGCCGAATCGTTTGTATGAAGGGTGGAAAACACCAGGTGGCCTGTCAGGGCAGACTGTATGGCAATCTCTGCGGTTTCCAGGTCCCTTACCTCCCCCACAAGGATAACATCCGGGTCCTGACGTACTATTGAGCGCAAACCATTGGCAAAGGTGAGATCTATTTTGGGATTTACCTGAATCTGGCCGATCCCTTCGATCTGGTATTCAATTGGGTCCTCTATGGTGATAATATTGATATCCGTTGTGTTGATGGTTGAAAGGGCGGCATAGAGGGTTGTGGTCTTTCCGCTCCCCGTAGGACCGGTGACCAGAATAATGCCATATGCAGATCGTATGAGTTTGTCAAATTCTTTTAACCGGTCCTCAGGCATACCCAGATCCAATACCGTAAGTAAGACATTGGTCTTGTCAAGCAACCGCATAACCACCCTCTCACCAAAAGCGGTGGGAATGGTAGAAACACGAATATCGATGTTCTTGTCCCCGATTTTAATCTCTATCCGGCCGTCCTGGGGAAGTCTCTTTTCCGCGATGTTCATTTTAGCCATAATCTTTATACGGGATATAAGAGTTGATTGAACATGCTTGGGCGGAGCAAGTTTATCGTACAGAATGCCGTCCACACGATAACGAATCTTAACCCTGTTTTGAGACGGCTCCACATGAATGTCACTGGCGCGATCTTTTACTGCCTGGGACAACATCAGATTGACCAGTTTAATAATGGGCGCATCGCTGGTATCGTCCAGAAGATCGCCTATGTCTTCAATCTCAGACAGGATTAAATCGGTGTCTTCCTCATGCATACCCTCTATGACCTGTTCCGCTGAATCGCGGGTCATGTCATAGGCGAAATTGATAACTGACTGGACTGCTGCAGGGGGCACAAGTACAGTCTCCATCCCGTCACCACCCAGAAGCAGGCAAAGGTCATCCAATGGTTGAAAGAGAAGCGGGTCACTGAGGGCGATGGATGCCCCATTGGGCGTGATAACGGGTACCATCTTGTATTTCTTGAGAAACTGGATGGAAACCTTTTCAGTAAAATCGGTCTTCAAGCCCTCCAAGGGCAGGGTTGATGAAAAAGGAATATCAAACTGTATGCTGAGGGCCTTTGTGAGATCGGCCTCTGATATGGCCTTTTGACGAATCAATATCGCTCCGAGCCTGCCTCCTTTCTCATCCTGAACCTTGAGCGCCTCTCCGAGGGCTTCTTCGGAAAGGCCGCAAGTCTCAATCAATATCTCACCGATTAGCCTGTGACTCATATTTGATAACCTCGTAAATAGCCGTTCAGAGGTTCAGGGTTCACCGTTCAAGGGTTACAACCTTTGAACCTGTGAACCTGTGAACGCCTACAGCATTTTTAACGAGGACTTCGGGTTTTCAATGCCTTTTTGTCCTTAACCCTGAACGTTGAACCCTGAACCTATGAACCCTCAGTACCGGTCTAAAGTTCGTCCGGTTCAAGGATTTGCACGGGGGCTGTTTTTGAAGGGCCTTTGTACATCTTTATACCACCCTCCTTGATAGTATCTATCTGTTCTTTCTTTTCCTTATACACTTCTGCTGCCTCGGTTGGATTTTCAATGATATGGGGCGTCAGGAATATGAAGAGGTTGGTTTTATCTCCGGTCCTGGAGTTGGACCTGAAAAGCCAGCCTAATATAGGAATGTCACCTAAAAAAGGGACCTATTTTTTCAATAAGACCCCCAATGACTATGGTATGCCCATCCTTGATAATCACCGTGGTCTTGGCCGTACGTTTCAGTGTAGTAAGGAGTCCCACGGCAGCAGGCTCTTTTGACACCTTGGATACCTCCTGGAAGATCTTCAGCCGCACAAACCTTTCCCGGTTAATCTGTGGGGTAATCCTGAGGGTAATCCCTACGTCCTTGAATTCGTAGTTACTGTAATCCAGGTTTCCCTCCGTTCGCTGCTGGCTTGTCAGAAAAGGGCGATTTTCTGCAACCACGATCTCGGCCTCTTCATTATTGGTAGTCATAATCTGGGGAGTTGACAGAATCTGCACATCACTGTCACTCTGGTAGGCCCGTATTACTGCCGATAAGGTAGGAAATTTCGTACCATCAATGTCAATGATCTTGCCGATCACACCTAAGGAAAATCCGGTTGCCACTTTAGACAAAACATCTCCCGGAATAGAACCTCCAAAAGCACCGATCGTCCTGCCGTCATGACTGCCCCTATCTTCAAAGGCATTCCACCTCACGCCAAGCTCAAATTTTTTGTTCGTACTCACTTCCATTATCAGGGCCTCGATATAGACCATTCGTCTCGGGATATCGAGCTTTTTGATGACGTCTTCAAGAACAAGGTAGTCTTCCTTGTTCGATGTTATGACTAAGGAATTGGTGGCCTTGTCAGCAACGATCTGGACCTCTTTGGACACTACCGGGGCCTTTCCCTTTCTGGCGCCCTTTGTCCCTTTGGAAGGAATGGACATCAGGACTTTGGCTAAGTCCTCGGCATTGGCATTCTGGAGATAAAAGACGCGGATGTCCCCCTCACCCCTCGGAGTCTCCTTATCTAACAGGTCGATCAGTTGTCTCACCCTTAAGGTATCGTCTTCAGATGCTAATATGATCAGGGCATTTGTCCTTTCATCCGGGACAATCCTGATAACGGGCGGTCCGGCCACGCCCTTTTTGGCTTTCCCTCCTCTCCTTTGAAAAATGCTGTTCAGCGATTTTGCCATGCCGGATGCCGTGGCATGTTCAATGGGTATGACCGTTATTTCTTCACCAATACCCTCCACATCAATTACCTCTATGATGCGGAGCAACCGGTTGATATTAGAAAGGACGTCCGTCACAATCAACATGCCCGTAGGGGGATAGGAGACGACCACACTGGTTTTGGAAATAAGAGGGGTAAAGACTTTCTTCAGGCGGTCGGGATCAGCATATTTAAGAGGTATCAACTGTGTTACCAGCGTGTCTTGCCGGATGGAGATCTCCCTTTTGAGCCGTGTCTCAATATCCTTGGACCGGGCCGAAACCGACGGAACGATCTTTATGATACTCCCCGCAGGCACCGTGGTATAGCCGTTCACCTCAAGTACCGATTCAAATACTTTATATGCCTCGGCTACGGTTATTTTCGTTGGGGAAATGATGGTCACTTTTCCACGAATCGCCTTATCAATTACAAAATTTTTCCCGGTAAGCTCGCTGATAAATCTGATAAAGATATTGATGGCCACGTTGTCAAAATTAATGCGCAAGTCCCTGGTACTTATCGGATGTCTTTCTTTTAAGGGCTTTATTTCTCCGGGCAGGCATTTTATAAGAGGGGGTGCTTTGGGGAGACTTTACTTTGGCAGGCCTACGGCTTTTTTTCTCTGACTCGGGAGCAACAGGTATTACGCCATTTTCCCCTGTGACCCGGGCTCCCCGGACCTCAAAATTGTCCGTAACCAAACAGAATCCTAAACACAGAAAAAAAAGAGCGCACTTTACAAAACTTTTTCTAACATTATTCCCGGTCTTTTTGTCCATACTCTACCTGCTTTTTTTGTTGCCTGTTATTTTGTCAAACTCGGACAACCCTCGCAGCCTTTGAAGATCGGTGTCTTTCCGGGCCCAGTCAATGGCTGACTTGTCCAACGAGACAGCCTTTTTCAGATAGGTCAGGCTCTTTTCTCTCTCATCCCCGGCGGCACAGACACACGCCAGATTATAATAGGGATCCACATTCCCGGGTTCTAACCGGATGGCCTTTTCAAAGCTTCTGCGTGCCGCGCTGAAATTCCTGTCATGAATAAATATGACCCCTAAGTTGTTCAATGCATCCACATAACCCGGGTCTAATCTTAGTGTTTCCTGATACAGCCTCTTTGCATCCCTCAGCCTGCCACTCTTATGAAAAAGCCTGGCCTTGTCAAACATTTTTTTTGGATCAACAACTGATTTGCGTTGAGCGATTACTGCAGACTCTTTGCGTTTATGTTCGGGTTTTGACGTATTCGCTGGATCCTTAGTATCCAACCATGAGTAAACGGCAAAGGCAAACAAAATGGAAATAAAAATCACAGAAATCCACAAAACCGAATGCCGCGGGAAAAACTTCCCATTTCTTGCGGGGCGTGAAATAACCCCGCTATATTCCTGATAATTTGTTTCTCTCCGTTTTTGAGCCTTTTTCAATGCCTCATTTATATAGCTCATTACCGCCCTTAATAACCTCACTTCCCCTCAAACTGATACAATAAGGCCCTGGTCCTGGGACCAACAACACCATCTGCCAATAAACCGAAATCCCTTTGAAACCTGGAAACTTGTTCGGACGTTGACTTATCATAAATCCCTGTGTTTTTTACGAGATATCCTATCTCATGCAGTACCTTCTGAACATTTACGACATCCGGGCCATTAGCCCCTTCAACCAAAGGGCTGCTGATATCTTTGAACGGATATACCCACGAAACATTTCTTCCCCAGTGGTCCAGAATAAAACTTCTCATAACCTGCCGTTCATTGCCCTCTGCATCTATAGCTATGGGGCCGTCATCTGTTGCTTTGCGGATCAGGAGATAGGTCCGGGCCGGTGAGGAAGAGTCTGGTAATCCGGATACGCTTACCCTAAAAGGTTTTTTAAACATCACATAGTATTCAGGTCCAATATTGAATTCTACCAGGCCTAAATGAGTCTGATTCGAATCATAAGCGTTTTCGCCTTTCATAATACTGAAAAGGTCATAGAGAGTTGAAATGCTTTTTTTGTCATCGAGAAATAAATCCGCAGTCTTCTTGCCGGACTCAGGATAAACGGAAAGGGTATTCACGGATTTTACAACGGCACTCTTTTGAACAACTGGAGGCAGGTCGAAAATGACACCCCTGAAGTTCCATCCGGCTAAGGCCGCGGCAATAGCTATTAAAATTATAAGAATAACCGGTCTGATCCATTTACCGGACGAACCGGATACAAGGGGGTCGGCCTGTAAATTTCCACGGATATCCTGAACGGCACTCCCAATCAATTTTTTCGTTATGTCTCTGGTTTCCTTGGTGTACGCGATGAGGAGCGCCCTGTCACACACGGCATTAATCCGTCTCGGATTCCCATTGGAGTATGCATAGATTTTTTCAAATGCATCGTCTGTAAACCTAAGATCTCCCCGGCTGCCTGCAACTACAAGACGATGTGCCACATATGCCTTTATATCCTTGCGATCCAAAGGCTTCAGATGATATCGTACCGTAATACGTTCATCCAACTGCTTTAGGGACGGAGTGACAAGAATATCTCTTAGTTCGGGTTGCCCCACAAGAACAATCTGAATCAGCTTTTCCCTTTCCGTTTCCAGGTTAAAGCATCCGTATCTGCTCAAGGACTGTAGGCGAAAGATTTTGAGCTTCATCTAACAAGAGTACCGCATTGCCGCCCCCACTGAAGGTAGCAAGCAAGAAATCATTGAGAGCATCAACATAATCCTTTTTGCTTTTGTCTGACGGATTCATCCCAATGCCAAATTCCTGATTTATGGTCTCCAATAGTTCCCTATCCGAGATAAATGAGTTAAATATCAGTGCGCTTTTGGTCGAGGCATTTAAACGGCTCAGGAACGCACGGCAAAGGGTAGTCTTACCCGTACCAATACCGCCTGTTATGGTAATATTCTTTGAAGCCAAAGAAAGAACTGTACACGGGCTTATCTGAACCTATATTTAATTGTTTTCGATTTTTGTCCCCGGGTTATTGCAATTGAGACACGAGACCCTGATTTTAGTCTATTATAAAAAATCATTACATCATCCGGGCTTTTAATGGGTTTGTTATTTATTTTTTGAATAATGTCCCCGTTCTTCAAGCCTAAACCGGCAAAAAAGGAATCTCTCTTGATCTGTGTAACCTCTAATCCATCTTCTCTCCCATCTTTGAAATGAGGGCGAACGCGCACCTGAGACAATAGCTTGTTAATATTTTGAAGAGA